>CAYNKW010000339.1:2113-4498 GCA_964397845.1 uncultured Anaerolineae bacterium
CAGGAAAGCGCGTTAGCCCGTTTAACCTTAAAATTCTGGTGATGTTTCAAAATGCGCTATTTCACAAAGGAGAACAAAGCGGGAAGAAGCATCGCTGGTGAGTGTTCCGCACCGGGGACAAATAGGTGGCTGAAGAGGGGATTTGCGCCCGCAGAAGCGGCCCAAAAGGTCATTTTGAAATATTCCCACCGGCCAAGCCCGGTTTGACCAGCCCCCTTGGCTGATGTATAATGGGCTTTGACCCTGAGAGGAAGACGAGAGGGATCGGTCACCCCGCCGTCTCGTCTTTCAATTCCAGGGTCAGAGCTCTGCTCACCCAGGAGCCATTAAGAAATAACGGGGCAACGCGGATTCGACAAGACCTCCGAGGTTTGGCTACGCACCAGCGTTTTACCGTGAAAATAGACCATCCAGTCACTTTATCACAAGGAGAAACTATGGAACAACAGACATCCCAAAGCGTGCCAAAGTATCCCGGCAGCCGGCGCACAAAAGACGGCGACACCATCCACGGCGTTCGGGTGCCCGATCCCTATCGCTGGCTGGAGGACGTTGACTCCGCGCAAACCCAAAGCTGGATCAAGGCCGAGAACCAGGTCACGTTCGAGTACCTGAACCACATCCCGGCCCGAGAGAAAATTCGCCAGCGGATCACCGAGCTATGGAACTATGAAAAGTACGGTGTCCCTTTCAAGTGGGGCGAGCGCTACTTTTTCACCCGCAACGATGGTCTGCAGAACCAGAGCGTCCTTTACTGGATAGAGTCCCTCGAGGCTGAACCCAGGGTCCTCCTCGACCCCAACCAACTTTCGGAGGACGGAACAATTGCCCTCACAGGTTATGCGGCCGGTGAAGACGGGAAACTGCTGGCCTATGGGCTCTCTGCCTCCGGATCGGACTGGCAGGAGTGGCGGGTTCGCGAGGTGGACAGCGGGCGCGATCTTGAAGACCACCTGAAGTGGGCCAAGTTCTCCATCGCCTCCTGGACCCACGATGGCAAAGGGTTCTTCTACAGCCGGTACGACGAGCCCAAAGAGGGGATGGCGTACAAGGGAGCCAACTACTACCACAAGCTCTACTACCACCGCATCGGCACGCCGCAGTCCGAGGACGAGCTGGTCTACGAACGCCCTGACCACAAGGACTGGGGCTTCGACGGCCGTGTCACAGACGACGGTCGCTACTTGCTCATCTCGGTCTGGAAGGGCACGCACCGCGAGAACGGGGTCTTTTACAAGGACCTGCAGGCGGAGGACGGTGAGGTCGTCGAGCTGCTCGAGGGATTCGATGCCCGCTATGTTTTCGCTGGCAACGATGGCCCCGTCTTCTACTTTACGACCGACCTCGACGCGCCGATGTCGAGGGTCGTGGCGATTGATATCACCAGGCCGGACCGTTCAAACTGGAAGCAGACCATCCCTGAATCACCCGACGCCCTGCAGAGCGTCAGCCTGGTTCACGACATGTTTATCGCCTCCTACCTGCACGACGCGCACAGCCTGGTGAGGGTTCTGGACAAGAGCGGGAGGATTGTGCGTGAGGTCGAACTGCCAGGCATGGGGACTGTGGAAGGATTCGGCGGCCGTTGCACGGATCGGGAGACATTTTACCTCTTTACGGGATTCACGACGCCGGGCACAATCTACCGCTACGACGCGGAGACGGGCCAGAGCACAGCGTTCCGAAAGCCAGAGGTGGGCTTTGACCCTGATGCATACGTCACGGAGCAGGTCTTTTACCGCAGCAAGGACGGGACGAGGGTGCCAATGTTCATCAGCCACAAGAAGGGGCTAAAGCGGGACAGGAACAATCCGACTTATCTGTACGGGTACGGCGGGTTTGACATCTCGCTGACCCCTGCCTTCTCTGTGGGCAATCTCGTCTGGATGGAGATGGGCGGCCTCCTGGCTCAACCGAATCTGCGCGGCGGTGGGGAGTACGGCAAGTCCTGGCACGAGGCGGGGATGAAGCTGAAGAAGCAGAACGTCTTTGACGACTTTATCGCCGCTGCAGAGTGGCTCATTGAGAACGAGTACACGAGCAGGCCCAAGCTCGCGATTGCCGGCCGCAGCAACGGCGGCCTCCTCGTCGGCGCCTGCTTGACCCAGCGGCCCGACCTCTTTGGAGCCTGCCTGTTGGGCGTGGGAGTCCTCGACATGTTGCGCTTCCACGAGTTCACCATCGGGTGGGCCTGGACCTCCGACTATGGCTCGCCGGAGGATGTAAAAGAGTTCGAGGCCCTCCTGGCGTACTCTCCCTATCACAACGTCAAGCCAGGGACGGCATACCCGGCGACGCTGATCACGACAGGGGATCACGACGACCGAGTCTTTCCGGCACACAGCTTCAAATTCGCCGCGGCGCTGCAGGCGGCCCAGGCGGGAG
>CAYNKW010000340.1:0-4492 GCA_964397845.1 uncultured Anaerolineae bacterium
TTGATCTCATCCTCAAACAGTATTTTTAACAGCGCTGTTGTCCCCTTTGAAGGCGAATGTGCGGGAGTTTTCCGCTGCGATGACAAGAGTCGCTATATGCAACTCCACAGCGGCAAAAGCAAAGAAGGAAAGAGGAATCATGCACATCCAAACTTTGACCGGCAAGTGGCAATTCCGCCAGGCCGATTCTGAGGCTCGCCCTGAGCGCAGTCGAAGGGAGTGGCTGCCCGCCCAGGTTCCCGGCGGCGTCCACACTGACCTGCTGGTCGCCGGGCGCATCCCCGACCCGTTCGTGGCCGATAACGAAAAGCGCGTCCAGTGGGTGGCCGAAAGCGACTGGGAATACCGGTGCACCTTTACCGTGGACTCTGACCCTTCGGCCGGCTCAGGGCAGGCTCTGCTGGCCGAGGATCGCATCTTTCTGATCTGTGATGGGCTGGACACGCTGGCCGAGGTCACCCTCAACGGGCAACTTTTGGGCAAGACCGACAACATGTTCCGCCAATATCGCTGGGACGTCAAAGCATCCCTGCGCGAGGGCGAGAACGAATTGGCAATTCTGTTTCGTTCGCCGGTGCAGTATATCACCGCCAAACAAGCCGAGTGCCCGATGCGTGGTCCTGCACAGTCCATCCACGGCGGGCCGTATCTGCGCAAAGCACCCTGCCAGTTTGGCTGGGATTGGGGGCCACAATTGCCGCCCATCGGCATCTGGAAAGAGGTTCGCCTCGAAGGGCGCAGCGTAGCGCGGTTGGACGACGTGCACCTGCGCCAGCACCACAAAGCAGGCCAGGTGACGATCCAGGCGACGCCGACCGTCGAACGCTGGCAGGATGCCCCGCTGAGGGCAAAGGTTCGCATCACCGGGCCAGATGGTGCAGTCCTGGGGGCGCAGGCCAACATCGCCGGCGGATCACAAACCCTCAAAGTGCCCATCGCCCAGCCACAACTCTGGTGGCCCAATGGCTACGGTGACCAACCGCTGTACAAGGTGGAAATCCTGCTGCTGGCGGAAGACCAGATTCACGACCAGCGCACCTACCAGATGGGCCTGCGCACAATCGAACTGCGCCAGGAGGACGACGAGTGGGGCCGGTCGTTCACCTTTGTGGTCAACGGCGTGCCCATCTTTGCCAAAGGTGCTAACTGGATCCCCGCCGACTCGTTCCCCTCACGGCTCAGCGACGCCTACATGGAGCACCTCATCCGCAGTGCAGCAGCAGCGCATCAGAACATGCTGCGCGTCTGGGGCGGCGGATTCTACGAGGAGGAACGCTTCTACGACCTCTGCGACCGGTACGGCATCCTGGTCTGGCAGGACTTTATCTTCTCTTGCAGCACATACCCCGACGACGAGGCGTTTTTCGAGAACGTACGCCTCGAGGCGGTGGAAAACGTCCGCCGCCTGCGCCATCGCGCCAGCCTGGCGCTCTGGTGTGGCAACAACGAGATGGAATGGGGATGGGTCGCCTGGGGATGGAACGACTCGGAGGACTACCAGCGCCTTAAAGAGGGTTACGACCGTATGTTCCACCACTTCCTGCCCCAGATATGCACCACCGAGGACCCTGACCGCCCTTATTGGCCCAGTTCTCCCTCATCCAACACACCCTTTGTGGAGCCCAATGGCGTCCGGGCCGGAGATACCCACAACTGGGAGGTATGGCACGGCAACCGGCCGTTCAAGGCATACGGGGAACACAATTCGCGCTTTGTGAGCGAATTTGGCTTCCAGTCGCTCCCGGCGTTGGAGACCATCCGCACTTATGCCGACGAGTCAGAGTGGAACATGACCTCCTACATCATGGAGCACCACCAACGGAACGAGGTAGGCAACAGCAAGATCATCACCTACATGACCGACCATTTTCGCTTGCCCAAGGATTTTGAGTCGCTGGTTTATCTGACGCAGTTGCTTCAAGCCGAGGCGGTGCGTACCGGTGTGGAGTATTGGCGGCGCAACCGGCGTTGCACCAGCGGCACGCTCTACTGGCAACTGAACGACTGCTGGCCTGTCGCCTCCTGGTCCAGCCTGGATTACTTTGGACGTTGGAAGGCACTCCACTACGCTGCCCGGCGCTTCTATGCCCCCGTCCTGCTTTCAGCCAAAGACTGGTGGCCAGAGGTAGCGCCCCAGGTCACCAGTGAGCCGACCATCGTCCGCTGGTCACTGGAGACGCTGGAGGGCGACGTATTACGGACAGGAGAGATGAGGATGAGCGCAGCGGCCCTACAACGCCTCACCGGCTCTGCCCCACCTTCGACCCAAGACTGGAAGCCGGAGGTGGCATTCCACGTCACCAACGACCTGACCGGCGACCGGCAGGCAACCGTCCGCTGGTCACTGGAGACATTGGAGGGTGAGATGTTAAAGACAGGGGAGGAATCGGTGACAGTGCCCGCGCTGAGTTCGGTCTGTGTGTGCGAACTGGACTTTAGTGGTCAAATCAGCGCCGATCCCTCGACTGAAGGGCTCAGGACAAGCAACCGTCGTGAGATCGTGTTGGTCTACGAACTATGGCAGGACGACGAGCGACTCAGCATGGCTGTGCTCCCCTTTGTGCCCAACAAGCATCTCTCACTGGCCGCCCCGGCGCTGTCCGCCGGTGTACGCCAGGACGGCAACCAATTGGCCTTTGAGGTGACGGCCCAATCGCTGGCGCGGTTCGTCGAATTGGCGCTCGACGGCGTGGACGTCGTGTTCAGCGACAACTACTTTGACGTACCCGCCGGACGCACCGTCACCGTGACCTGCCCTCTGCCTGACGGCTGGACGGTTGAACAGGCCCGCGCGGCGCTGCGGGTGCGCTCCCTGTACAACTCGTTTGCATAGATCATTTTGCGAACAAGTCTTTTTCACACAATCAGAGAGGAGGCCAAATGAGCATCCGACAATTTCCCGAAGGATTCCTCTGGGGAGCGGCGACCGCTTCCTACCAGATCGAAGGGGCCTGGAACGAGGATGGCAAGGGCGAAAGCATCTGGGACCGTTTCACCCACCGCCGGCACACCATCCTGAACGGCAACACCGGCGACGTAGCCTGCGATCACTACCATCGCTGGCAAGAGGACGTCGAGTTGATGACCCAATTGGGCCTGCGCGCCTACCGTTTCAGCATAGCCTGGCCGCGTATCATTCCAGAAGGCACTGGCCCCGTCAACCCGGCCGGTCTCGATTTTTACGACCGTTTGGTGGACGCACTGTTGAACAAGGGCATTAAGCCTTTCGTCACGCTGTACCACTGGGACTTGCCCCAGGCGTTGCAGGATGCCGGTGGCTGGCCGAATCGCGACCTGGTGGGCTACTTTGCCGACTATGCGACGGTTGTCGCCCGCCGCCTGGGAGACCGCGTGCATCACTGGATCACGTTCAATGAACCGTGGGTGTTTGCCTTTCTGGGCTACTCAACCGGGGAGCACGCCCCTGGCCTGACAGACCTGGCAGCGGCGATCCAGACGGCCCATCACTCGCTGGTGGCCCACGGCGCTGCAACTGACGCCATCCGCGCCTACGGCGACGCGGAAACCCGGGTTGGTATAACCCTCAACCTGTCCCACGTTGACCCGGCAACCGATAGCCAGGCCGATCTTGAAGCCGCCCAGCGCTACGATGGCTACCTCAACCGCTGGTTCCTCGATCCGTTGTTTCACGGCCACTATCCGGAAGACATGCTCTCCCTGCTGGGCGATCAGGCCCCTCAGAGCGAACCGGATGACCTGACCGGCCTGCCGGAGCGGATGGATTTCCTGGGCATCAACAACTATTCCCGCGCTGTTGTCGGCTATCAACAAAACCCACCCTTGAACACGGCGTTCCACAAGCCGGCAGGGTCCCGGTACACCGAGATGGGGTGGGAGGTTTATCCCGACGGCCTTTACAAGCTGCTGATGCGAGTGCACCGTGACTACAATCCGCGCAGCATCTACATCACCGAAAACGGTGCGGCATTCCCGGACGTTCTCCAAGACGGCGCGGTGAATGACCAGGATCGAATCGAGTTCCTGCGATCGTACACCCTTGCTGCCCACCACGCGCTGGAAGAAGGTGTGCCGTTGAAGGGCTACTTTGCCTGGTCGCTAATGGACAACTTTGAGTGGGCCTATGGTTACAGCAAGCGGTTCGGCATCGTGTGGGTGGATTACGAGACCGGGGAGCGCACCCCCAAGAAGAGCGCGCGCTGGTACAGCGAGGTCATTGCCCGCAACGGGGTGGAGGAGTAGCCGGCATCCTGACTCGTTCGCTTGCGAGATGTGCACCGCATGTCCAGGTGCAGCCGGGTCAGGCTGCTTCCTACGACTGTTTCCTCTGCTTCCAAGCCATCTGCACCTGTGCCTTGCACGGCAGAACCCTACCGACTTTTCGCACAGTCCGAGCCATTGTTGGGCAACTGGCCGCAAGCCATTGCCGGACTCAGCTCTTGTTCTAATCGATTGCAGAGTCGTGACTGTCACCTAGCGTCCTCTTGACTGCCGGACGCAGGAATCTTGAAAT
>CAYNKW010000341.1:0-4483 GCA_964397845.1 uncultured Anaerolineae bacterium
CCGGCATACGCCCTGATAGGAGAGCGATCTCCAGGGGATGCAGGCGATTCTCCAGCGCGCTGCGCCGCAGCCCGCCCTGCAGGCCGGGGAACGCCTCGCTCACACTCTGGCAGTAGGGTTTGTATTCCGGGTGACGGTAGTGATAATCGCCAAAAACTCCATCGGCGATGGTGCCCAGGGCCAGACAGTCTTCTCCCCGCTCCGGGAAGGTGAAATAGAGGTTCGTGTCTCTCTCGCGGGCAAAATGGTTGAACAGCGTTTTCCTGTATCCCAGGTCAGCCAGCAAGCGCGACGCAGCCTGCATCAAAAAGTAGTTGATCAGGCGTCCCCGGCCCACCAGGCCGTGCCGCTCGGCGAACCGGCTATTGCGTGAGGACAACTGCAACTCGTACAGCGAAAAGCCATCCACGCCAACCGCCTCCAGCGCCTTGATGTCGCCCAGCAAACCTTCCAGCGACTGACCCGGCAGACCACATATCACATCCACGCTGACGACCCAACCCACGTCCACTGCCCTGGCGATCTTGTCCAGGACGACCGCCGCAGGCTCTCGCCGGTTGATGCGCCGGCGAACGGTGTCTTGCAGAGTTTGTACCCCGACGTGGAGCCGGGTGAAGCCCAGGGCATCGAGCAGAGAGAACATTTCGTCGGTAAGTTCCGACGTGGTGGACTCGAGCGCCCATTCCGTCTGCGGGCTTGTATCAAACTTCTCGCTCAACCTCAGCACCAGGCGACGAAAGGACGCCTCTCCTAGAAACGTGGGCGTACCCCCACCAAAGTGCACCGTGGACACGGGCCGGCGAGCGAGCATGCCCAACCGGCTCCAGAGATGCATCTCCTGGGCTAACAGGGTTATGTATGCCTCGATGTGACGCGCGCGGTGCCGCTGTAGCGAGAAGGAGTAGCAATCACAAAAACTGCATCGGCTTGCGCAGAAGGGGATATGGACGTAGATGCAAAAAGCCCTGCTAAGGTCAATGCGGCCTACGTCCTGGCAAAGCTCCGCCCAGGCCTCCTCCCCGGTCTCGGTAAAGCTTCTCCGGGCCCACACCGGCAGGGGCAACCGGCGGTCGTCAACCTGATAGGGGGGCTGGAGAGCCCGCCACTCCCGCCGAATCGCCTCTACGTCTACCTCCGGCGGGGCCGCATGGAAGAACCGGTCAAAGAATCGCTGTGCCACAGATGGTTCGGCAGGGCTCACCACAGGCATCTCCTCTATCTCCCTCCGCCCTTCTTGCCAGCGCAGCAGCCCACAGGCTCTCGGCGGTTTCCCGCAGCGTCGCGTAGGCCAGCGCCTTTTGCACCCGGCAGCGGAAGCCCGGTGCCAACGAGTCGCTGCTTTGGTGAGCGTCGTCATCCAGCGGGCAGAGGTCAGGACACTCCCGGGCGCAGTGATAGCGGTTGAAGCAGTCAACACATTCAGGAAAAAAAGTGTCCAACTGTTGGCGCAGCTCCTGCACCCGGGAGTGGTAGATCTCAAAGCGCCCGGTTTCGCCGTTCAGCGCGCCGATCACGGCCCCTTTTTCTCTGACCTGATCGGCGTCAGTGATTTTGAAGCAGGCCGTGGCCACACCACCCGGCACCAGGTTGAGTACGGAGCGAAACACGTTGCAGTAAGGGCCGTGGACCGTACCAGGGCGGCTGCCCGAACTCATCAACAGGCTGCCGTGTTCCCTGGCGATCTCTCGCGCTTCCAAAAAGTGGACGACGAACTCGCCGGCCTGCTGGACGCCAAGTCCGGCGGCAGTGCTGGTCCTCCCGCCAACGTAGACCGGCTCGAAATGGATCTCTTCTGGCGAGAACTGCCGGCAGATATAGTCCGCAATTTCGGCCTGGCGGTGCAGCGTCGCGCCCGTGATCGTCGTTCGACCGTGGAGCCGGCAACCCTCCTCTCGCAGAATGTGGGCCGTGCGCTCCAGAATCTTCGCACTATCCCTCCCGCCCCAGATCGGCCTCTGGCGGTTTTGGATGTCCGGCGGCCCGTCGCACGATAGGCCGATCAGGTCAAAGCGGTGCGCCAGCCAGCGGGCCTTCTCCTCGGACATGACGCCGTTGGTAGCCACGTAACGAAAGAGCTCGACGTCGTGCGCCGAGGCGATTGCTTCCAGCCGGGCCATCGCCCTGTCAACCCGTTCGCGATGAAGGGTGGGCTCGCCTCCACCGTGGAACACGCCGTAAAATGGGCGGCCTTTCCTGCGGCAGCCTTCTGCTACCACCTCCGCCGCCGCGGCGATGACTTCCAATTCCAATCTGGCGGCGGGTTTGGGTGATGGAGCGGTGTGGCAATACACGCAGCGCAGGTTGCACTCGTTGTTCATGTACAGAGTCAGACACTCTGGGCGAAAAGGTTCTTTCTGCCAGTCGTTGGCCCGCGCGATGGCCAATTCTGCCCGGCGCCATAATTCACCCCCCCAATCCACGCGCTGGCTCTGCCCCTCAACCCTTCGACGGAGCTTATCCCGAGCAAAGCCTGTCCTGAGCCAAGTCGAAGGGTCGAGGGGCTCAGGGCAGGCTCTGCCGGGTGGGGCAATGGTGGCCTCGAACCTGTCTGCACCCGGCAGGTCTACCACGCACAGGTAGCCCGGCGCGTAAAACATGGCGTACTTGGCGCAGCCCTGACGAAAGATGGGCAGCGAAGTGGCGCGCACCGGCCGGAAAGCCTCAGTCGCTTCGAGGGACGGAAAAACGGCAGACATGGCACGCTGACCTATTCGTCGAATTCCGGCGGATCTTTGGGGACGCAAACCAGGCGACGGGCCAGAAACAGAAACAAGTCCCTGGCGTGGGCGAATCCTTTGGCTTCGTCCCAGCCCATCTCTTGAGACAGGCGCACGCCGATCTCGCCCAGGTTGTGTTGCCCGTTGAACAGGTTAAAGGCTACGAGATACTCTCTTTCTCTCGGAAAGAGCTTTAGCGCAGTCTGTGTTCTCCTGGAGCGGCTGCAAACGTGGCCTTGATGCGCAAATATCTCGTAATCGGGATTCACGATGGGCCTTATCTGCGCCAGTTGGTCATCGGGCAGGCTGCCCAAATCCGACAATCGGCCACCCTGCCCGCCCTTTAGGGAGCCCAAAATGACGGCCATCTCCTGCAGCAGGGCGGGCAACAATCGCCGTCTGCTGCAAGTGAAGGACAGGTCACGGCGAGGGCGTTTCACGTTTTGTTTTCCTCACTCTCTCCAGTTTTTCAGCCGCAAATCGTATGGCCACAACTCCGATCAAAACGAGGGTCGAACCGACGAGCCAGGCCGGTTGGTTGTCTGCGTATGGGGTCCACGGCGGTGGGAGGCTCCGAGATGTTCCGTGCAGAACTTCCAGCCCCATAAAGTCGGTTTTGTCATACAAAGCCAGAAGGGCGTGCAAATAGGCTATCACAGACAGAAGGGGCAGGAGCCGGGCCATTTTGTGCTCTCTATAGTCCTCGCAGAGTTTGGCGACGATTCCGCCCCAGATCAAGGCGATGATGGTAAAGGGCAGGTAAAAGACACGCCCGGAAAGAACGTAGGAAATGTGATAGTTGACCATGTCTGGCGTCAGATAAAGCCTGACGATGTACGGTGTGATCAGGGCGGCGAAGGAAAAGGCCAGGACCAGCCGCAATCGCCAGGCTCTGGTTGGTTTATAAAGCACAATGCCGCTCCCCAGCAACGCCAGGGTCATCCCCCAGCGTAACGGCTCGGCGAAGCAGACGCGCAAGAAACCCAGCGTTTCGACCAAAAACGAAAGGGGATAGGCTACCCCCAGGCTGAGACCGAATGACAGAGCCGACGAAGCAAAGGCCGCGATAAAACCTGGGCTAAAGAGTCTGCTCGTCTCGATCCCGTAGCGGCTGAAATCGTAAACAAAAAAGTTGACCAGCATGGCAAAAGCCATCGCCAGCAGAGAGAACGCCGCCCTCCGCCTGTGCGCGGCATCTCTCCGCAGCCAACCGAACAGGAAAAACAGGACCGGCAAAAAGAACAGCTCGTGAGAGCAAAATAGCCCTGCACCGTAGCAGGCCAGGGCGACGAGCCACCAGAACACAGGTTTGTCAGCGTCCTCTGCACTGCCTTTCCAGGCGGCGAGCAGCGACGCCAGCGCCAGCGATGTCCCCAGCACATAAGAAAAGCACGAGAACCAGGTCAGCGTGCTGAGCGCGATCGGGTTGACCATAAACACAAAAGCGGCTGTCCTCGCGGCGATTTGGCTATTCAGCAGTTCTTGACCGAGATGGCTCACTAGCACCGAGTTGGCAAAGTGAAAGAGGAAAACCATGACCAGGGCCGCGACCGGGCTCGGGCCGAACAGCGCGTACAACGAAACGAAAAAGAGACGGGGGATGTAGCGGTATTGATCAAAGACCGTCGGCGCTTCACCGCCAAGCCAGCCGATGTCGTCCGAAGCAAGCTGTAAATGGGCGTTGCGCACAAAGAAGCCCAGCCCGAAGAGAAGAAGGAGCAGAAGAAAAACGGCTCTGTCTCGTCTTTGGTTGTGTGACGATCTTG
>CAYNKW010000342.1:0-4439 GCA_964397845.1 uncultured Anaerolineae bacterium
AGATAGGCGAGACGCTTCGCGTCACGCCTATCGGCGCGGCGGATGCCTCCGTTGTGCTCCGGCCATCCGCCGCGCCGTTGGGCGGCTCAGACAACCACCTTCTGCACAACCCATCCATTATCTGATAGCGGCTGGAAGAATAATGAGAATCCTGATCGTTGAGGATGAACTGGATCTGGCCAATGCCCTGGCGCGTGGATTGCGCCAGCAAGGTTACGCGGTGGACATTGCCGAAGGCGGGGAGCGGGGTTGGGAATTGGGCGAGATCTACGACTATGACTTGCTCATCCTCGATCTGAACCTGCCCGATATGGATGGGTTGGAAGTGTGTCGTCGCTTGAGGGCCAGCAGGCCCGACCTGCTTATTCTGATGCTGACCGCTCGCGATCGGCTTACGGACAAAGTCGCAGGCCTCGATCTGGGTGCAGATGACTACCTGACCAAACCTTTTCACTTTGAGGAACTTGTAGCGCGCATACGGGCATTGTTACGACGGGATATGCGCGTGCGGGAACCCGTCTTGCGAGTGGGGGATTTGAAATTGGACCCTGCCAGTCGTACGGCATGGATTGGAAGGCATCGTTTGGATCTCACGCGCAAGGAGTTCGGTATTTTGGAGTATCTCATGCGCCATCCCGGAGAGGTGGTCAGTCAAGAAGACCTGATCGAACACGTCTGGGACAAAGATGTCAATCTATTCAGCGGCAGCGTGCGTGTCCACATATACTCTTTGCGCCGCAAATTGGGCGATGATGCAAAACATCCCCGGTATATTGAAACCGTTGTCGGTGGGGGGTATCGTTTGCTTCCACCGGGAGAAAGCGAGTGACGAAACAAGTCTTGCGAGTCTGGCAACACCGTTTGGGCAAGTTCTTCACACTGCGTCGGCGGTTGACGCTCTGGACGGCGGGTCTGTTGTTTGTTCTGGGTCTTGGTTTGACGGTCTATATCAATACCATGACGGCCATCAGAGTACCGCAAGCCGTCAGCAAGGTTGTCACCGTAGAACTGGTGCCAACTCAACACCCTCCTGGTGAACCATTGCCCCCAGCCGGTTCACCGCTGCCCCCTTCTGCTATGGAAGACTCTTCAGCCTTAGAGCAAGTTCAAGAAACTGCCATCCGTGAGGTGCGCATCATTTCACTCATCGGAGTGGGGGCTTTCGCTGTGTTGGGGGCGATGGGCGCCTATTGGATGGCACAACAAGCGTTACGCCCAGTACAGCATCTCAGCCATCTGGTTCAAGAAATCCGAGCGGAAACCCTCGACCGCCGGTTAGCCCTAGACGGCCCTCCCGATGAGGTAAAGGAACTGGCCGACGCCTTTGACCGTATGCTGGAACACCTGGACCGCTCTTTCGAGCAACAGAGCCGATTTGTAGCCGACGCTGCGCATGAGTTGCGTACTCCTCTGGCCCTCTTACGCACCAATCTGGAGGTGGTTCTAAGCGACCCCCACGCTACCCTGGTTGATTACCGCGAGATGGCTAGCGCGCTGGAACGAGCATTAGAGCGATTGGAGAGACTGGTGAACGATTTGTTGCTCCTGGCGCGAGGGGAAAAGGATATTCGAGTGGAGCCGGTCTATTTGGAAGTGCTCATCAGTGATGTGATCCAAGAACTGGAGCTGTTGGCGCAGTCTCATCAAGTGTCTTTGCGCTATGATATTACCGACGAAGTGGTGCTGCAGGCAGATGCTCCGTTGCTGGCGCAGGCCATAAGCAATTTGATCAGAAATGGGATTTACTACAATCATCCCAGCGGATCTGTAACGGTCACTGTGCATCGTGAGGCAAATGGCGTGGCCGTGAGCGTTGAAGACACCGGTATAGGCATTCCTCCCGAAGAACAATCCCACATCTTTGAACGTTTTTACTGTGTTGATCGGTCGTGCGCCCGACGGCGGGACGGTTCTGGCCTGGGCTTGTCCATAGCTGTGCATATTGTTCAGTTGCACGGCGGCCACATTCAGGTGGAAAGCACGCCCGGAGCTGGAAGCACCTTCACCATATGGTTGCCTGGCGCGAAAGGCGAGTTCCTGGATTCGAACTTAACGGAGATTTAACACCAAGTGTGCTATACTGAAATCGGTTGAGTAGCCGAATCAATCAATTTCAGGAGGTGTGAAATGCTGGGAAAAGTGTTATTCGTAATTGGCGCCTTGCTCCTGGCAGGTGTCCTGGTGGGAGCAGGTGTGAGGGTGATCCAGGCGGATAGTGCCGCTGAGGCCTTTGAAACTGTCTTGCTGGACCCCATTCGACCGGGGGATGACGGTTGGAGTGTGGAGCCAGAGCCGATTGATCAGGGCGAGGAGGTCAACGGCATCGTCGCCGGCCCCAGCAATGAGAGGGTGTATCGTTGTGTCGTCTTGCTGGAACCCATCCGGCCGGGAGAGCAGTCCTCCAAGGCCTCAGAGCCTGTCTGTTCGGACGGCCCCATCAACACGGTCAACGGTGTCTCGCTCGACTCCAGCTACCTGATAGCCAAGTTCTACGACTGGACAAACTATGGAATCCTCTTGGTTGAGTACTATGGATCCTCTGCCTGTTCCCCGACGACCAGTTATGGTGTCCCTGACTTTCCGGGCAACCTCGACAACCGGTTTGCGTCTGGGCAAGCATACTCCAACTGCGACCACATCTATGTTTACGACTTCAATAACTACAGCGGGCCGTCGTATCCCTGCGGAGCGAACTGCTCAAGTTTCTACGCACTGAATGATGAGGTGAGCTCCTGGCGGGTTACTGATTGAGAAGTAAAAGATGGAAACCATCGGATGAGTTTTGACAGAGCTGCTTGACCGACGAAGCCTGTGAATCGGATTCACAGGCTTTTTTACCGCTCCTGTATGCAACTGCCTTAACCAGAACCGCCGCCCAACCAGCGGCTTCACCCGACCGGGCTATCGGCGCGGATTGCGAGGCTGATTTGGCCTGCCAACGGGTCTCTGGGCGGGGTATCTCGCCTGGGCCGCCCGGCGGGTGAGCCGCGGTCCGTTATGCAGCCTATCTCCCAAGCTCGGACAGTGGTTCAGGTGCGATGGTGTTAGCAGATTGGGAAACTTGGTCGAGATTTTCGCCAGGTATCAGGGAGTACACCCATGCAGATCAGTATTCGCCAATGGCATGAGCTTGACCTGCACGAGATTGCCGTCTGACCTACGCGGCCAAAGAAGCCGATAGGCAAACAAGCGGAGAGAAGGCGGTCGAAGAGATTGTGCATTGGCTTCGTGAGCAGTTCGCCGAGTTGCCCCGCCTGGCTGTGCTGGCACACTCGGGAGAGCGACTCGTCGGCTGGGTGATGCTTGTCGTGCAGAACCCTACCAAGGTGGAAGTCAACCCTTGGTATCTGGGTGGACACCCACTGGTCGCCCTGGACCAAGACCGACGCGAGGTGGGTTCGCTGCTGCTGCAGGAAGCGATAGGATGGGCAAGGAACGAAGGATTTGAGGTTGTCGAGACGGACATCGCCCAGCGCCTGGGTCACGTCCTTGCCCGCCGCCAGCGAGACGTAGAACTGGCGGGCAAAGGCCTGGGCAGCGTCCACCCGCATGGAGACCTGCATCCCGATGACCAGCGGCACGCCGGCCCGCAACAGGGCCGCCGCCGCGCTCGACCAGCGGTCCGCACCTCCCATCGCCGACTGGCAGGCGCCCATCACGACTAATCGCACCCCCGAGTTGTGCAGCACGGCGCCCACGTCGTCCGCCCGGACCAGATCGGGACCGCCATACTCGTTCTCAAAGAGGAGGTGTCCCGCGCCGTCACGGTACACGCCGTGGCCGTAGAAGTGGAGCACGTGGTAGCCGCCCGTGCGCACCGCTTCCACCAGCGTGTCGTAGGTCGGCGGGCGCAGTTCGTCCACCACCACCGCGCCTTCGGCAGCCAGGGCGCACAGCCCGTGGGCCAGGGCGCGGGCCTGGCGCTGCGGGGCTACCGGCGGTTGGCCCAGCGGCTCGGACAGCACCAGCAGCACCCGCAGGGGCAGGCTGCCCAGGGCTTCGGCGTAGGGCGCAGCGCCCAGCGGCGTGCGCGTCACGGCCACGGTGTTGTCGGCGACGACGAAACGCCCGTCGCGGCGCAAGAGTTCCCACGGCAGGGCAGCCACGTCGTCGCAGCCTTCGCCGAAGCGCAGGTTGAGGTGAAGCGGCCCGTTTTCCCCCTGGGCCGCACCCAGGGTGACGTCCACGATGCCGGAGACTTTTGGAGAGGCGCGCAGGGCGGCGTCGAGGCGGTCGCCCACGGCGGCCAGCAGACCCTCGCCTGTGGGGAGACCGGCATCGGTCAGGACGCCGGCCACCTCGGCGTCCTCGGGGGCGTCACGGTCAAAGTCCGGCTCCAGGGCGCGGACGATGGCCCGCAGGATCTGGCCGGCAAAGGGTGCGGTGAAAGTGCCGTGACCCTCCCCGCCGGCTGCGCTCTCGGCGAAGAGGTGAATGGA
>CAYNKW010000343.1:0-4414 GCA_964397845.1 uncultured Anaerolineae bacterium
ATGGCCGTCAAGGTCTGCTCATTGCTCCGCCAACACAAGTGAGGGACAGATTTCGAGGGAACTGACTGGGGAATCTTGAGCAATACAGGAATGTACCTACCTGAGTTAGTATACATCCTCTTGTAAAGGGAGTCAAACCTGTTTAACCGATTGGGTGCATTTCAGTTCTAATGCACCCTAACCGATTCGGAGAAAACGTGAACCATCAAGACGCAAAGGACATGGACGTCAGCAAGTGGCTGGCTCTCTCGGGCCAGGTGGCTATTGTCACCGGCGGCGGGCGGGGCATCGGGCGGGCTATCGCCAGGACATTGAGCGCGGCGGAAGCCAGCGTGGCCGTGGTCTACCACACCAGCCGGCAGGGCGCAGAGGCCATCGCTGCCGAGATCGAGGCCCGCGGGGGCCAAGCCATGGCCGTGCAAGCCGACGTGCGTCGTGCCGGCCACGTGGAAGCCATGGTCGCTGCCGTGATGGAACGCTTTGGCCGCGTGGACATCCTGGTCAACAACGCCGGCATCTTTACCCTGGGCCTGCAAACAGAGTTGAGCGAGGCTGACTGGGACGCGGTCTTTGACACCAACCTCAAGGGACTGTGGCTTTGCACCAAAGCCGTCGCCAACCAGATGATCGCCCAGGGGAAGGGGGGATGCATCGTCAACCTGGCCTCCATCAACGGCCTGCACCCGGGCTTTGGCGGCACGGCGCACTATGATGCCTCCAAGGGCGGGGTCATTGCCTACACTCGCTCGCTGGCAGCCGAACTGGCGCCGCACGATATCCGCGTCAACGCCATCGGCCCCGGCCTCACCGACTCGCCGCTGCTGCGCCAGCAAGCGCCGGAATTGGTGTCCATGGTCGAGACGCGCACGCCCCTCGGGCGACTGGGCCAGCCGGAAGAGATGGCCCGGGTGGTGCTCTTTCTCGTCTCGCCACTGGCCAGTTGGGTGACGGGCCAGACGGTGTTCGTGGACGGTGGCTATCTGTTGACCTGAGAAACGTAGTAGGACCAGCAATCTTTTCACTCCCCGTGGGCTGTGGTATAATATCGTCGTCGCGTGGAACACGAGTAAAACCGAGTATGGAGGCAAGTGATGAACCTGCGAGATATTCTAGCCGACATTCATGCGCTAGAAGAGGAACTCTTGGACTTTGAACATAAATATGGCATCCGTTCTGAAACTTTCTACGCTGCATACGTTAGTGGCGAAGAACCAGAGGATGACAATTGGGTATTAGATTTCGGCGAGTGGGCAAGCGTCTATCGAACGTGGCTCGCCCGCCAGGCAGATTACCGTAATGAGGTCCAGCGGATTCAACGGCTCCACTTCTCCCTCACCTAACCATCTGTTAAAGCCTCCTGCTCAAAGTCGCCGCGGGGCCAGTCTGTGCCTTCTCGAAAGAAATGGGGATAATGCTCTTTGAACGCCCTCACCATTCTTTCAAAAGGGAAATCGGCAAAATGCCCATGATGGCGCAGGTATTCCATGTGCTTGCGGCCCTCGGCGTCGAAAGGGTGAAAAATGGAATCGCTTTTCCCGTCGAATTCCAGGGGTTGCACCTTGAACCGCTCACACAGGGAGCGATTGAAAGCCGGCGTTGCTTTGACCCATTTGCCGTCGAGGTATAATTCCGTGTAGCCGTGGAAGGCAAACACGTCTGTGCCCATCAGTTTTCTGAGTTGTGCCGTGACCAGATGATTTCGGACATCGGCGAACCCGAGCCGGCTGGGGATTCCAACAGCCCGCGGCACAGCCGCGAGCAGGATGGCTTTTTGTATGCAAAAACCAACTTTTGCCGCCAGAACCGAACTGGCCCTGAAGGCGTTGGGGTCAGGAACTACCGCATAGGGATCGTAGCGAACGAGATCGCGGACGGCATAATAGAGCTTGACCGCTTTTTCGACGTCCGTGCTTGCGTCGCCAATGGTGGAGCGGGCGAATCCAGCCACTGCCGGCGAATCGCTGTCAATGAATTGCGTAGGCTGTAAATAGACTTGAAAGCTCTCCTCAAAGAAAGTTCTTTTCATTTTCTTCACAGGTTACCCTCCGGCCATCATCATCATAATGATCACGTGGTCACCGTCTTGCAGGGCTGTGTCAAGCCGGTCGTGGGTCACCCATTCCTTTCCATTGAGCAACACCTGGACTACCGGGTCCAACTCGCCCTTCTTATCGTATAGCGCTTGCCTGGCCTTCCGGCCATACCGTGCCACCAGATGCTCGATCAGGTCGTTGACCGTTTCCCCGGCAAACTCCAACTCTAACTCCTTGCGGCCTATCGCCTCAGGCAGCACCGGCAGGAGGATCTTTAGACTCACCTTCATCGGCTGGCATCCTCTGGGTTGGCCCTGTCCCATCTATCATCTATGCCACCTATCTGACTGCTGATTACCTTGACGATGTTACATTTAGGATTGCCTGTTTTCCAGAAACGAGATTCTTCGTCGCTTCAGTCGCTTCGCTCCCTTCGCTCCTCAGAATGACGCTCGCGGAATCTAATATTGTCAAATTACTGGCTATTGATTACTGTACCTTCAGCTTCCCCGGGGCCAGTGCTTTCACCCTTTCCCCAAAGTCGTGCTGCCGGCACCTGGGGCAGAGCGTCAGGAGTTCCTCAGTAGCTTCCCCCAGTGTCTGCTTCAGATACTCTACGGTGTGCAGGGGACAGAGATACGCGCCGCAGTTGCAGCAGAAAGAGCCGTACTCTGTGACCCCTGCTTCGACAGTCAGCCAGCGAGCCGCTTCGATGAAGTCACGAAAGCGCACGCCCGCCGGACACAAGTTGGTGCACAGATCGCAGGTTAAGCAGAACCAAAACTGACTGTCCTTCGGGATCTCGGAGTCCAGCAATACTCTCTCAATGACTCCTCGCGGCGAAACCTCGTACGAAAAGTCGTCGAAAATCTCCCCCATCGGGCAGACCGCAACACACTTGCCGCACTCTACGCAAAGAAAGAGCCCATATTGGCTTGCCAGTCGCTCTATAGCATCCGACATCTGACTACCGACTTCTAACCACTGAAACGGCGCAGACCTTGTACTCCGGTATCTTGGCCACGGGGTCCAGCACCCGGTGAGTGAGCACGTTGGCCGCGCTCTCGGCAAAGTGAAATGGAATGAACACCACCCCCCTGGACACCATCGACGTCACTTTGACCTTGACCTCGATCTTTCCCCGCCGGGAGGCAACCGCCACCATTTCGCCGTCACGCACGCCCAACTGCTGCGCATCATGGGGACTGAGCTCGACAAAACCCTCCTCCACCTCCTGGTCGAGGCTGGGCGAGCGCCGCGTCAAGGTGCCCGTGTGGTAATGGAAGATGAGCCGCCCGGTGGTGAGTATGAACGGGTACTGCTCGTCTGGCTCCTCTGCTGGTTCGCAATAGTCCACCGGGGTAAAGAGACCCCGCCCTTTGGCGAACTGGCCCTGGTGCAGGAATTCGGTCCCCGGATCATCGGGCGAGCGGCAGGGCCAGCGCAGCCACTCGCTCTCCAGCCGGGCGTAACTAATGCCGCCATAGATCGGCGTCAGGCGGGCGATCTCGGCGAACACCTCCTCCGGCGATGCGTAATCAAAGGCTGAGCTCCCACAGCGCCGCGCCAGTTGACAGATGATCTGCCAGTCGGACCGGGCCTCGCCCGGCGGCTCGATGGCCTTCCTCATGCGCTGCACGCTACGGTCGGTAGAAGTCACCGTGCCGTCCCGCTCGGCGAAACTGCTGCCCGGCAGGACGACGTCGGCCAGTGCGGCCGTCTCGGTGAGAAAGATGTCTTGCACCACCAGGAATTCCAGGTTCTGCAGTGCTTCCCGCACGTGGTTGACGTCGGGGTCGGAGAGCATAGGATTCTCGGCCATGACGATCATGCCCTTGAGCACGCCCTCGGCCGCCACATTCATCATCTCGACCACCGTCAAACCCGGCTCCGCCGGCAGGCTTCTGACTACTGACTTCTGAGTTGCCCCCCAGGCTTTCTCGAATTTCTCCCGCACCTGTGGATCCGTCACCCGCTGGTAGCCGGGGAAGACGTTGGGCAGCCCACCCATGTCGCACGCGCCCTGAACATTGTTCTGTCCCCGCAGCGGATTGACCCCCGTACTCCGCTTGCCCACGTTCCCCGTCAGCATAGCCAGGTTGGCCAGCGAGAGCACGTTGTCCGTGCCGGTGGTATGCTGGGTAATGCCCACTGCGTAGACGATGGCCGCCCGCTCCGCACTAGCGTACAGCCGTGCGATCTCTCGCAATTGCTCCTGGCTGACGCCGGTGATCGACTCGATCCGTTCGGGGGGGTACTCGGCTACCTTTTCTCTCAACTGCTCAAAGCCCTCGGTGCGCGCCGCGATGAACTCCTGGTCCTCCCACCCCTCGGCGAGGATGATGTGCATCAGCCCGTTGATCCAGGCCACGTCGGTGCCG
>CAYNKW010000344.1:0-1414 GCA_964397845.1 uncultured Anaerolineae bacterium
CTATCACGGCCCTGGGCGGAGTGGTACTCGTATAGCTTTTCCCCGCCCTGCAGCAGAATGCGATAGCCAGGCGTGATCACCTGCAGGTACATCATGCCGGGCTGCGGGCAACCCAGGCTGGAGTCACGCCACTGGACAAATTCGACCGACACGATGGCGATTTGGTCGTTCGCAACGTTCAGCCGCGCTGCCAGGTCGGCTTGCGCCCAGGCCACCGCTTTTGCGGCCTGAGCAGGTATCGGGACGGCAGTCTCGCCTGGCGGCACGGGCATCGGCGATGAAACCCGCACCACGGTGGGCCGGACCGGCGGCGATGTGTCGCTTAACGGCTCGCTCATCGTGGGCAGGGCCAGCGGCGACGTGACACTTGGCGGCTCGCTTGCCGGTTCGGTCACTTCGACCGGTGGCGGTGTGCACCCACCGCCAATGATCATTGCCATCATTAGCCCTATCAGTGCCCAAAAGGCGTCCCCTTGCAGTTTCATCTCATCCTCCGATTGTCTGGTGGGTAAGCGTTCAGCGGTACCCCGCGAACGCTTATTCTGGCGGAATCAGCGCGCGTTCTGTCAAAGAGACGCCTAACTGCACTGGAAGGTTCCCCTGGCTTGCCCGGCATAGTTTTTCTAACCACTTTCTAACTGTTTTCTAACCATTTTCTAACCTTTCACGCCAAAAGTTATAGTATAATTAAGTTGTTGGCCTTTGCTAACAGACCTGCAGGTAATGTGGATTTGGGGGGGAGTCAATGAGACCAGTGAAAGTGAGTTCGCGGGTCTATGTTCTGTTTTCCGTGGCGGGTATGCTTGGCCTGGCTTTTTTGAGCGGTTGCTTTATATCGGGTCGCGCCGCGTATACCCCTAGCCCCACCAAGACCCCCCGGTCACCCAGGGTGGCCCCCCCGCTGTTCCTCTGCATTGCTTTACACTTGGTCCACGGGCCGCGCAAGGAGGTGATGTTTACCGAGCTTTGGGACTCGCGCCACCGCTCGCCTCCAGCTTGGCGAGAGCAGGTTTTCAACCGGCGATTAGGTATAATTGCCCAGCGCTGCCGACGCGGGCAGCGCTGGATAGTTGACGCTCATGGAGGGAATACTTATGAAAAAGCTATCGGTTTTGATGGGGTTATTGTTGGTCATCCTGGCTGTGGGGGTATTACCAGCCGCAGCTATCACCTGGGGAGAACCTGATACCGAGCACACCAACGTCGGGGCCATGGTGGTTGATTGGCCCGGCTACGGCCCGTATCAGGTGTGCACAGGCACATTGATCCACCCAAGGGTCTTTCTGACGGCCGGGCACTGCACGGACGGCTGGGAGGGCACCGGGGTTGAGACCTTCTGGGTGAACTTTGACGAGTATGCCTTGAATGAGAAAACGCTGCTGGATGTGGAAGAAGTCATTACGCATCCGGACTA
>CAYNKW010000344.1:1514-4388 GCA_964397845.1 uncultured Anaerolineae bacterium
GCGATGGGGGCACGTGCTTTGGCGACTCCGGCGGGCCTGCTTTTTGGACAGATCCAGAGACCGAAGTCGAGACCCTCGTCGGCATCACCTCCTGGGGCGACGCGAATTGCGTGGCAACCGGCTTTAACTACCGGGTTGACATCCCAGAGACGCTGGATTTTATCGAGTCCGTGATCGCTGACCTGGAGTAATAAAGTAAGCTGTCGAGGGAATACGGGGTGGTTGACTTTGCTGATGGGATGGCATCGGACAGCCGGTACTCGTCATTCTTACGGCTGACTGGGAAAAGTCAACGCGAAAGGGGGTGATGAAAGAAGCAAATAGGCTGTTCTGAAGTATACCTTTTGATTCGCGAAACACAAAACACTCACTTGGAGGAAAAAAGGTGAAAAAGATTACGACTATCCTTACATTGATCGCAGTCCTGGTGATGGTTGTTCCGGCATCATCCCAGGGAATTGTAGAACCTATTGAACCCCTGGTTCCACCACCCTCGGTCGAGAGCGGTGAGATAGTTGACGAGACCCCGCAACTGTGGTTCGTTGAACTCTCTAGCCCGGCGGCAGTGGAGGGGACCAGTCTGGAGACTTTGAAGAAGGAAAAAAATGCCTTCCGGGCTGCCGCGGCGACGGCCGGCCTGGAGTACTCTGAGCGTTTCGCCTTCGACACGCTGTGGAACGGCCTGTCGGTCCAGATCGAGGCCGGTGAGCTGGCAACTTTGGCTCGCATCCAGGGCATCAAGGCGCTGTATCCGGTGGTGACCGTTTCGTTGCCAGACCCCTCGTCGGGTGCAGATCCCGAATTGTTCACAGCATTGGCGATGACCGGGGCCGACGTGGCCCAGTCGGAGCTAGGCTACTACGGCACTGGCGTCCGCGTGGCTGTGATGGACACCGGGATTGACTACGACCATCCCGACCTGGGTGGCTGCTTCGGCCCTGGCTGCCGGGTGGAAACCGGATATGACTTTGTGGGCGATGACTTCAACGGGACTAACGACCCTGTTCCCGATGATGATCCGGATGACTGCTATGGCCACGGCACCCACGTCGCCGGTATCGTCGGTGCGAGCGGTGGTGTCACAGGCGTGGCCCCGAACGTGACCTTTGGCGCATACCGGGTCTTTGGTTGCGCCGGTTACACGTGGTCCGACATCATGATCGCTGCCATGGAGATGGCATTGGCCGACGACATGGACATTCTGAACATGAGCATCGGCTCGGACTTTGCGTGGCCGCAGTACCCGACTGCCCAGGCAAGCGACCAGCTCGTGAACGCGGGCATGGTCGTAGTGGCCTCGATTGGCAACGAAGCCGAATACGGCGCCTACTCTGCCGGTGCACCGGGCGTGGGCAAGAAAGTGATCGGGGTGGCCTCTTTCGACAACACGAATACGCTATTGCCGTATTTTGAGGTTGCGGGGGCAAAGATCGGCTACATCACCATGGGGTACGCAGCGTCTCCGCCAACTTCCGGTACGGAGGAGATCGTCTACGTGGGTCAAGGGTGCGATGCTGATGCATATCTCGCCGATCCAAGCGGCAAAGTCGCCTTGATCGTGCGCGGTGCCTGTTCCTTCCGGGAGAAGGCACTCAAGGCCCAAGCCGCTGGTGCTACCGCCGCTGTGATCCACAACAACGCGTCCGGTAACTTTAACGGCACACTGGGAGAGCCTTACGTAGACTTTCCGGTCGTTAGCATCTCTGGAGAAGACGGTGTGTTTATCAGGTCGCAGGGAGTGCCGATCATGATGACCTGGACAGACCAAATGTGGAGCTTCCCCAGCCCCACCGGCGGGCTGATCTCATCCTTTAGCTCCTACGGCCTGGCTCCCGACCTCAGCCTCAAGCCAGATATCGGCGCCCCTGGTGGAAATATCTATTCCACCCTTCCGCTCGAGCAAGGTGGTTATGGTACCATGGGCGGCACGTCAATGTCTTCACCACACGTGGCCGGTGCAGTGGCGTTGCTGCTTGAGGCCAGGCCCAACACTCCCTCCCAGGCAGTACGCGGCATTCTGCAGAACAGCGCCGATCCGCATTCCTGGTGGGGCATTCCTGGTGGTCCTTTCCTGGATAACGCCCATCGCCAGGGTGCTGGCATGTTGGACATTGACGATGCTATCCTGGCCACGACCAAGATCGAGCCTGGCAAACTCTCCCTGGGCGAGAGCGAAGCCGGTCCTTCCATGCACACGCTGACGGTCAAGAACAATGGCTCCAGCGCGGTGACCTACGATCTTTCGTATGTATCAGCGGTCGCGACTACCGGTACATGGGCGGAAGACCTGGGCTTCTGGCTGACCAATGAGTACGTGGATTTTGGCGCTTCCAGCGTGACAGTGCCCGCCGGCGGGACAGCCACAGTCAATGCGACGATTTACCCGCCGACCGGACCCGACCTCGGGACGTACGGCGGCTACATCGTCTTCACGCCGCAAGGCGGTGGTCAGGTGTACCGCGTGCCGTACGCCGGCTTTGTCGGCGACTACCAGGCGCTCCCGGTTCTCACGGCGAACCCTTATGGTTTGCCCTGGTTGATCGAGAGTGCAGATGGCGACTACACCTATGAGATGGACGGGGACTGCCCCGAGTTCTGGGTCAACCTCGGCCACCAGGTGCGCAAGCTGCGCATGAAGGTCTTTGACGCCAACACCGGCAAGGCCTGGCACTGGGCCTATGATCTCGAGTACGTGGCCCGCAACTCAAACTATAACTACATCAACTCCTACGTGTGGGATGGATACACCCTTAATGGCAGTAAGGTCTATATGGTGCCCGACGGCCAATACGTGGTCGTGCTCTCGGTCCAGAAGGCCCTTGGGGACGACTACAACCCGGACCACTGGGAGACGTGGACGTCGCCAGTAATCAC
>CAYNKW010000345.1:0-4381 GCA_964397845.1 uncultured Anaerolineae bacterium
TGGCCGAACTGGCTCAGGAAGAAGAACTGATCGAAGAAGTGGCTGTTGCCGGGATACCAGTCGAAGCTGAGATGGTAGAACCGGAAGTCATGGCAGTGGAAGCTGAAGAGGCTCAAGAGATGGAGCTTGCGCCGGAAGAAGCAGCCGTCCCGGAGTGGCTGGCTGGCTGGCAAGAGGAGGCGGTACTGGAAGAAACAGTCGCTGAAGCGGCGGTCGAGGCAGAGGCTGAAGTGTCTGCTGCCGAGATGATTGCGCCAGAAGTCGCACCAAAAGTGGTCGAGGAAGCCAAAGAGGAAGAAAAGGAAGAAGAGGAACCAGTTTCCTTCCTCATATCCGGTTACCTCTCCCGGCTGGCCACGCATCCTGAAGACTACGAAGTCCGTCTGGCCCTGGCCTGCGCCTACCGCGATGAAAAGAGACTGGACAATGCCGTGGAGCAGTTCGGGATGCTGATCCAGTCGGGGCGCCGGATCAAAGAATTGGTGCCTCACCTGGAAGGGCTTTGCGCCTCGTATCCCGGCGACGCGAGGTGGCACCAGTTGCTGGGCGATGCCTACATGCGGGCGAACCGGCTGGCTGATGCCCTGAACGCCTACCAAGCGGCCCAGAACGCCCTTTGGCGCCACTGATCCAGAATGCTGCGGAAAAGCCCATCAGGGGCAGGGTTTTCACCTGCCCCTGTTCTCTGTCCATCGAACCAGACAGCGCACATCAAGGAGGAACTGTGGAACGCACGCTCATCATCATCAAGCCGGACGCTGTCCAACGGGGGCTCATCGGTCCCATCATCACCCGCTTTGAGCAGCGTGGGCTGCGCATCGTGGGCATGAAGCTCATGCAGATCGTCCGCGAACTGGCCGAACGCCACTATGCCGTTCACAAGGGAAAGCCCTTCTACGAAGGTCTGCTGGATTACATTACCTCCGGGCCGGTGGTAGTCATGGTCTTGGAAAGCCCTCAGGCCATCGCCGCCGCCCGGGCCACCATGGGCGCCACCCGCCCCCTGGAAGCCTCACCTGGCACCATTCGGGCCGATTTTGGGCTGGAAGTGGGACGTAACCTGGTACACGGCTCCGATGGCCCCGAGACGGCCCGCTTTGAGCTCGACCTCTTTTTCGACGATTCGGAGTTGGTCTCGTGGACACGAGACACCGACCGCTGGATCCTGGAATAGGTGGAGCCAATGACGCCAGTGGGTATCCCTCAGAGCCTGGCCGTGCTGACCGGTGCTGGTATCTCGGCGGAGAGCGGCGTGCCGACCTTCCGGGGGGAGGAAGGGTTGTGGCGAAACTTTCGTCCGGAGGAATTGGCCACACTGGCCGCCTTCCGCCGTGACCCGGCGCTGGTCTGGGAATGGTACGAGTGGCGGCGAGGGCTCATCGGCGGTTGTCAGCCCAATGCCGCCCACCACACCTTGGCTGAGATGGAACGGGCGATCCCCCGCTTCACCCTGATCACGCAAAACGTGGACGGCCTGCACCGGCTGGCAGGCAATCGCCGTGTCGTCGAGTTGCATGGCAACATCTGGCAGGTGCGCTGCACGCGCGAGGGAACCGTCACTGAGTGGCGGGATCATCCCCTGCTCAAGATCCCGCCCCGCTGCAAGTGCGGCGCGCTCCTGCGGCCCAACGTGGTCTGGTTTGGCGAGAGCCTACCGCCAGAGGCGTTGCAGGCAGCTTTCGACGCCGCCTGCTCCTGTCAGGTGATGCTGGTGATCGGCACCTCGGGGGTGGTGGAGCCGGCGGCTTCTCTGCCTCGGGTAGCCAAACAATCTGGCGCGTGGGTCATTGAGATCAACGTCGAGACCACACCCATCTCTCGCTACACTGACGAGACGATCCTTGGCCCCGCGGCCATCAAGTCGCCCCGGCTCTGGGCACGCTGGCAGGGACTATCGTAGCGTCGCCGCTCGACTATCACAGTGCAACTTCTCCGGGCAGAGGACGTATTGCTAGTTGAATGGGGACTCAAACAGGGGAAAGACATAGCACAAGATAGCATCTTGTGCCACGGGGCTATCTTTGTAGTAGGAGAGTGGACAATGACCCCTCAAAATCGGCCCAAGGGTTCTAAAGAGATCCTGGGTTTCCTGGCAGATCTGGTCAGGCAGATGCGGCTGCTCTGGCGTCTTTTGAACGACTCCCGCGTCCCGGCCTGGGTCAAGACGATTCCCGCCGTGGTTTTGCTTTACCTGCTCTCTCCCATAGACCTCATGCCAGACCCGGCACTGGGGCTGGGACAGTTGGATGACCTGGTGATCATCTTGTTGGGGCTCAAGCTCTTCCGTGATTTCAGCCCGCCGGCCGTCGTTCGCGAGCATGAGGCCGACATTGCTGGAGAGAGCAGTCCCTGGCGAATGGTAGAGGATGCGCCACCGTCGAAGCAGGAACCAGGGCAAGAGCTTCAGCCGCTGGACATTGACGCCGAGTACCAAGTCATTGACAAGGACTAACAACTAGCTGCCCTCCGCCAGAATTCGCTCCACATCCTCATAAGTGGTGATGCCTTGCACGGCGTCTATAAAAGACTTGAGCGAATCGTGCCGCAGGCGCAAGCGCTTAAGCAGCGGGCCGATGGGATCTATGGCGCCAGGGCCGATGGCGTAAGAGCCATGAAAGGCGAAATAGGCCTGGTTCAGCTTTCGCAGGTGCCGGTAGCCGTGCTCGACAAAAATACACCGCCGGGCTTCCATATATGCTTCGGCCTCCTCCACCTTGCCCTCGGCCAGGAGTTCATCCACGCGCAGGCGAGTTTCCCGCATTTCGCGACCAAAGTCAAAGGCGGCCGGGTCTTTGGGTGGCGGCTGCCAACCGATGTTGTGGCGGCGTTTGATGTGCCGCGGAACCAGCTCCGGGTAGTAGCGCATCAGTACCTTGTGGCTGACTTCCTGACCAAAGATGCAGGCAACCGTTTCGTTGATGGTAGTCAATTGAGGGGAGTCCAGGTAGTGCCAGCCCAGAGGACGCAAGAAGAGATAGTTGTGCGACCATTCGTGGGCCATGGTGTCCGCGATCCAGGGCAGCCACGAACTCTCGACGACCATGGTGGGATAGGTAGCCAACCCACCAATCCCTTCCACCAGCGAGGAGACGTCCAGCGCCCCGTCTATGGCCTCTTCCAAAGCGACCCGATCTTCCAATGACATGTTGGCGCGCAACATGGTGCCATGTTTGGTCTTGATCTCGTCACGGGGAGAGACGACCAGGTAAAGTGGCGCCTGTGTAAAGTGGAGCCGCAGCGGCGGAAAGAGAACGCCCGCCGGCGCAAACCCTTCGTCGGTTAGAACGGCAGTGACCTGTTCCTCCAGAATGGCCTCGACCAACGGCTGCCAGGCAGTTTGTTGGCGCCGCAAGGCCGCCAGTTCTTCTTCCATCGAGGCCACCGTCTCGGCCAACGCCTGACCGGTCAGAGTAGCATACTGCTGCTGGACGTGATTCTCCAAATCATGGATCTGCCAAAGCAGGTCAAAGTAATCCAGCACCAGTTGCCGGCGTTGGGCGTCGTCCAGTTGCCAGTGGGTGTGAGCTACCGCCTGCGCCACTTTGAGCCCGGCAGCGTTCAGTTCCCAACCCACAAAGTCAAAGTACCGCCCGGCGATGAACACGCCCGCCTGCTGGGGAAACCAATCATCCGGATGGATGGCACTCCGTTGCTGAACGATCAGCAACAGGAACACCACCAATGTCCAGAACCAGCGTCCCCAGCGCCTGCCTCTCCTTTTGCCTGACAAAGGATAGACCATCGTCAATGTGGATCTCCCTGGAAGCAAAGCTCGCCAGATGATACACCAACTAGCAGCCCAGGTCAAATGACAGCTAATCAGACATATAATACTTGTTCGCTTGACAAAGTATTATAGTTCGTGTATAATGGATATATCCCACGGGGGGGGCTTCCCAGGTATCCGATTTATTCCCAAATGGAAAGAGAATAGAATAATGACAGCACCGAACGAGGTAAGGTTCAAGGTTCGGCATTATGCGCTTCTCCTGGAAGAGTTCACTGTCTCTCAGATCGTAGAGCTGACGGGCCTCAAAAGCCCGAGCGTGCGAACCGAGGTACAGCGGATGAAGAGAGATGGGTTTGTTACTTCTTCCCGCCAGAAAGCGCAGGGACGTGGCGGGCCGCCCTGTGTGTACAAACTGACGGACGATCCCGAGGCGCGTCTGGTGCTTTCCAGAAGCGTTGAAGCGTTCTACGTCGAGACTGCACCTCGACCTGTTGAGCCTCGCAGACCCGCCAGCCGGCATTTCTTCGAAGCGGTGCAGCTTATTCAGGGCTTAGTCAGCCACAGGGTGGAAGAGAGTGGGCGTCATGCTGCTATCGAGGAAGCTGCCTACCACCTGGAGTTTGCACGGCGCGAAGAAGGAGTGGGGCGCGA
>CAYNKW010000346.1:0-4376 GCA_964397845.1 uncultured Anaerolineae bacterium
TCGGCTTTGAGCAGTGCCGCCAGCCGCTGCTGAGCGCGATCGGCCCGCCCTGCCCGCAGGTCAAGCAATGCCACGTTCACTCCCGCTGCCGGCAATGGGCTGTCTACCAGGACCTGCCAGTCGCCTTCCTGCTCGGGCACGGCCGCGGATTGGCCCATCCGGCTCAGGCTCACCCGCCCCAGGGCCTGGGCGGCCCGAGCCTGGTCGTTTTCGGGTTCCGGGACGCTCAACGCCTCCAGGCCGGTCCGGCGAAAGCCGTCCAGCGCGCGGCGGTAGGCTTCTGTGCGCGCGTTCAGCGTTGCCTTTTTCAGTTCGCTGCGCTCCGGAAATTGGCCACCCTCCTCTGAGGCCAGATAGTTTGCCAGCGCCAGGGCCAGGCAGGCCTGGTAGCGCAGTGCCGGAGCCGCCCGTTGAGCCACCCGCGCCAGGATCGGCACCGCCCGCCCGGCTTCCCTCAGCATCAACAGCCGCCCACAGGCGCGTTGGCAGGCCTCGTCGTGACATTCGTAGGCCAGGTACTGCAACAGGGGGATCGCCTCCTCGACGCGACCGGCCTCCAACAGGGCCTCGCAGGCCTTGATTCGCTGCCCGTAGCCCGGGCGTAATGCCAACCAGCGGGCTGCGGCCAGACCGACCTCCCTTGTACGGTCGTTTTCCAGCAAGCTCTCCGCCACTGCCCACAATGGCCCGGCGCCGGCGTATGGATGCGGATGGCGGGTGGCCATCAGGTGCAGCGCCGCCGGCAGTGCGATGCCTTTGTCCCCGATTTGCAGCAAGGCCGCAATCGCCTGCGGTGCGTTGCGGTCGTCTGCCATCAGTGCCGTGTCGCGCAGCAGCCCCCGGTCAAAGTCAGCCCACTCGCCGGCGTCCAGCAAAACCTGTACAGCCGCCGGAGCCTGGACGGATTCGTTGCCGGCCAGGCCTCGTAGGACGGCGACAGCGACGGCCCGGTGCTCGCCTTCCAGCAAGCGGGTCGCCGCCAGTCGCCGGATCCGGGGCGGGGCTTCCGGTGCCGTCAGGCCAACTAGAGCCTCATCCGCAGGGGATGCCGGTGTGATCGCCGCCAGCCAGCCCAAGGCCGCCCGGTCGCTCTCACTCGACATACAATCGGCGAGCTTTTCAATCAAGTCAAGCAGACCCGCCTCTCCCAGGACACGCCTCGCCAATCCCGCATCCACCGGCCCCAGTGTAGAGCCGGCCAGATCAGACTCCGCACTGACGGAGAAGCCGTAATCCTCGTCTGCCTGCAACTGCAGCATGTAATCAGCCGCCTGCTCGGGCCAGCCTTCGAAGCGCAATCGCCGGGCTTTGTCTCTGAGGTCCAGATTGTATTCTTGGCCTTCCAGCGGCCACAGGATCGGCCGGGCCGTCTCTGTTTCCCCCAGGCGAACGAGCGCCGTTGCCAGGTGGAGGCGGGTCTCGTCGGGGACCTGGAGATCGGCGGGGCGATCGAGCGGATAGGTGTGCTTCAGGGCAGCCACGGCTGCCTCCCGGTGGCGCGTCACTGCCAGGCGTCCGTAGCGCTCCAGCGCCGCGTCCCGTACTTGGGGGGCTTTGTGTCCCAGGAGCCCGGCCAGCTTTTCCAGTACCTCGTCGCGCAGGCGAGGCGCTACCTGGACGTCGTCCGCCAGGCAATCCGCGGCCAGCAGCCCGTTGCGCTGCAGCATCTCTTCGTAGGGTGCATCAAAGGCCAGAATCTCACGCACCAGCACATTCGCCTGGGGTTTGCTGTAAATGGACAGGTGGCCGGCCATGAGCAGCAGTGGCTCGTGCCACACACTGCGGTGGGCGTACTTTTCCAGGCCGAACGCGCCGCTCTGTGCTTCCTCAGCCAGGCACAAGCCCGCCAGGTACTCGCCAAATGTCTGGTGCAAGAAGCCATACACCGGTTGGCCGTCGGCGTCCAGGCCGCGCTCCAGGAACAGGCCGCTCTGTTCGTTCAGATTCTTGAGCATCCTTCTACCAATCCGGCTGGCCGTCCTCCGGTCGCAGCCGTGCTGTAGGGCAATCTCCTGATAAAACCTGGGCAACAGATCAGAGTGGGCGATCACGCCGGCCACGTTGCTCGAAAGGATGTAACGGGCGATGGGGGCCAGGATGCCCTTCACCTCTTCGGCGTCCAGTTCCGCCACCCCCCGCTGGGCCGTCCAATACTCTACCAGCGTGTCGGTCGCGATCTGGTACACCTGGACGCGCCGGTTCGGCAGTTTCACACCGCGCCAGTGCATCAGCACAATGATCGTCAAGAGCAACGGATTGGCCGCCAGGCGCGCGATCTGGGGCTTGGCGCGCAACGCCGCGATCAGGTCATCCGCCCCCTCCGCGCGTGTGCTCCCGCCGATCTCTGCCCGTATGGCATCGTACCACAACTGCACGAACCGCTCCCGGTCCGCTGGCGTCAGTTCCCTTAACGTGGCGTGTTTGAATTCCTGCGTCAAAGGGGAGCGCTCGTATCCCACGATGCGGCTGGTGACCATGAACCGGTTGTCGCTGAAACCGGCCACCATCTGCTGAATGCGATCCGTGACCTCGGTACGCAGGCTCACGTCGCCTATTTCGTCCAGGCCGTCCAGGATGATCAGGCAGCGGCCGTTTTCTATGGCCCAACGCAGGAATCGCCCGAACCCGGCCTTGGGCGTCAACTCTGTTTCGACGTACTCGACCAGGTGCAGGGTGCGGTCCTGCTCGTACGCCCTGGCGTAATTGGCGATGCGGATCAGCACGGGGGTCAGACCGCGGATGCTCTCCCCGGTATGGGTCGTGTCACCGGCGGCCAGGGCATAAGTCACGTACTGCGCCGTCGTCGTTTTGCCCGTGCCCGGGTCGCCCAGCAACACGGAACGCGGTTCTTTGAGCAACCCGGCCAGCGTCAGGTGGCGTTGCGCGGCCCGGCGGGCGCTCAGTTGCGCGTAGCGTTTCTCAATGACCTCCAGGCGGCGCTGCCAGTCCAGTTCGCCCATAACATCCCTGGCGGCCTGGAGCCGCAGGTCCTCTTTGGCGTACTCGGCCAGTGCCGGGCGGCCCTCCACCGCCTGCAAGGGCAAAAAGATGTCCGAGATGGGCAGGCTGAGCACCTGGCTACTCACTTGTGGCGAAAAGCCGCGGATGGTATGGTCTTTGAGCTCCTTCTTCAGGTAGTCATAGTATGCCTCGCGGATCTGGTCAAAGCCTGCAACGGATTCGGCCGGAGAAGGCGGCCGTCCGTCCCCCGATTTCCCGATCGCAGGCGCAGTTGATGGGCCTGGCTCAGGCTTCAGCCATTTCAAATGCTCTAGTTGCCATAGGCCTTCGTTAGTGGTCTTTCCACCAATAACACGGGGAATCCATTCCCCACCGGTGTCGTCGTATTTGCGAAGCCAAACCTGGCCGTCGCCTGTATCCAGATCCAGCCGCACAAAGTTGTAGCCGTTCTCCTTGTCCGAGCGTTCGTAGCAGGCAGCGGCCGCGATCCGCGTCCAGCCGTCGAAACCCGTTGTTACCCACTCTTGATGTTCGTGTCCGTGCAGGATGAACTTGAAATCCCGCTCCAGCTCGCGTCGGAAGGCCGCATCTTCCGGCTCGACCAGCCAGTTCGCGGGATGGTGAAACAGCGCGATGGTGATGCCGGCGTCTGTGAGCCTGGACCACATCTGCTCAAGTTGCCACCGGCCGCCCATCCACAGCTTGGCCTTTTCAATGCTGCTGTCGCGACAGCATGACCAGGCAGAATTGAAGCCACCAATGCCCACTTTGACGCCGGCCACATCACGGATCACACTGTAGACGAGATGCCCGGCATCGTCCAGAAGGTGCGAGTACTTCTCGTCTTCCAGGAACATTCGGTACTCGGCCAGGCGTTCCATGTAACGCTGCCACTGTGGACCTCCCTCTTCCATGAGCTTATAGATCTGATAGGGGTCTTTTTCGTTGTCGAGCCAATAGGTCTGGTCGGCGCCCACCACTTGCCGATTCACGTCGTGATTGCCTGGAACGAAGAACAACCGCGAGCGCCGGATTTTTGGTTTGAAGGCTCCCCGCACCGCGTCAAAGAACTCCTGGGCCAGTGCAAACTGACCGGCCAGCGTCTCGTGTGGACCGGTGCCGATCTGTCCAAAGGCGGCGTCGCCTGTGAAAAAGATGAAATCGGGATGGAGGTCGTGATCGCTTTCCATCTTTTTCAGGTCGCCCACCAGAGTCTCAATGACCCGGCGGGCATCCCAGCCCATTCCTGGCTTCCCCGCGTGCAGGTCCGAAAGGTGCACCCAGGTAATAGTCCTACTCACGTCCGCTACCCTCCTGAACATAGGTTCCATCCTGGCAGAACCAGGCGATAAGCAAACCCGCCACGCGGCTTGCGCAGTGACACAGAAAAGCCCATCGCGCCGAGATTTGACGGC
>CAYNKW010000347.1:0-4353 GCA_964397845.1 uncultured Anaerolineae bacterium
CTTGAGTTGGTCAGGCAGGGGGCGTTGACCTACACCAGGGCGGCGGAGTTGGTGGGTATGAGTCAGGCAGAGTTCATCTCTTATTTGAGCGCACACCAGGTCTCGATCTTCCACTTCGCCCCTGATGAGTTGCGCGATGAGGTCGGGACGTGAGTGAGTGTGGTTGTCTCGGACGCTTCTCCGCTCATTAACCTGGCTCGCGTGGATCACTTTGACCTGCTGGCTGCTTTCTACGGTCAGGTGGTGATTCCCCAGGCGGTTTACGACGAGGTGGTCCGTGCGGGGGCAGGGGAGTGATGGCAGCCGCGAGGTGAAAGATGCGGTCTGGATTGAGGTTCAGGTTCCCCAGGACGAGTTGGCTGTGCGTGCTCTAGCGGCCGAGTTAGGCAAGGGCGAGGCGTCGGCGATCATCCTGGCACAGGAGCTCCAGGCCGCGCTACTGTTGATAGATGAGATCCGTGGTCGCCGGGTTGCCCAACAGTTGGGATTGAAAGTGCGCGGCACATTGGGGATTCTGGCACGCGCTAGACGGGAAGGACGAATCCCCAGTCTGAGACGGATGGTCGATCTGTCTGTTGCGCGCGAGGTACCTGGATTGACCGAGAGCTGTGCGAAAAAGTGTTACAGCTTGCCGGTGAGTGAACTTTTACCAGGCCCGGTACACCTCGCCATTCTTACCAGCATGGGCAAGACTGCCAAAGCGCGACGGGTCATTTCGAAGGATAAGCGTTCAACCCGCTGGTGTGCTATTTGCGAACCCGCAAATCCGCAAGCTTGCAGCGCGGGAGAAAAAACCTGGGGTGACAGAGCGCGGATGGGAGTGGAATATTGGCCATCTTGGCCTTCCCGCACCTGGTCAGCGCTTACCACCTGGAAGCCGGCGGCCGGGCGGTTGACGATCTTGAGCTTTTGTCTTATAATGCTCCTGCTGCCCTCGAACATTTACAAAAAGCCATCGAATGGCAGCCCGACAATGCCCAGGCTTATCGCTTGTTGGGCAAGGTCTACTGTGCGCAGGGCGATAAGATCCTTGACTCGAAGAGTCAAGGGCTGACGCGCTATACCGAACTGTGGCCTGACAACCCGCTGGGCCACATCGAGCTGGCCGAGGTCTACGAGGCCATCGAGGCCGGGATGCGAGCCATGCATTTGGCCGACGAGCCGGTGGACACCCCTTCGACCTCCTGGGTCTCAAAAACTGACCGAGGTGTGCACCGCGCTGGATGAGGCCAGCGTGGACGACGAGAGTTGCCGCGAAGAGGTGTTTCAGGTTTTACGCCCCAGGAGATGTGTGAGTGTCTGCGCTGTTAGGTTTGGTTACCTCTCGTAATGGTGTCCCGATACGTCTCACGGCTGAGCGATGGGCGCATATCGTGGAAGCCCATGATTATCTGGCTGGTTTGCATGAATGGGTCCTGGAAGTGATCGCTGACCCTGATGCTATCGCAGTCGGCTGGGAAGGTACGCTGATCGCCACGCAGCACCGGACGGAAACACTCCTGGGTGAGAAGGATGTTATCGTGGTGTATCGTGAGGAGGGGACCGATGATGGATTCGTGATCACTGCATTTATGACCTCAAGAGTGGACAAAGTCTGGAAACGGGGTGTGATATGGCAACGGTCACCATAGAACAGGCGATTCGGGGACTTACCGACTTGTTGGTCCTGTCCTCTCATCTCTGGGTAGACTATGACGAAGGCGCTGATGTCCTGTACCTCAGTTTTCGCCGCCCCCAGCAGGCTACGGATAGCGTGTTGGAAGGCAATGTGGTCTATCATTACGATGGTGAAGAATTAGTGGGGGTGACGGCAATGGGGTTCAAGGCCGGTTGGGCTGATAGAGAGGGATGACAGACAAAGGGCGCAGGACATCATCGGAGCATAGGATGGATAGGCATAAGGCCGTTCGTTGGCTGCGCTGGACTGCGTTCGTTGCCGCGTCGCTGCTGATGTTGGTCCTGGTTGCGCCTCACCTGGTCAGTGCCTACCACCTGGAAGCCGGCGGCCAGGCGCTTGACGATCTTGAGCTTTTGTCTTATAATGCTCCTGCTGCCCTCGCACATTTACAAAAGGCCATCGAATGGCAGCCCGGCAACGCCCAGGCGTATCGCTTGCTGGGCAAGGTTTACCGGGCGCAGGGTGACCTTCTCGCTGCCGTCGAGGCGCTGACGCGCTATACACCGAACTGCGGCCCGACAACCCGCTGGGCCACGTCGAGCTGGCCGAGGTCTACGAGGCGGTCGAGGCCGAGATGCGGGCCATGCATTTGGACGACCTGGTCGCTGCCTTGCCGCAGGCAGCCGTGGAAGCGCCCGATGTGCCGCTGGACACGCCTTACGCCCGGCCAGACGGCCCCGCCTGGCACAGTTACGTGGCCCAAACCACCTTCAGCCTGCCGCCTAACTTTGGAGAACGACCCACGCTGTTCATGCATTCGCCCTCCTGGGTGACGTACACGCTCTCGCTGCCCGCGCAGCCGGCGACCCTCCGCTTTGGCATGGGCATGGACCCGCAGACGCACGGCTGGCCGGGGGATGGCGCCACCTTTGAGGTCCTCCTGAACGGCGAGCGGGCATTTTTAGAGCACGTGGACAAGGACATGGCCCGTGGAGGCTGGCACGAGCGGATGGTGGATCTGGCGCCGTGGGCCGGGCAGGAGGTGACGCTGGCGCTGGCCGTGACGCCTGGCCCGGCCGCCGACCCCAGCGGCGATTGGGCTGGCTGGGGCGGGCCGCAGTAGCCCGCACTATCGCGCGGGCATCATTTACCAACGGCGGTTGGATCCCCGCCAGCTTGAAAAGGCCCTGGCGTTCTATGAAGCGGCACTGGCGGCGGACGACTTTAGTTCCAAGAGCGAAGCTGCCGATTGCCACTACAAGCGGGGCGAGGTCCTGCGCTGGCAGAAAGCCGACCCTGACGAGTATATCGCCGAGTTCCAGCAGGCGATTGAGTTCGACCCCAGGCACCCGTGGGCGCACATTCTGCTGGGCCTTTCCATTTACGAGCGGGATAAAGACGCGACGATGGCCGAAGCGGAGCTCCTGGAGGCATTGGAACTTGCTCCTCAGAACAAGTGGGCTTACTATCATCTGGGCGAGATCTACCGCCAGGAAGGGCGCACCGGCGAGGCAGTGACAATGTACGAGCGGGCGCTAGAGATCGATCCTACCTTTGAGGCGGCGCAGAAGCGTTTGGTGGCGCTGAGGGACGAAAAGTAAGATTCAGAGTCCCACAAGTCCAGTTGGGTGTCCCCAATACGTTAGTGTGGACGAGTTGGTGGCGACGGTGATCGAGGTGTCGGGAAAGGAGACTCACGTCAAGCACGTGGACGGCCCGGTGGGGGTGCAATCGCGGAACTTTAGCAATGCGCGCATCCACTCGCTAGGATGGCGGGCCAGGGTTTTCCTCAAAGAGGGGATCTGCCTCACGTATCCCTGGATCGAAACGCAGGTCAAGGCGGTGCAGGAAGCAGAACAAATCAAAAATGGCAAATGACAAGTCAAAATAGGCTCCTATACTTGAGTTTTGGGCTTGCGACTATCCAGAGATACTTGGCCTGGCGTTAGAGGTAAACAGACATGAGCCAAATTGTTCTAGACATTCCTGGTGAGACGTTGCTGGCGTTGAAGGTCTCTTCGGAAGAGGTAGGGGAGGCGTTGCGAATGGCCGCTGCTGTCAAGCTCTTCGAGTTGGGACGGCTTTCATCTGGAGCGGCAGCTCGGCTGGCGGGTGTGCCACGGGTTGTTTTTCTTTCTCGGTTGGCAGACTATGGGGTGGATACCTTTCGCTTGACCGAGGGGCAACTTTTGAGGGAAACGCGCCTTGCCTGAGATCATCTGCGACACCTCGCCTATCCAATATCTCATTCCTGAGGTTGGCCCCATGCTGGATCAACTTCAAGCTTTGCGTTTCCGCCTTGCTCCGCATACTCGTGCAGCAGTTCTCAAACTCGCTGGAGAAGAGGAATAGAGCGTGACCAAAGTGCCTTCGATTTGCGGCAGTGCTGCGGGCCGGAAAGTGGCTGGCCCGGTGGGCGGGAAAAGGCCCCAGCGGCGATTTGCCGTAAGGTTGCCGAAGCGGAGGATGGCGGCACGATTGAGGTGTGGGGCGATGGGTCGGCGGTTTGCCGACCTCAAGGCCCGCTTCCAGGCCGGGCAACTGGACACTGCCAGCTACGAGGCCGCTCTCCACGAACTGATGGTCGAGCACGAAGGGGCGTTCTGGACGCTGGGCGCCGAGATGGAGGTGTGGTACCGCCACGATGGCACACAGTGGGTGCAGGCCACGCCGGTGGGGAAGTATCGTGTGAAAGAGCCATATCGCTTATCGTAACCGAGGAGTGTGGGACAATG
>CAYNKW010000348.1:0-4349 GCA_964397845.1 uncultured Anaerolineae bacterium
TTGGCCTGAGGCCCCCGCGCGCGCAAAATCTCCTCCGTGAGGGTGAGGTACTGGGGACAGGTCTCGGCGTACACAACCTGTCCCTCCTCTCTCGCTCGCCGGATGGGAGCCAGGGCTCTGGTTGCGCTGACGTGTGGAATGTATAGCGCACAGTCCGCCACCCTGGCCATGGCGATGGCCCGGTTGATGGCTTCGGCTTCCAGCACGTCTGGGCGGGTGCGGGTAAAGGCCTCCAGGGCCGAAAGCTCCATGCGGTTGTACTTGTCCTGCAAATAGTCGGTGGCCAGGCCGTTCTCGGCGTGAACCGCAACCAGCCCCCCCTCCTGACCGACGACGTCCAGCGTTGCCATGAGCCAATAATCATTGGTCATCCACTTGAGCTTGGCGTAGGTCATGAACACCTTGAAAGAGGTCACGCCTAGCCTGAAAGCCTTCGGGAGCTCTTCAATTTGCTTGGCCACATCGAAAAGCCCCGCGTGCAGTCCAAAGTCAGTCAGAGAGTTCTCCAGACCGTCATCACGGTACTCTTTGATCGTGTCCAACACCTTCATCCCCGGGCGGGCATAGGCGTAGTGGATGGTGGTCGTGGTGCCGCCAAAGGCTGCCGTGATGGATGTGTGATGAATATCGTCCAGGTAGACAGGGTGCGTGTGGACATCTATGGCGCCTGGCATGACGAGCTTGCACGAGGCGTCAACGACCCGCCGGGCATTCTCTGTCGGGAGGCCGGCGGCCACAGCAGCAATCGTCTCGCCACGAATGCCCACATCGGCACGCGCCATGCTCGCGCCCGTCACCACCACGCCACCCTGGATGACGAGATCGAACGGTTCAGTCATCTTTTACTCCTCTCGTAGCCGAGAAAGGAATTTTGCTTCCATAGCCCCTACAGTTTTCGCCTAACTCTGGCCCAGGCGGGCAGCCAGGTAGAGCGCCAGTGCCATGTAGCCGGTCATGCCTTCTAGCATAAGAGAGATGCTCACTCGATCCTCGGTGGTATGGGCCAGGTGTTCCTCACACGGGGAAAAGCCGATGGTGGGAATGCCGGCTTGCATGGTGTGCCCGCCGTCAGTTCCAAAGCGCCACTCGCCCACCGGAATTTCCCGTTCCAGGATTTCAGACAGAATGGTCTGGCTCTCTCGTATCAAGGGATGGCCTCGGGGCAAGAGAAAGGACAGAGTATGGGCTGGGATCGTCTGCTGATGTCCCGTGTAGGAGCGAAGCGCACGCTGTATCAAGCTCACTTTACCTCGACTGCCTGGAATCAGGCACCGGTCCAGAAGCTGTTGCAGCTTTTCCAAAAGCGCCTCGGGTTGATCTCCGGGCACCAGGCGCCAATCCAGATGCACCTCCACTTTTCCCGGGATGACATTGCTGCTGGCCTGGTCCGTGAGATACAGCGTGGGGGTCAGGGTGGCGGCGCCCAACTCGGGGTGATGGTTCAAGGGGATGCTGTGCAGCTCCAGGAGGAACTTTGCTGCCACCTGATGGGGATTCACGCCCCGCTCCGGCACGCTGGCATGGGCAGCGCGCCCGTGGATGCGCACGACGATCTCTGCCCGCCCCCGGTGACCTCTGGCCAGGCGATTGCTTGTCGCCTCGCCCAGTATGGCAACGTCCGGTCGGAAGGTCTTTAACAAGTTTCGTGTCCCCAGGCCGTTCACCTCTTCCTGCACAACTCCGACCACGTATACGTCACCTGGGAGTGAGAAGCCTGCCCTGCGCAACGCTCCCAGGGCATACACCTGGGGTGCCAGCGCCCCCTTGGTGTCGCTGGCTCCACGCCCCCAGATGTACCCTTTGTGCACCTCGCCTGAATAGGGGGGAAAGGGCCATTGCCGCTCATCGCCGGGAGCCACGTGATCCAGGTGACAGTTCAGCATGACTGAGGGACCTCCCCCGCCGCACATCTTTCCAATGACGTTTCCCACCGCGTCGGTCCAGACCTCGTCGTAAGCCAAGGCTTCCATCTCGCGGCGGATCAACTCTGCCACCTCCTCTTCGTGCCCGGAAGGGCTGGGGGTCTGGATCAGGCGCCGGCAGAAGTGAATCAGGGCATCCTGGTACTCCTTTGTTAGAGCCCACAGCTTGGCATGTTCAGAAATATCGGCCACCTTCTTTTATCCTCCTTTCATCATAAGCACTATTTCCTATCTTGAAGCCATTCCCGACCCTGGTGGAAGGCCCGGAGGTTCAGGTCCACGTAGCGAGGTGGCAGCCGTTCCTTCAGCACGCTCCTCCAAATCTCCGAGTCCACCGGTAGCAGGGCCGAAAGGGATCCCAGGAGGACCACATTCAACACTCGGGCATGGCCCAGCCTTTGGGCCATGTCGAGCCCTGGGATGCGATACACATTGGGCGTTGCTGCCTGGAGGGCCTCATCCACCGTTTGTTTGTCTGGATAGACTGCAAATCCACTGCTCACCGTCACAGGGTGAATCTCCTGCTCGTTGATCAGCACCGTACCCCCGAGCCGAACCTGGTTGAGCCAGCGCAGACACTCCAGGATCTCAAAGGCCACCAGGTAATCCACGCGACCCTCTGGTACGATGGGTGAGTGGACTTGTTCTCCCCAACGGACGTGCCCCACCACGCTGCCACCGCGCACTGCAAGCCCCAGAATGTCGGACTTTTTCACGGCATAGCCAGCCGCCAGTCCCACGGCTGCCATGATGTCACTTGCCAGAACGGTCCCCTGGCCGCCTACACCCGTAATCATGAAATTCAAAGTTTCCACGGTCTCTTGTTCCTCCCCTGGTCTTCCACCTGGGCCGGATGAATCGCCTCGGTCGGGCAAATCTGGGCGCACATGTCGCAACCCACGCACAGGACAGGATCAATTCTTGCTTTGGGGTGGCCCGTCCTGGCGTTCACTTCAGGGGAGCGAATAATGGCCGGGCATCCGAGACGGAAGCAAAGACCACAGGCGATGCACTCGTCGCTATCCACCACGTAAGCTCCGGTCGCGCCTGGTCCCACAAAGAAACAGGGACCATCCACGATCACAACAGAGGGGCCGTCGAAGGCCAAAGCGTCCTTGATCGCCTTTTCCACTGCCTTCACGTCAAAGGCATCCACCTCGTGCACGTCGGCCACTCCCGAAGCCCGGACGAGAGCTTTGATATCTACTTTATGGGCGGGTTGTCCTCCAAGCTTTACGTCTACACCAGGATGATCCTGATGTCCTGTCATGGCTGTGGTGTGGTTATCCAGGATGACGATGGTGCTCTTGCCACCGTTGTGGACAATGTCGAGAAGAGGCGCAATGCCTGCGTGGAAGAAAGTAGAGTCTCCGATCACCGCCACAAAGGGGTCGGGGATGCCGGCCACATCAAAGCCGTGAGCTACGCCCACGCTGGCCCCCATGGCTCCCATGGTGTCCGTAGCGTTGAACGGAGGAAGTGCCCCCAGATTGTAGCAGCCAATGTCGCCAGCGACGACCACTTTTTTCATCTTGCTGAGGACGTAGAAGGAACTGCGATGCGGACACCCAGGACAGAGCACAGGGGAGCGACCAGGCAGATCCGAGGGTGCCACCTGCCTCGTGCCCTTGATCGCTTCCTGGGGCAGTATGCCCGCTTCAGCAGCCGAATGCTCGATGACCGCCGTGGTCAGCTCACCAACGGCGGGAAAGATGTCCTTGCCACGGCACTTGATACCCATGGCCTTGATCTGCTCTTCGAGGAACGGATCCAGCTCCTCAATGACCAGAAGCTGCTCCACTCCTTCGGCAAACTCGCGGATCAAAGCATGAGGCAAAGGGTAGGTCAGGCCTGGCTTGAGGAAAGAAGCATCTGGAAAGATCTCGCGGGCGTAATAGTACACCGGCCCACTGGCCACGATGCCCAGCTTTCGCTTCCCCCATTCCAAGCGGTTGAAGGGGAAGGCGCTGGCCAGTTCTGCCAGTTTTTTCAATCGTGCTTCCACCACCGGATGCCGCTCCCGCGCCCACAGGCAGGTGGAGACCAGTTTGCGAGGGTTGCGCTCCAGAGGAGGTGTGGGAGCGCTATCATCATAACCCCGTTCGCCCAGTTCCACAGGCGACGCAGAGTGGGAAACCCTCATCACCGTCCGCAACAGCACAGGGGTGTCCCACTCTTCCGACAGAGCCAGGCCGATGCCCACAAAGTCCTTGGCTTCCTGACTATCCGAAGGCTCGAGCATCGGCATCTTGGCGAAACGAGCATAGTGACGATTGTCCTGTTCGTTCTGAGAGCTGAACATACCAGGATCGTCGGCCGTCACGATGAGCAGCCCGCCTTTTACGCCGGTATAAACAGCATAGAAGAAAGAGTCAGCAGCCACGTTCATGCCGACTTGCTTCATAGTGACCATGGCTCGCCGGCCTG
>CAYNKW010000349.1:0-4346 GCA_964397845.1 uncultured Anaerolineae bacterium
TTGACCACCTCCCGGCGCTGCAACCGCTCTTCGACTGCCTCGGGATGCTGGCGCACAAAGCCCTCGACCAGCGACTGGGGCAGCATATCCTCGATCTCGACGTCCCAACTCTTGCCGCCCTTGTCTTTAAAGTCTCTGTGTTCAAGCTGGAAGAAATGGCGGTTCTTTTGCGCGCCAAAACGGCGCATTGCCTCAGCGGCCAACCGCCCCGCGTCGTCGCCATCCAGGATGATGACAAAGCGAATGCCCCGTGGTTCCAACGATTGCAGTACGCCGAACTCTGGCCCCATGCGCTTGGTGCCCCGCCCGGCCACCACCCGCACCGCGCCGCCCTCCAGCAGGTCCACGCCGTGGGCATCTTGGTATCGTTCCGCGGCCAGTTCCAAATAGAGCTTGTCGGTGAGTCCCTCCACCAGGATGTTGTACTGGCCCAGGTCGGCCAGGCGGCTCTCCCAGTGCTCATAGAATGCCTGGCCCACCGCCTCGTCGCGGTGGCTCTGGCGCTCTGCCTCAGCGATGAGAGGCTGAGGACTCATATGAAAATGCGAGACCTGGCCCAGCGGCTCCCAGCCCAATCGAGCCGGGTTGCGAATGATGTGCAGTTCTGGTTCGGCGGCACAGTTGAATACGACGTACAGCCAATAGTCGCGCTGGAGCCGCTGGGCGATGAGATGCTCATTCTTGGAGAGAAGCACCTCGCCCACCCCTGCCCGCCCTTTGACTTCGATAAAGCGTGTCTCCACCGACGTCTGCGGGTCGTGGGGATGGGGCCGTCGTGAGATCAGGCCAAAGCCCCGGTTCTCAACCTCCACGCTCTCCACGACGCAACCACGCTCCTCCTCGTGGCGCGTCACAAACTCGATAGCGATGCGTTCAATGTCGGCATCGCGGGTGAGGGTCGCCATCTCGGGCGATTCCCGCTCAGGATGGGGCAGTACCCAGGCCCGTCCCAAGCGCTGGATATCGCCGATGGTGAAATGCCGCTCTCGCGCCAGTTCGGCGCGACGGGTCTCCAGCCGATTGTTCAGCTCGTCCAGGTGGGTCTCGGCCTGGGCGACGTTCCCGGCCAAACCAGAGGGCGCGCCAGGCTGCTGCTGGCGCATGACCAGATCGGCCAGTTGCAGATTCTGGCGGTGGATCAACTCGTTGAGCGAAATCTCGACGTGCTGGCTGATGACGGCCAGTTCCCGTTCGCGTTCCTCGGCGATGTCGTCGAGAAGAGGCTGCAGGGCGCTCTCGATCAACGCCCTCTCCAACTCATCAAGGCCGGGCAGGTTTCCATCGTCCGGGACGTCTCCAAGATGCTCAACAGGTGCCGGGTCCAAGTCGGAAAACTGAGTCGGTGGCAGGATCGAGAGTGCGCAGTCACGCCCGGTCTGCACGACAAAAATCTTGCGGTGCAGCGTCCGCCCTCGGCCATCCCTGACCGAAGCGGCAAAGACATCCAGACGGTAGGGCTCTGTTGCGTTCAGGTCGAAAAAGATCGCGCCCTTGCGCAAATCGTCGGCCACGCGCTCGGCCACGTAGGCGCGCACGACCTCAAAAAGCGGGTGGCCGGGCGTCACCCACTCCAGGGTTGGAGTTTGTTTCAACAACTCTTTGTCAAAGACGATCTGCTTGTACTCGCGACCCAGCCGGCCAAGACGCTTTTCCTGTCGCTCGCCGATAGGAAGAAGGTGGCGGGGGACCCGTCCCAGGCGATACACGTGGCTGTCCTTGCCGACCGGACGGGGCATCACGCCGGCCAATGGGCCGGCCTGGAGAAAGAAATCCTCGATGACCTCCGGCACCAGCCCTCGCTCGCGGGCCTCGGCCGATTTGCCGGCGATGACGGCCATGTTCAGGTCGCGCTTGGCCAGGCCCTCCAGCGCTGATTCGGTGATGGTCCGGAAGCGCTCCGGGTTGACCTCCTCCACGATGCGGGCCTCGATGCTGGACACGTTGGTGCGCTGGCGGTACATCTCGCGGAACAGCCGATCCAATCGATTGGAGGGGAATATCTCGCCGACGACATCAAAGACCTGGTCGGTGCCCAATTCCTTGCGGATTTCTCTCAGCCGTTCCAGCAGCCGGTGGAGCACCCGTCCCTCACGAGTGTTGACCGCCACAAAGTTGTAGACCAGACAATCGTGTTCCTGGCCGTAGCGATGGATGCGGCCCATACGCTGCTCTAGCCGGACTGGGTTCCATGGGATATCATAGTTGATCATGAACCAGCAGAACTGAAGGTTGATGCCCTCACCGGCCGCCTCGGTGGCCACCAACACCTGGGCCTGCTCCCTGAACTCCCGCTCGGCGTAGATGCGGGTGCCGGGGGAATCCCGGTCGCCGATCTTCATACTGCCGTGGATCTGCGTGACCGTCAGCCCCCATTCCCGCAGCTTGCCGAGGGGCCGTCCGTCGCGACCATCTCCAACCAGGTAGTCCAGCGTGTCCTTGTGCTCGGTAAAGATGAGCACCTTCATGGTCGGGTCGGCAAAGACCTGCTCGTCGGTCAGCAGCTTTTTCAAACGGGCCAGTTTGCTCTCGACTTCACGCTTTTCCAATTCACAAGCATGGTCAATCAGCTTGCCCAGTTGCAGAACGTCCTCACGCAGCGCCGTGGGGTCAAAGTTGATGGCTGCCTCTTCGATGGCCTCAATAATGGCCATCATTTCATCCTCGGGCAGTTCGTCCAGGTCGTCAGGGATGGACATCTGCCGCCGGACGTAGTCGCGCGGGTCGGCCAGAATATTTTGGCGACGCTTCCGCATCCGCTCCAGGGTGCGGCGCACGGCGTAGACACTCGAAGCAAAACGGCGCTGCAACATAGCCATCGTAAAGCCCAATGCCCGCCCTCGTGCCTTGTTCTCGTCGCTGGCGGCGCGAATGGACTGATCTTCCACATAGCGGGTCAGCGCATCGTAGAACTCGTACTCGTCGCCGTCCAGGTCAAATGTCGCCGTGTGCACCTCTCGCTCGGTGAAGAGCTTTCTGACTACCCCCGTATCTGGATCAGGGAAGGAGACGAGGGCTTCCTTGGTGCGGCGCAGATAGAACGGCGCGATGTTGCGTCGCATGGCCTCTTCCAGGCTACGCACATCGCCGTACACGTCGCGGTCGAGCAGGCTGAGGAACAGGGTGAAATTCTGGGGATCGCCCTTGTGCGGCGTGGCCGTCGTCAGCAGGTAATGGTCGGTCATCTGCGAGAGCTTTTCGCCCAGCTTGTAAGCCAGGGTCTTTTTGGTAGGACTGTAGGCGCTCATCTTGTGCGCCTCGTCCACGATGATCAGGTCCCAGCGGCTGCGCATCAGGCTCTCGCGGGCGTCCTCGATGCGCGAGACCCAGGAGATGGAGGTAATAACCTGATCCCGCTCCTGCCAGGGATTCTGTCCATAGCTGGCGCGCAGCACATCGCCACGGATGATGTCGAACCGCTCGCGGAACTTGTCCAGCATCTCCCGTTGCCACTGAAAGGACAGCTTGGCCGGGGTGACGATCAGCGTCCGCCTGACCAGGCCACGGGCCTTGAGTTCTTTGATCAGCAAGCCGGCCATGATCGTCTTGCCTGCACCGGCGTCGTCGGCCAGCAGGAAGCGGATGCGCGGCAGTTTCATAAAGTATTCGTAGACGGCTTCAAGCTGGTGGGGCAGAGGGTCAATGCGCGCCACAGACAGAGAAAAGAAAGGGTCATACTCATAGGCCAGTGCAAGGCGAGCGGCTTCGATGCCCAGCTTGAAGTGATCCGGGTTGCCGTCCAAGGGTTCACGCTCGGGGGAGATCTTCAGTGCGGCCAACTGGGCAGGGGAGAGCACCGGGTCGTAGGACATGCCCGTCCTTAACCCTCTGCCGATGAGCTTGAGGGAATCGCCCATGGGGATGGTGATGATAACCTCAACCGGTTCAGGCAGGAAGGGGCCTCGCACAATGGATTTAGGAGGGATGACAGGTAGAGACATGGTGATGTTTCTTCAGCCTTGAGAACTTGCCAATCTGTGAATTCAGAGAATAAAAAAGCCCATTCCCTTGCGGTAGATGGGCCATCGTGGTATGATGTTTTTTGCCGTGGGTGGCCCACTACCACCCTGGTCTTTCAGCCTCGGGCTCGGGGAAAGCGCCGAGGCTTTCTCTTTGGTTGCCGATGGCAGACATTATATCATCTCTGTCTATTTCTTGCAAGGCAATTACGTGCAGTTCAGCTCGCCACATAGCCATGCCTCAGTCAAAGTTCGATCACCTGGTACTACAACCCCACTTGGATCACCCGCACCACATTTGCTCGCTGCGGACACTTGTACCTGTGCACAAGTGTCCGGCGGGAGCAAGATAGGTCTGTTGGAGCCTGCTGGACTGTGGTCCAGCAGGAG
>CAYNKW010000350.1:0-1731 GCA_964397845.1 uncultured Anaerolineae bacterium
AGCCTGGCCGCCGGATTTGGCAATCCGGCGGGAGCAAGATTAGAGTGACGAGCCCAGCATCACCGGCAAAACAAACAGGGCTAAATTCACCGTCGCATGGCAGGCCATGCTCGCCGCCAGGCCGTAACGCAGCGCGACATAGCCGTAAACCAGGCCCAGCACCGCCATCCCCACCATCATGGCGAGCAGCACGGCAGGAAAGCCGACCACACTGGGCAGGAAAAACACCGCCCCCGCTAAACCATACAACCCTGTCGCTACCCAGAAGCCATGTTCTCTCTGAAGCACCCCTCTGAAAAAGGTCTCTTCGATGGGTGCAGCAATCAACACCAGCCCTTGAAATGTAGCTGCGCCGCTGCCCAACGGATACAGCCGCGCCGTCGTCGCGCGTAAGGGTTCCGCGGCCAGGATGGCCAACGGGAGACTCAACATCAGGCCCACGGCTGCACCCTGCCCCACTCTCGTCAGGGCGTACTGCAACTCGATAGGCCGATGGTCGGCATAGATGAGGCTGTCCCCCAGCAACACCAACCACAGTAGCACCAGCCGTCCATCCTGTCCCATCCGGTGCGTACCGACCCCCACCGCCACGAAAACGAGATAGGCCAGGTAGGGATCCAACCGCAGCTCCGTGGCGCGTCTCCCCGGCCTGCGACGACGCTGTGTCACGCCAACCGCTCCATAACCTGCCGGGCCACGTCCACTGCCTGCTCGACGTCGTCTGTCTCGATGCCATAGTGCGTCACGGCGCGGAACTGCCGTCCACCGATGGCCAGGATCTTGACGCCTTCCGCTCCCAGTCGCTCCACCACCTCCTGGGGCGACACCCTGTCCGTCGTCAGGTCCCAGATGACGATGTTGGTCTGCACCGAGGCCAGGTCCACGGCAAAGCCAGGCATGTCGGCCAGACCCTCGGCCAGCCGGTGGGCGTTGGCGTGGTCGTCGGCCAGGCGGTCTACCATGTCGTCCAGCGCCTCAATGCCAGCGGCGGCTATCACACCAGCCTGCCGCATCCCGCCGCCGAGCATCTTGCGCCAGCGCTGAGCCTCGGCGATGAACTCCCGCGTAGCACACAACAGCGAGCCCACCGGCGCTGACAGCCCCTTCGACAGGCAGAACTGCACCGAGTCCACCGAGCGCGTCAGATGGCGCACGTCCACGCCCAGGGCGACAGCAGCATCGAACACTCGTGCGCCGTCCAGGTGCACCGCCAGGCCATGACGGTGGGCCAACTCGCCAACGCGGTCGGTGTACTCGGGCGTCAACACAACGCCGCCACAGCGGTTGTGGGTGTTTTCCAGGCAGACGAGTCGCGTGCGGGGGTGGTGCGGATTCTCCGGGCGGATAGCTGCTTTAATGTCCTCCAGGCGCAGCGTGCCGTCTGGCTGGTTGGGTAGCGTGTGCGGGTGGATGCCGCCCAACACTGCCGAGCCGCCGGCCTCAAAGAGGAACGTGTGCGCCTTGTCCCCCATGATGGCCTCGTGACCTCGTTGACAATGCGTCAACAGCGCCGTCAGGTTGCCCATGGTGCCGCTGGCAACAAACATCGCCGCTTCTTTGCCCATCCGCTCCGCCGACATCGCCTCCAGACGGTTGACCGTGGGGTCCTCACCGAAAACATCGTCGCCCAGTTCAGCCTCGTACATGGCCCGGCGCATGGCCGGTGTGGGCAGAGTTACAGTGTCGCTACGCAAGTCAACCTCTCTCACCTTTCTCCTCCCCTTAAAGTCA
>CAYNKW010000350.1:1831-4338 GCA_964397845.1 uncultured Anaerolineae bacterium
AAAGTCACATCGAAAGGGCGGGGACGACGCCCCGCCCTTCGCACGCACCACCGCTGCCAGGTCTACAACCCCAGCAACTCGTCCAGCTTTGCCTTCGAATTCGCCTCCACCTCGGCATGGATGCTGTTGTTGTGGCTATCCATTGTCACCACGGCCGGAAAACTCTCGACGCGGATGACCCAGAAGGCCTCCGGCACGCCGAACCCTTCCTTCTCCACGGTCACTACCTCTTTGACCGAATCGGCGATGAGGCTGGCCGCGCCGCCAATGGCGTGCAGGTAGACGGCCTTGTGCTCCTGGCAGGCCTGCAGCGTCCCGGGCCCCATGCCGCCCTTGCCAATGACGCCCTTGAGGCCAAAGTGACCGATGACCTCAGCCTGGTAGGGCTCTTCGCGAATGCTGGTCGTCGGCCCGGCGGCGACAAAGTGCCAGTCGCCGCTCTCGTCCCGGCGCACCACAGGACCGCAATGGTAAATAAAGCTGCCCTTCAGCCAGTGCCTCAGATCGGCGTGCAATTCCCGTTCGCCTTCCGGGATCGGACCATCGCGCCGGATAAAGGTTTCGATCATGTACTTGTGGGCCGCGTCGCGCGCGGTCACAATGACACCCGTGAGGCGCACCTGGTCGCCCACGCGCAGCTTTTCAATCTCTTCGTCGGAAACCGGTATCGTCAGGTCAAAAGTCGCCATTGCCTCGCTCCTTATTCGTAAGTGATTTCCTCGCCGCGAACGGTCATCGTTCGCCGGCGATCGGCCCAGCACATGTAGCTGGCGGTGACAAAGTAACAGGCTGGCAGCCGGTGCACCGCGCCGATCTTGATGCCCAATACCGTCGTCTTGCCGCCAAAGCCCATCGGCCCGATGCCCAGGTCGTTGGCTTCTTCTGTCAGCTTTTTCTCCAGCTCCGCCAACTCGGGCACAGGGTTCTCGTCGCCCAAGGGACGGAAGAACTGCTCTTTGGACTTGACGTAGGAGGTGCCCCGGTCGCCGCCGACGGCCACGCCGATGACAGCCGGCGCGCAGCCCTTGCCCTGGGCCTGAAACACAGCATCGAGCACGACATTCCGCACGCCATTCAGATCGCGACCGGCCTTCAGTCGAGCGTCCGGCAACTTGTACTGGGCGCCGACGTTCTCGCAGCCGCCGCCCTTGAGCATCAGGTCTACCTTGAAATAGTCCTCTTCCCACTCCTCAAAGTGGAGCGATGGAAAGTCCTGGCCCAGGTTGTTCCCGCTGTTCTTGCCCGTGAGCGAGTCCACGGCGTTGGGCCGCAGGTAGGCCCGTTCGGTAGCGATGGCCACGGCATCGTGAATCTGCTTCTTCGCCGCCAACGTGGACCAGCCAGCAGGATAGTAAATGTAGAAAATAGGTACACCGGTATCCTGGCAAATGGGCGTCGAGTTCTTGCGGGCCAGTGCGACGTTCTCCAGAATGGCGTCCAGCGCGCCCTGGGCCGCTGAACCCTCCTCCTCCCGATCGCGCGCTGCCCGCAGCGCACTTTCGATATCCGGTCTCAAGTCTGTGGAAGCCAGACGGATCAACTCGACAAACTGTTCGGTAAGGTCTCGCACTGTTCTCTCCTCCTTATCTCGACGATGTTGGATTGAGGGTAGAAGCCCAACCGCGTTGGGCGTTGATTCAGTATTTCCTCACCACTGCCCGATATGTCACCGGCTGCCGCCACTGGAAGAACTGGTACTCTTCGCGAGTCTTTCGCACCTCGTCCAGGTCGATCCGCGCGACCACATAGCCAGTGACAGGCTCCTCCAGCGCGGCAAAGACCTGCCCTCTCGGCCCCAGGATCATGCTGTGGCCCGTGAACTTGTAGCTGTACTCTTCACCGATGCGATTGGCTCCAGCGACAAAGATCGAGTTTTCGTAAGCCCGTGCTTTGAGATAGGTCTGCCATTCGTCGGCGCTGGGCTCTTCCCAGTTGGCAGCGACCAGGATCAATTCAGCCCCCCCCAACGCCAGGCTGCGCGCCACTTCCGGGAAGGCCAGGTCCCAACCCAATACCATCCCTATCAGACCAAATTCTGTCTCCCAGATGAGGTACTTGAATCCGGGGCGGAAGGCCAATCGCTCCTCTCCCCGCAAGTGCACTTTGTTGTATTGTCCCAGCATCTCTCCATCGGGTCCCACCAACACGGCGGCATTGTAAAGGATGCTCTCCACCTTTTCCTTGGCCACCAGCCCAGCGACGATGTACACGCCGAACTCCTCAGCCCACTGGGCCAGCAGATTCACCGTCGGGCCCGGCACCCGCTCGGCCAGCTCTGTGAAGCGGACGCCACACTCGTAACCGGTGGTAGATAACTCGGGAAAGAGAATCAAGTCCACGTGTTGTTCAGTACAGATGAGGCGTACAAACTCTTCCATCCGCACCAGGTTGTCGCTGACTTTGGCCAATTGAGGTTCCGTCTGAACGGCGGCTACAGAGATCTCTCGCATTTCAGGTTTTCTCCTTATGTTTAGCTATGGCATCAATAGGCTCCTGACGACCGGGGT
>CAYNKW010000351.1:0-4334 GCA_964397845.1 uncultured Anaerolineae bacterium
GGGCCGCCTCCACCCCGACGGCCAGCATGTCCAGCGTGATGGTATATGCCTCTTGTGCAGCGATTGCCCGGGCCAGTCCCTCCTGGGTCTCGCCGATCTGCACTTGCAGGATCTCCTGGCCGATGCCGTGCGCTTTCTGGGCGCCCAGGACGCGGTCGCGTTGCGCTTCGGTCTGCCGCAATGCCGCTTGAGCGATGCTGATCGCCTCGCTGGTCGCGCCTTCTCCGGTCAACTCGTATTCCAACTGCGCGATGAGAGCCAAAATCTCTGCCGCACCGACTTGTGTATCGGCCAACTCCTTTTGGTAACCAGGAACCCCGGTGCGGCCTGCTATCGCGTCTCGTTCCAACCGAGTCTGCCATAGACTGTTTTTGGCCAACTCCCAGTACAGTCTGGCAATCTCCACCGCTTGCTCATCCGGGTTCGCCAGCAATTGATCCAACTGGGCCCGCGCACTATCCACACCACTCTGGGCGATAGCAACGCCAGTCTTGGTGGGCTCTGCCTGCATTTGGGCCAGTTGCAGTTGCAACTGCTCGACGCTCGCCTGGGCAGCGGCGACGCTGGCTGAAGGATCCTCAAGGCGGGCCTTTTCCAGTTGCAACTGCTTGACCTGCAGCACGATCTCGGCCTGGGCCACCTGCTGGACGTGCTCGGCCTCCGCACGGGCGGCGAGCGCTGCGCCAGGGCCGTTGATCAACCCATTGAGCGCAGCTTGCCGGAGGGCAACCTCCTCCTGTGCGCTTTGCAGCTCCAGCTCCAGGGCGGCCGTGTCCAGCTCGGCCAGCAGGTCTCCCTCTTTCACTTCCGCCCCCAATCGGACCAGCACCGCGCGCACCGGGCCACTGATGCTGAAGCCAAGTTGGAGCGTTTGGGCCGGCCGGATGGTGCCCAGCACCCTTATGTGCTCCGTCTCCGCCGCACCAGACGGGACGAAAACGCTGGCGGAGGGGGCTGGTGTAGGGAGCGGCGTCGCTTTGTCTTGACATCCAGCCGTGAGCAACACGACCAGCACCAGGGCAAAGTAGAACGAGTTGACAACCCTTTGTCCTTGGGCCCTGTACTTAGGCCGTACAGGACTAAGTGCCAAAGGACCAAGGGCTCGTTTTACGAGGTGCTTCATCTGTTCATCTCCGTTCGATGATGGACACGGGATCGAGCCTGGACAGCATCCACGCAATCGTGCCCACACTGGCGGCGACGACGGCCAGCGGGATGGGCAGCGTGAGCAGCCACGGTGTGGGGCTGAAAAAGCCCAGGGTCAGACCGCGAGGGGCATAGACAAGGCTTTGCATGCCGAGCAGTCCGATCCCGCACAACACTGCACCAACGGTCCAGGCCATGCCGACCACACTGCTCGTTTCTTTCATCGTGCGCAACACGAGCCACCGGCGGCTGCGGCCAAGGGCGCTCAAGATGCCGAACTCTTCTTTGCGTTGGGTGAAAAAGATGTGGTTCAACGTGGCCAGGGCAACGGCAGCCACGGCAGCGATCATACATTCGAGCAAGGAAAAGGTGAGGACAGTGACCGTCGTCATTTCTCTGTAGTCGCGTTCTTCGGTATCGTAGATGATGATGCGCGTTTGTGTTGAATCCACGCTTTCTTCCATCCAGCTATCCAGCGTCTGCTTTTGTCCCTCGCGTGGGATGATGAGCAAACGCGGGCTTTGGGATGAGGTGAGTTCGTGGCTGCGCAGGTATTCGTAAGAGGCAAACCCTATCCACGGGTTGTCGGGGGAGAGGATCCCTACGACGATCATCTCGGTAGGCAGGTTGTCGACAACGAGCGTATCGCCATTGTCAGTCTCTCCCCCTATCACGTCGCCCACGTGCAGGTCGCGGTTGGCGGCGATGGCCGCCGAAAGCACAATCTCGTTGCTGCGAGGCCGGGGCAGGCGACCCTCTTGCACGTGCATACCGAACAATTCCAAGAGAATGGGCAAATCGGCCTCGGAAACGCCATAGATGTTGATGTCAGTCCCGGCACCGGGCGGCAGGATCATCCGCATTCCAAGCCGAATGGCCGGGATGGTGCGCGCCACCGCCGGATGGCTCCTGATTTGACCCACGACGCCAGGATCGAGTTCAGAGTGGATCGGTGAGATTACGCTGACGTGTTGCAGATATTCCATGAATGGCATCATTGCACTCGTTATAGCTGAGAACAAGAACACGGGAAAGGCGATGCCCAGCACCATCAGCGCCGTGCTTAGGATCATCAGCACCCCACGCCGCCGGTGGCGCAGGTAAAAGGTGAGGGAAGATAACGGCCTGGCCGACGAACGCTTCACCGCTCTGTGCCCTCTTGATTCTTCGCTCAATTTGCCCCGCTCGACGATGGCCACGGCGTCCAACCGGGCAAAGATTCGCTTGACGCTCAAAAAGGTCAGGGAGACGACGATCAGGGGGATGGGCAGGACGAAACAGAAAGGCGCCAGGTTGAACAGATTCAGTTCCATACCCAGGTTGTAGAACAGGCTGTTCTTGAGCCACGACATAACCAAGAGGGCCAGCCCCAGGCCGACCAGCCAGCCGATCCCGGCCACGGCTGCCGTTTCCAGCGTCAGGCGGCGGATCAGGTGCTTCTTGGGGCGCCCCAGGGCGTGCAGCAAACCGAACTCGCTCAGGCGTTTGGTTATGGCGATCCGGTTGATGATGCCGACGACAAGGGCCATGGCGACGGCCACCACGCTGTTGACAACGCCGAAAATAACGTATACTCCAACGCGTAGCATCTTCAAGAAGCCGGCAATAAGAGCAAACGTTTCTACCTCTGTGTATTTGGAACTGATCGTCGTCTCCAGGAAATCGTCCACGGCAGCTTTGCGCCCCACTTTGGCGGTGACGAGCAGACTAGTCGCGCGGGGGGCATACATCTCGTGGCCCTTCAAATACTCGGCCGAGACAAAGCCCACCCGCACACTCGGCCCTGGATTGACTGCCGGGCCTGCCCTGAGCGAAGCCGAAGGGTCGCCTTCCAGGATGCCTACCAGCACCAGAGGCGCGGAAACAGCCTCGTAGTAACTTTGGTCAATCGCGCGCCCGATTTCGCTGCCAATCTGCAGGTCCAGCGCGCGGACCACTTCTTCGGAGAGCGCGAACTCGTTGCTGCGCGGCTCGAACATGCGCCCTTCCTTGAGGCGCACGCCGCAGTGCTGCATTAGATACTGAGCATCTTGCGGCGAGACGCCCAGCAGGTGTTGAGAATCTGTTCCGAGCAGGCTGGGCAGGGAAATCCACAGCCCGTTATCTGGAATCGTGCGTGCTACGTCCGGGTGGGTCTGAATCTGCGAGACCACGCCCGGATCGAGCGCGTCTCCGGTGGGAATCACCCGGCTGAGTTTGGTTATATAGCTCACGTTGGCGCGCAGGGGAATGGTGTCGAGCACCCCCACGAGAATAAACAGTCCTACTGTGGCCAGGCTGATGAGTGCAATCTGCAACAGCGCGCTCCGCTTGTGGCGGCGATAGTAGGTTACGGGTGATAAGGGGTTCATCGTTTCCTCCTCCCTTCAAAATGGTTGACTACTATATCATCTATCTCGCTCCAAAAGCTCCCCGACTCCACACCCAATTCAACAATCATTTCCTGCTCAATTGCTTTCGCATCCCGACGTAGCGAAAACATACGACTCAAGAAACCGGGGCGCTTTTCCTCCAGGTACCGTACGAGCCAGTACCCGCGCATGCCGTGATAAGCGATCGCCTCCCCACCCATACGCGATAGCTCTCGATACATCGGCGGTGCTGCCTTTGGCAGAAAGCCCCTCATAAACTCCAACGTCTCCTGTCGGATCGTCGGCCTTTCCAGGAATCGATCCACCGTCACCGTCGCTATTCCTTCGTTGAGCCACATGGGCAGCTTTAGATGTGCCGAACAGGCGTGCACCAACTCGTGGCACGTGACGTGCTGAACATTCACCTTCATATCCTGCTCTTCCACGAACATACGAACCCCGATGCTCCTGTCACTTTGCGCCAACAGGCGCGGGGGCTTTACCCCAATCGCTATTCTCTTTCCATACCGTTGGGTCCAAGCAGCGCTATACGGCCACGTCCTCCGGGCGCGGAAGCACCAGAACGGCATCGTTGCCCCCAGTAGGATTCGCCAGTGCCAGGGGGCCGACTGAAACACAAACCCCAACCAGGAGGTCATCACGTAAATGCGGCAGTCTTTAGGCGGTCCCAACCCCCAAACCTCTTGGCTGAGTTGGATTGCCTTCGCACAGGCGCTACCGATCAAATCCACGGTATCCTGTTCGTCAGGATCAAGTGCCAACGTAACACCACCGATCGTTCTTGACTTCATAGATCAAAGACCTCCTTTTGAGACA
>CAYNKW010000352.1:0-4328 GCA_964397845.1 uncultured Anaerolineae bacterium
TTCTCGTGTATAATCGGAGTGGTACAATTTCAGGAGTAGAGTGATGCCCTGACTCAGTTTTCATCAGCCGTAGAGCACAGTGACCCGGTTCCCGTCCCGCGCGGGTTGGCGAGGCAGGCTGACCGGGTTTTTGTTACCTTTTTGTTGAGAGCAAATGATGGTGGGATGATGTGAGGTTATGATTGACGAGCGGCAGAGGCTGGATAGAGAGCTGGCAGAGACGCGAGCCGAGCTCGAACAGTTGGAGGAGAAGCTCAGCCACAAAGCGGACTATGGGCTAGGCCGGGGTGGAGGCACCATCTACGAATGGGAGCTTCAATTAGCCCTGCGGGAGAGCCTTCGGCAGAAAGCCCGCTCGATTGAGGCTGCCCTGCGCAAGTTGGAGGACGGCGCTTACGGCGTGTGCGAGCGCTGCCATGGCCCCATCAGCCCGGAGCGACTGGCCGTGTTACCCCATACGACGCTGTGCATAAAATGTGCGCGCCAGGGCCGCTGAGCTGGCCGGAGGGCGACGGAAAAGCGCCCACACTCTGTCTTGATTGGCAGGATGCGGACGCCTTTTTGGCATGGTGTGGGGTCGTATGTCAGGCCGCCGGCTGAGCCGTCACTGGCAGACGGCTGTCGCCGTCATCGCCCGGCTCCTGGCGGCGGAACTGGCTCATGTACAGGCGGTGGTAGACGCCCTGCTGCGCCAGCAGTGTCTCATGGGTCCCCCGTTCGACGATGCGCCCCTCCTCGATGACCAGCACCTGATCGGCATTGCGCACCGTGCTCAGGCGGTGGGCGATGACAAAGCTGGTGCGCCCCTGGAACAGGTGGCCCAGGGCCTGTTGTATGAGCCGCTCGGTGCGGGTATCCACGCTGGAGGTCGCCTCGTCCAGAATGAGGATGTGCGGGTCGGCCAGCACAGCACGGGCAAAAGAGATGAGCTGCCGCTGCCCCTGGCTCAGATTACTACCCCGCTCGGTCAGCTCGGTCTGGTAGCCCTCTGGCAGCCGCGAGATGAAATCGTGGGCGTTGACCAGCCGGGCCGACGCTTCTACCTCCTCGTCGCTGGCGTCCAGCCGGCCATAACGGATGTTGTCGGCCACGCTGCCGGAAAATAGGAACGGGTCTTGCAGCACGATCCCCATCTGGTGGCGCAGGCTGGCTCGTGTGACACGGCGCACGTCGCGCCCGTCTACCCGCACTGCGCCGGCCTGCACGTCGTAAAGGCGGGCGATGAGGTTGGCGATCGTCGTTTTGCCCGCGCCGGTCTCGCCTACCAGGGCCACCGTCTGCCCCGGTTCAGCGACCAGGCCCACGTTTTCTAGCACCGGCTCGCCGTCCCGGTAGGCAAAGTTCACGTCGTCGAGTTCCACACGACCTTCGATGGCTGGCATCTCTACCGCGTCCGGCGCGTCGGCCAGTGTCACCGGCTCGTCCAGCAACTCAAAGATGCGTTCCGCCCCCGCCAGTGCCGATTGCAGGTTGGCATAGATCATAGACACGGCCCGGATCGGCTCGTAAAAGCGACGGACGTAGGTAAGGAAAGTGACAATGACACCCACGGTCACCAGGTCGTTAATCACCAGGTAGCCGCCGTATCCGGCGACAATTGCCGTGGCCACGGTGCTCAACACGTCCAACATCGGCGAGAAGGCGGAGGTGATGCCCACCGCCTGGATGTTGGCGTCGCGATTGGCGGCACTGGCCTGGGCAAAGCGGGCCTGGCTGGCACTCTCGCGGCTGAAAGCCTGAACTACTTTGACGCCCGAGATGCCTTCCTCCAGTTCGGCGCTGACCTGGCCGATGGTCTCTCGCGTGCGGCGGAAGGCTCGCCTTGCGCGCTGGGAAAAGAACACCGTGGCAATGACCATCACCGGCAGGATGGTGTAGCTGGCCAGGGCCAACCGGGCGTTGAGCCTGAGCATGGCCAGAACAATGCCTACCAGCGTCAGCAGACTGCTGAGCAGGCGCATGAGGCCCATGTTCATTACGTGCCCGATGACGTCCGTGTCGTTGGTCAGGCGCGACATGAGGTCGCCGGCCTCGTTGTAGTCGTAAAAGCTGAGGGACAGCCGTTGCAACTGGTCAAAGACCTCGCCCCGCAGCCGGTAGAGCAGCCGCTGAGAGACGATGGTCATCAGGTAGAACTGCCCGCTGCTGGTGACCCAACTCAGAGCATAGGCACCGAGCAGGAACAGCATCGTCCGCGCCAACCCTGCCCTGTGGCCACCGATGATGAACTTGTCTACGGCCAGGCCGATGAGGTACGGCCCGGCCAATTGCGCCAGCGTGCCGACGACGATCAGGATCAGCATGGCCAGCAGTTGGAGCCAAAAAGGCTTCAGATAGCCCATCATCCGCCGCAGCACGGCGCCGGTGTCTTTGGCCCGAAGTTGCTCGCGACCCATCATCCGTCGCATGCGGCCGCCTATCATCGGGCCGCCTCCGTGAAAGCCCATTTATATTCTCCTTCTTGTCTTGTTGCGATTCATCGAGTTCCCTTCAGTGTGGCACGTGGGATACGCGGGACATGCGAATCATAGTTTCGTCCATAGAGGTAAAGGACTTTGGTTCGTCCCGCGCCAAGTCTCCGTCGCCGTGCAATTGAGAATAGTAAATGTCAGCGTATATTGGGCTGGTCTCCATCAGTTCTTCGTGCGTGCCCTGAGCGACGACCCGGCCTCTTTCCAGGACGAGGATCTGGTCGGCGTTGAGCACAGTGCTGATGCGCTGGGCGATGACAAAGCTGGTACGGCCCTTCATCAACTCTTCCAGCGCTGCCTGGATACGTCCCTCGGTGGTCACGTCCACGCTGCTGGTGCTATCGTCCAGGATGAGGATGCGGGGGTTCGTCAGCAGGGCGCGAGCGATGGCGGCCCGCTGCTTCTGGCCGCCGGAGAGGGTTACGCCCCGCTCGCCGACCCAGGTGTCGTAGCCGTCAGGGAATTCGGTGATAAAGTCGTGGGCTTTGGCGGCTTTGGCGGCAGCAACCACCTCCACCATCTGCGCGTCGGGCCGGCCAAAGGCGATGTTGTCCCGAATCGTGCCGCTGAAGAGCGTCGTCTCCTGGAGAACGATGCCGATCTGGGAGCGAAGCGATTCGAGAGTCACATCGCGCACGTCGTGGCCGTCCACTGTGACCCATCCCTCGGTTACGTCGTAGAAACGAGGGATGAGGTTGATGACCGTGCTCTTGCCGCTGCCCGTAGCTCCCAGCAGAGCGACGGTCTGACCTGACCTGGCGACAAAGCTCACCTGGCTCAAAACGTTCTCACCGCTGCCAAAGTAGCGAAAAGAGACGTTTCCAAAAGCGACCTCTCCCTGCACCGACGGCAACGGCGTTGCATCAGGCTTGTCTTTGACCTCGATCTGGGCTTGCAGGATGTCCCACACTCGCTCGGCGGAGGCGCCAGCGCGGGAGATCATGGCCAGGATCATGCCCAGCATGCCCACCGGCATCATCAACATCAGCAGATAGGTGTTAAAGGCCACCAGTTCACCTATCGTCAGCGCGCCGCCGATGACCTGCAGGCCGCCCAGCCAGACGACGGCCAACGTGCCCAGGTTGGTGATGGCAAGGATTAGAGGCATGACAAAAGCAATCATCTTGCCCACGCGCACGTGCGTGTCGCGCAATTCTACGTTAGTATCGCCAAAGCGCGCAGTTTCGTAGGCCTCGCGGGCGAAGGCTTTCACCACTCGCACACCGGCCAGGTTTTCCTGCAGCACGGTGTTCAGTGCCGAGAGTTTCTGTTGCACCACGGTGAACATGGGCCGCGCTCGCGTGGCAAAGAAACCAAACACTGTCAGCGCCAGCGGCACGATGAGCAACACGATGAGCGACAGCCGCCAGTTCATGCTGACGAGAAAGCCCACACTGCCAACCAGCATCACAATCGCGTTGAGCAGTTGCAAGAAGCCCATGCCGGTGAACTGGCGCACCATCTCCACGTCGTTGGTGGCGCGGGTCATGAGTTGGCCGGTCTGGGCCCGGTCGTGGTAACTGAAAGAGAGGCGCTGTATCTGGGCAAAGAGCTCGTTGCGCAGGTCGTAGGCCACACCCTGCGATGCCTTCTCTGACAGATAGCCCTGCAAGAAGCGGAACAGTGCCCCTACCAGCACCAGGCCGACCATCGCCACGGCTAGCTTGACGACACGCGGCATGTCCTTGGTCGCGATGCCCTGGTCAATCAGCACCTGGAGCAGCCGTGGCGTCACCAGCATGGTGGCTGAAGACAAGACCAGGCTCACGTAAGCGGCCAGCGTGGTTTGCCAGTATCGCCGGAGGTAGCGCAACATTCGGAAAAGCGATTTCATGTCTTTCTCCTCACGCCTCAGCG
>CAYNKW010000353.1:0-4309 GCA_964397845.1 uncultured Anaerolineae bacterium
AATTCGTCACTGTAGAACGAGATTCTTCGTCGCTTCGCTCCTCAGAATGACAAAGTCACATTGTAGTACTATTCCTGACTCAATGGGGAGAGACTATGAACATCATCGTTTGTATGAAACAGGTCTTTGACCTGGAACAGATTCGCATCAAGGCAGACACCCGGCAGCCGGTCGTCGAAGGGCTGCCCGTCCTGTTCGGTGATTTCGAAAAGTGTGCCCTGGAGGAAGCAGTTCGTATCAAGGAGAAACACGGCGGGAAGGTCACAGCCGTGGCCGCCGGCTCCCCCAAATTGAAGGACACGATCAAAGAGGCCCTGGCTATCGGCGCCGACGAAGCGGTCATCCTGACCGACCCGGCGTTTCAGGGCTGCGACACGATGGGCTCGGCCCGCCTCCTGGCCAAAGCCATTGAGAAGATTGGCCAGTACGATCTGATCCTGCTGGGCGATGGCTCGGCCGACAACTACTCGGGCCAGGTGCCCCCCCGGCTCGCCGAGCTGTTGGGCCTGCCCCAGGTCGCTTTCGTCCGCCAGATGGAGGTGCTGGACAACCGGGTTCAGGCCGTGCGCGACCTGGAGGATGCGCTGGAGGTAGTGGAGGTGGATCTGCCGGCCGTCATCAGTGTCACCAGCGAACTGAACACACCCCGCTTGCCACCATTGTCCGCCATCCTGAGAGCCGGCCGCAAGCCGCTCCACGCATGGGGGCCGGACGACATCGGCGTCACAGCCAACGAGGTGGGTGCCTCCGCTTCGGTCGTCGAGGTGCTGAGCAACCTGGCTCCGCTTCAGGATCGCAAGGAGATCATCTTTGAGGACGAGGAGGAAGGCGTTGTGGAACTGGTGAAAGCCCTGCAGCGGGAAGGAGTGTTGGAACAATGAGCGGGATACTCGTTTACTCTGAGGTAGAACCGACGGCCCTGGGACTACTGACCAGGGGGCGAGACCTGGCCGCCGGATTGGGCAGAGCGCTGGCCGTCGCGCTGCTGGGAGAGGAAGCCGCAGGGCGGGCAGACGCCTGCCTGGCCCACGGGGCCAACCGGGCCTACGTGGGGAACGACCCGGCCCTAACCGTCTTCCAGGCCAGCACGTACGCCGCCGCTCTGGCCCAGATCGTGGCTCAGGCCGAGGCCGACATCATCCTGATGGGCTCCACCCGCCGTGGTCGGGAACTGGCCCCCCGCCTGGCCCAGAAGCTATCGGCTGGCTGTGTGACCGATGCCATTGGCCTTTCGCTCCAGGACGGCCGGCTGGTCGTCGAGCGTCGTGCTCTGGGCGGCAACACCGTCTCGGCCGAGGTCATCACCAGCCCACAACAGGTCATTACCGTAATGCCGAAACTCTTCGATGCGCAGCCCGGCGGCGCGGGCAAGGGCGAGGTCATCGAAGTCACCCTGGCGCTGGAGCCGCCGGCCACCAGGCTGGTGGAGCGCCGGCCCAAGGAAGCGGGGGCTGTCAACGTCGAAGAGGCCGAGGTTCTGGTCTGCATCGGACGGGCTCTGGCCGAGGAGAGCGACCTGCCGCTGATTCAGAACCTGGCCGACACGCTGGGTGGCGTGGTAGGCTGCACCCGAGCGCTCTCCCACGAGTATCGCTGGCTATCGGAAGACCAGATGGTCGGCCTTTCGGGCAAGGTGTCGAGCCCACGCCTGTACGTCGGCATTGGCATCTCGGGCCAGATTCAGCACACCGTGGGCATCCTGGACTCCCAGGTGATCGTCGCCATCAACAACGACAAAAACGCCCCCATCTTCAAAATCGCCGATTACGGCATCGTCGGCGATCTGTATCAGGTTGTGCCCAGACTAATCGAGCAACTTCAAACCGAGTTGGGGACTTAGACGAAAGAGCGAAAAGGTGCTCACAGCGGGTATGTTGCCCGCGCTCCCGCCGACGGGGGTGACACACCCCCTTGGAGCGAAGCGTGTGCTCCCAGCGGGTGTGCCACCCGCGCTCCCTACCGACAGAACGAATTTTGGTATCTTCTCAATATTTTGGGGCAGCGCTGTCTTGAGTAGCAGCTTGGGCTGAGTAGCGTATCGAAACCCCTGGAGATCAGGTTAGGCCACGCTCGCTCCGCTCGCGTCGGCCTAACCGCCGCGCCGTTGGGCGGCACAGCACCAATTGTAAACGAAGGAGGAGATCAAAATGAAAACCCACACTTTGTCCCATCGTTTTTTGTCCATGGTGACACTGCTGGCTTTGCTCTTGCCACTGTCACCAGCGCCGTCTTTGCTGGCATGTCAGAAACCCTTGCCCTCTACTGAGGAGAGGCTTACGGGCTCCACGGCAGATACTTCTGCACCGGCGACTGTCGCCAATCTCGCCGCCGGCACTGGCACTGCGGCTGGCACAGTTGATCTGAGTTAGATCGCGCCCGGCGATGATGCCACCACAGGCACTGCCTCGGCCTACATCGTGCGCTACAACGCGACTACCATCACCGAAAGCAACTGGGCTACGTCCACCGACGCAACCGGCGAGCCAACCCCTAACCCGGCCGGCAGCGTCGAAAGTATGACCGTGTCCGGGCTGACGCCGGGCCAGAGGTACTACTTTGCTATCAAGGCATAGGACGAGATACCCAACACATCAGGAGTCTCGAATAGTCCCCGGCAGCGGCCCATTCATCGAACACGATATATCTGCCCCTGGTCCTCTCGTCTGCTTCGAGTGTGCCGGTGGAGATACCGGACACGACGGAGGTTCTGACGGAGACAACCACTCAATACTTGTCCGAAATCTCTGGCGATGGGGCTGTGTTCACTTTCACGCAATCAACGTCAGACCTGAACGCCCTGGCTCCAGGTGATGTTATGGTTAGCGACGCGACGGCCAACTCACCCAGTGGTTTCTTGCGCAAGGTGACGTCCGTTTCATCGGCCGGAGGTCAAGTTGTCGTTACGACGGAGGAAGCCACGTTAGAAGACGCCATAGAATCGGGCGCAGCTCACATCAGCCACGCGCTTACGCCTGACCAAATCCAAAATGGTACGCAACTGAAGGGCGTTACATTGGCAACAGCATCGCAACTCCAGGATGAGTTCTACTTCAAGTTGGAAGACGTCGTGCTCTATGATGACGATGGGAATCCAGATACAGAAAATGACCAAATCACGGCCGACGGCAGTATCCGCTTGGAACCCGGTTTCGATTTCAGTTTGGTGGTGAGAGGGTGGAAACTCGAAGAGCTTTCCTTTACCACCAACGCGGTTGAGACAGTTGAGCTTGAAATCAAGGCTGAAATAGAACTCCTCAGCGTCGAAAAAGAAAAAGAGATCGCTCGACATTACTTCAACCCGATTACAGTGATGGTTGGCTGGCTTCCCGTTGTGATTGTCCCTGTACTGACCGTCAATGTCGGCGTGGATGGCAGCGTCCACGTCGGAGTCACTACCGGGGTGGAACAACAGGCAACGCTGATAGCAGGATTGCGGTACGCCGGTGCGGTTTGGAAGCGTCTGGGGGGGTCAAGATGGAGGTCCTGGGCTATTCGATTGGGATTACGAGTCACCCGCCATAATCGGCTATAGGTTGGCCCTGGCCCAAGCCCAATCCAACACGCCGCCCAACCTGCCCTTTTCTCCCTTCCCGGCAGACGGTGCCATTGTCCAGAATCTGGACGTTGACTTGAGTTGGAGCGGCGGCGATCTCGATGGCGACAGTGTGACCTACGATGTCTACTTGGAGACCGGTGACGCTACCCCCGATGTGCTGGTATCAGATGATCAGCCCGGTCTCGCTTATGACCCAAGCACGCTGAGCGCCAACACCGACTACTACTGGCGCATCGTGGCAAAAGACGAGCACGGCGCGACAACTGCTGGGCCAGTGTGGGAGTTCACGACGGCGACCGGGGAAACCTGCCCCATCAACCTCACTCTCCAATCTCCCCAGGTCAGCGACCTGACCGCCACCATTAGCGGTACTGTATCCTCGTCCTGCTCCACCATCACGCGCCTCAATTGGCAGTGGGGCGATGGGGTGAGCGGGGACCAATGGTTCCCCGCCGGCCACACCTACGCCGTCTCCGGCACCTACCCCATCACCGTCACGGCCTACAATGACCTGGGCGACACCGAGGTGGCCAACACCACCGCCTACGTGGGTGTGGCCTCTGGCGAGATGGTCACGGTGCCCGCCGGCGAATTCCAGATGGGCTGCGACAGCAGCAACCCAAGCGAGAACTGCTACACTTGGGAACAACCCCTGCACACCGTCTACCTGGACGCCTACTACATAGACAAGTACGAGGTGACCAACGCCCAGTACGCCGAGTTCCTGAACGCCGAGGGCAACCAGGAGGAGGG
>CAYNKW010000354.1:0-4285 GCA_964397845.1 uncultured Anaerolineae bacterium
GTTGAGGAGCCTGTCAAAGTCCTCTGGGGCTTCGACCTTCCAACCGGGTAACTTGTGGCCAGCCTGACTTTCTCCCGATATCCGCTCTTGAGCGCTCGCCCCAGGAACTGCTCGCTGTTCCCGCCGTGGTAATTGTATGCGGTATCCATAGTTCACACCGTGATCTATGGCGTAGTGGAGCATCCGGGTCGCTTCCGGCTCGTCTATGTTTGTCCGTTCTTCGTCCTTCACGGGAAGTCGCATACACCCGAATCCAAGGGCTGAAACCTTCCAATCCAGTCTTCCAAACCTACGGTATTGCATTCTCGTCTCCCTGCTCGCCAGAAATAGACTTGATATTCAGGGCTCGCCAGACCCGCTCCGGCGTGATTGGCAGGTCATAGATGCGAGTTCCAATGGCGGCGGCCACTGCATTGGCCACTGCCACCACCGGTGGAATCATGGGTGGCTCGCCGACGCCCTTCGCGCCGTAGGGTCCATCCCCGCCGGGTGCTTCGACGATGATCGTCTCGATCATGGGCATATCCACCGGTGTAGGCATTTGGTAGTCCAACAAACTGGGATTGCGTACCTGGCCCTCCTCGTCGTACATCACTTCTTCCCACAGGGCCATCCCCACCGATTGGGCTGCTGCGCCCTGGATTTGTCCATCAACCGAAAGGGGGTTGATCGCTTTGCCCACGTCCTGGGCGGTGGTCAGCCGGGTCACGGTCACCTGGCCCGTCTCCGGGTCCACCGCCACCTCAGCCGCAGTAGCAGCAAAAGTAGGCGCTTGCTGCTGCGGGAGCGTCGATCCCTGACTAACCACGGGAGGATACTTGGCCTGAAAGATGTCCGTTCCTAGTTCATACAGCCTCTGGAACGAGCAGGAACGCTCCGGCTCGGCGGCGACGAACACTCCCTCGTCGTTCACCTCCAGTTCGGCCTCCGAGACCTTTAACTCCTGAGCCGCACGCTTTAGGAACTTGGCCCGTAGGTTGCGAGCCGCCTCTTTCACGGCTGAGCCCATAGAGTAGATCGTCCCGCTGCCGCCGCTCACCGGGGCGTAGGTGGCGTGATCGGTGCCGGCCCTTTTCATCACGATCTTTTGCGCCGAAACGCCCAAGGTTTCAGCCACGATCTGGGCCAGGCTGGTATACGAACCGCTCACATCTACCTGGCCCAGGATGACTCGGATCTTGCCGTCTGCCTCCAGTGTGGCAGACGCCGAGGCCGGCCACATACCGCTCCCCCAGGCACCCAGTGCCACGCCCCGGCCATGGAGCAGGCCATCGTCCCCCCGACGAGCAGGGGCAGGGTCGGTCCAGGCGGGGTGCTCGGTGAGTGCGGTCAATGTCTCCTTTACCCCGTTCTTCACCTGCGGTTGCAGGTTCACCAGCAAGTCGCCTTCCTCGACGACGTTCTGTAGCCGCAGGGCGAGGGGATCGAGGCCCAGCCGACTAGCGATTTCGTCCAGCTGGGATTCAATGGCAAAAGCAGCATTGGGCGCACCCGGGGCCCGGTAGGGACCAATGGCAACCTTGTTGGTCAGCACATCCTGGCTTTCCAGGCGCCACGCTTGAAACTTGTACTTGTTGCGAATCATTGCCGAGATCCCGACGGCAGTCGGACCATCATGCTTGGGAAAGGCCCCGACGTCCATCAGAACCTTCGCTTCCAGGGCTGTCAACGTACCATCTTCCTTGACGCCGGTTTTGATCCAAATCACCGTGTGAGGCGCCGGGTTTGCGCTGATCAACTCCTCGCGCCGGCTCAGGATCAATTTGACCGGTCGTCCTGCCTTTCTGGCCAACAGTACCCCAAGCGGCCCAAAAATCCCTTTCCATTTACCCCCGAACGCGCCCCCGACTTCGGTCGTATTCAGAGCGATGTTGGTGTGAGGAATGCCCAGCGTATCGGCAATCAGGTCTCGAGCTTCAAACGGGCTCTGCATACACTCCCAAACCGTGACGTGACCCACCCGATCCCAGTGGGCAGTGACGGCGTGAGGCTCGATGTATCCGTGATGCACCACCGGCACCGTGTAGGTGCGCTCGACGATGACGTCCGACTCGGCGAAGGCAGCGTCCGTGTCGCCGTGCTCGAACACATGCCGGTTGGCGAGGTTGGGTAGTTCCTGCTCCTCTGTCGCTGCCTCGCTTTCTGTGTCAGCAGTGACTTCACGTGACACCGCCGGGCTGCCCGGCAGAATCGCTTCTCGGAGATCAAACACGACCGGCAAAGGTCGGTACTCGACTTTGATCAGTTCCAGCGCGGCCCCGGCGGTCGTCAGGTCGTCGGCCGCCACGGCAGCCACCGGCTGCCCGGCATAGACGGCGAACCGACGAGCCATGAAAGCATGATGGCGGCTATCGGGGTCATACGTGTCTACTTCTGGAATATCGGCTGCGGTGATCACCGCCCGCACACCCGGCAACGCCTCGGCCTGGGACGTATCAATCGAGAGTATCTCGGCGTGGGCGTGGGCACTGCCCAGGAACTTGCCCACCAGTAGCCCGGGCAACTGCACGTCTGTGGCAAAGATAGCCTCTCCTCGAACTTTCTCTGCCGCGTCTATGAGCGGCAGGGGTTGACCGATAACACGTGTTTCAGACATGCTCCATCTCCTCCGCGGCGGCTTGCACCGCCCGCACGATTTTATCGTAGCCCGTGCACCGGCACAGGTTGCCGGCGAGGGCCTCTCGGATTTCACCCTCGGTGGGCCGGGGGTTGCGCGCCAGCAGCGCCGCCGACGACATCAACACACCCGGCGTGCAGAAGCCGCATTGCACTCCTCCATGGGCGATAAGGGCTTTCTGCAGCGGGTGCAGTTCACCGTCGGTTGTCAGCCCTTCGGCTCCGCTCAGGACATGCCCTTCGACTTTGCCCCTCGACTCGCTCGGGGGGCGCCTCAGGGCAAGCCCCTCCACCGTGGTTACCTCTTGTCCCTCGGCCTCGACGGCCAGCATCAGGCAAGAGCAAACCGGCTCGCCGTCCACCAGAACCGTACAGGCTCCGCAGTCGCCGGTGCCGCAACCCTCTTTGGTGCCGGTCAAACCCAGGGTATCTCGTAACACGTCCAACAGGGTCAGGTGGGGTTCGACCACGATCTCGACAGGTTGTTCGTTTACCGAAAAGTTGAGTTTGTATTCCATCGTCTACTCCTCCTTTGCTCTGGCCAAGGCACTGCGTAGGGCCCGTTGGGTCAGAATATTGACCAAGTGCCGCCGGTACTCAACCGAAGCGCGCAGGTCGTCAATCGGTTCGGCTTCCTGGGCGGCGGTCGCTCCGACCTCCTGCAGCAGGTCGTCCGTAAGGGTGTGACCGGGTAATAGTGTCTCAGCCGCAGCGGCCCGCATCGGCACGGGCGCAACGGCTCCCAGCGCAAGACGCGCATCCGTAATGGTGCCATCGGCGCCCAGCGTGATGGCTGCGGCCACACCCGCCACCGCGAGACCCATCCGGGCGCGGGGGATGTGGCGGACGTAGAAGGAGCCGCTGTGGTCCGTGGGCTGTGGCACGACGATTTCTTTCAACAATTCACCCGGTTGCAGGACCGTGCGCCCCGGTCCCAGGAAGAACGTTTCCAGGGACACTGTGCGCTCGCCTTGAGCGCCGGCGATCACCGCTTGTGCGCCCAAGACCAGCAATGGCGGCGCGGTGTCGGCAGAAGGAGCGGCGTTGCACAGGTTTCCCCCCACCGTCGCCACGTTGCGGATCTGTACGGAACCGATCAGGCCCGCGCCGATAGCCAGGGCGGTGTAATCCTGCTGAACCTGCCGGTTGGCCGCAATTTGCCCAACCGTGACCGCCGAGCCGAAAGTAAGCGTTCCGTTATGAGCATATTGATGCACCTCTGGGACCCGCTTGAGGCTCAACAACGCTTCAACCGGACGACGTCCCTCTTTCATCTGCACCAGAATGTCAGTCCCCCCGGCCAAGGGAGTCGCCTCTGGCCGATCTGACATCATCTCTAGCGCTTCTATTAGATTTTTGGGGGCCAGGTAATCGAATCGTTTCATCTGTTTCCTCCTTATGTAGAAGTCTCTAGGGTAGCGGACACTCGTCATAGGATGTGCCCTCGCCGAGCACCTGGTGAACGATGGGCATCCAATCGCTGATAGGGATGCCCTGCGGGCACTTCTCCTCACATTCCTGGCACGCGACACAGGCACTGGTCCGCTCGCCTTCTGGTATGAAACCATTGCAGAGGACCTTAATACGAGTACACTTTAGCTTTTTCTCCTCTCTACCTCTCATATGTTCGTATTAATCAGCGATGGCATCCGGCAGTTCATCCTCTACC
>CAYNKW010000355.1:0-4272 GCA_964397845.1 uncultured Anaerolineae bacterium
AGACAAAGATTTCTCGCCAGGCGCGATAGGGCGTTTGCTGCTCGATGCTGCTCCCCATGCCCCGCAGACCCGCCACGCCGCGTTCTTGCATCAAGCGAATCAACTCTTCCACCAGCCGCGATTTACCGATGCCGGCTTCCCCTTCGATGAGCAGTATGCGGCTGCGCCCGGCCTCCACATCGTCCAGGCAAGCCACGAGCCTGTCCACCTCGGCCCGACGTCCCACCAACACGCCGCCGGTTCCCACCTCTCTTTCTCTGCCGGCCTCGCCCGTGGGACGATAGACGCGTATGAGTCCCGCCCTCCCTTTGACGCGAACGGGCAAGAGGAGGTCGAAGGTCAACCTGCCGCGCGTGCTGCGATAGGTTTCGTAATCACAGCGCACCTGACCCTCACCTGCCGCGACCATCAAACGGGCCGCCAGGTTGACCGTGTCGCCCATCACGGTATATTCGCGGCGGGTTTCGCTGCCCACGGGGCCGGCAAATACGCGGCCGGTGGTCACGCCAGTGGCCAGTTGCAGCCCTTGTGTCTCGGCCATGGCCTGCAACTCCAGGGTGCAGCGCAGGGCGCGCTCCGGGTCATCTTCGTGGGCGCGGGGGGGGGCGCCAAAGAGGACGATCAAAATGGTTCCCTTGTCATCCACGGCCAGCTTGTTGATGCTGCCCTGATAGCGATCGATGATTCGCTGAGCGGCGCACAGAAAGGTGCTCAACTTTTCAACGGCGTTGGCTGCCATGTAATCAAGGCCAGCGATACCGATGAACAGCACACTTATGGAGCGCAGCACGGCCAGCCATTCTTGCAGCGCTTCCTCCAGCCAGGCAGTGACCACGCCCGGGACATAACACCGCAGGATGGCTTCGGCGGCTGCGGGATTCTGAACGTGCGTCCAGTCTACAGGGGGCAGGGGACGAGGCACGACGGGGCGAGGGGCGACGATGGCCCTGGCTTCCGGGCTGAGCACGACCTCGCCGCGCTGGGCCTGATGCTCGGCCTGGGCTACCTGGCGCAAAGGATCGCCGGCAATGACGTACTCCCAACGGTTGCGCACCCCCCCCACCCGGGCAGCCAGGATCTCGCCCGCCCCGATGCCGATCTTCATGCCCAGGGCCACGGGGCCGGCGCTGGTCTCCAGCGTGGCAAACTCACCCATGGCCGCCTGCATCGCCTCGGCGGTCTGCCAGGCCCGGCGCGTGGTGAGGCTCAACTCTTCTCGCCCAGCGGGGAAAACCACCGTCACCGCATCGCCGCCGAACTTGACCACCTCGCCTCCCTCGGCCTCGACGAGCGAGATCATGCGGCTAAAATAGCTGTTCAACAGACGCGTTAGCTCCTCCGCCCCTTCCGGTCCCTTCTGAGCCAGGGCCTCGGTGAGAGGCGTAAAGCCCGAGATGTCGGCAAAGAGGACGGCGGCCAGGAAACGATCAGCCTGGGGGGCCTGGGGCAAAGCGGGCCTGCTGTGGCGCAGCGCGGCGCGCGCCACAGCAGGTGGAACGTAAGCGGCCAGAATTGGCAACAAGTTGGTCATATTCACTTCACAACTACCGGCAGATAAACATACTTGAAGACAAAAGCGTCACCGGCGCTGGCCAATTTGCTCTGAGAGCGACTGGCGTACATACCTCGCCTGGTTCCGCTGGACAAGGCCCAGTCCAGGAACTCGTCCCAGGTGCCATCCTGGCTCATCTGGTACAGGCTTGGCCCAACGTAACTATCAAAGGCGCTCGACGATTTTGTGGGAGGGTAATAGATCGCCAGGCCGTGCGCGCCGCTGTGATCCCAGGTGTAGTCACTCACGCCGCCACTGGCGTACCGCTCGCGGACGACGGCAGCCTGGACGGCGGACTTGATGGCGGCAGCCTGCGCAGGTACCAGGCTGCTGGCCTCGTCGGCCAGGTCCCACAGGTCTATGTATTCAGCCCGCACGGGGTTCGTGGCGTCAATGTCGGCGGCGAAGGCCTGGGATCTGTCTCGCGCATCGTTGATCGCATCTTTCTGTGCCTGGGTGTCCGTGGCCCTGATCGCGTCACCAAAATTGGTCACAGCAGCACTGACGTTTTCCATCTGGCTGGTATCAATCAGAGAGATGGTGTGCGGGTAGCCCCTGCCGCCAGCCACCATGGCTTCTGCGTGGTAGCTCTCAACGATCCGCTGGCCAACGTCGAGAGGCGTATCGGTCGCCGCCAGGTCGCTAAAGTACAGCGGGTAGGTGTTTATGCCCCAACTGATCTGCTCGGAAAAGACCACGTAATCCACCCACTGGCGCAGGTCGTAGGCGTTTTCGGCCAGGCCCATCAGACAGGCTTCGTAGTCAAAGATGTGTATCTTGCGCGCGCCGTTGAGGGTCGCGCTTTTCAGAGCCGAGTACAGTTCAGGCGGCGTGAGCTGGTCATTGTTGGAGGTCGAGTCGAAGCTGATGCCATAGACCCCATCGCCGTGATCGTCAACGGCCAGGTAATAGTTCTCGGCCGGATACTGGTCCATGGCCCAACTGGCAAAATCGGCCAGGGTGTCAGGATCGCCCATGTTCAACTCGCCCATATTCCAAAGGTTCTCCCGCGAGACGTACACGCCATTGGGCTGCACCAGGTAGCGGACGGTGTCGCCGTTATCGGATCCATCGTACAGGACGAGCACGTTGAGGAAATCACTCTTGTCGCCGATGAACGCTTCGATGTCGGTTCGATATTGAGTCAGAATGTACTCAAAGCCAGGGTCTTCCGCGTTGAGGTAGAGCATGACAGTCCAGGTGTCGGCGACAGGTTCGACTGGTTCTTCGCCGGCGGGCGGACCGCTGCCGCTGCCGGCGCACTGTACCGTCATTGTGTAGAACGAGTCGGCACTGCCGTAGCCCGAGTACGACTCGACGCTGATATAGAAGGTAGCACTTTCCACAGTATTGGTGTAGACAACGTACGAGTCATAGCTGACGTCGTCGTCGTCATTCCCGTCCAGCCAATTGAGACTGCTGTCCCAGAGGTCAACAACCGAGTCCAGAGCCGACGGGGGATCTGCAACGTCGGCCGTGATGTCTATGTCGATCTGTCCTGAGGGCACGTTGCTCATCTTGAACCAATCCACGTCGTAGCCGCCCAGAGCGTCGCCAATGGTACCACTGATCGCCGTGCCACAGGTGATGGCAGTGGCGCTGTCCCAGGTATCGTTGGGCTCATTGAGGTCGAGATAGCCCCCTCCTTCGCCACCGACGGCCTGGACTTGTACAGCATCAACCCAGACAGTCGTCCCCGATCCGGCGTCACCATCGTTATACAACTCAAAGGCGAGGGCTACCGACTGGCCGGCAACTTGAACCACTTCACCGTAGGTGAGGGTATGTACTATCTCCTGCCACAGGCCGGTGGTCTCGATAGCGTCCAGACAGCCCAGATCCACCAAGAGTTCGCTAAAGTCAGGCGACCACAGGCCAACGCAGAACAAGTCGGTGTCGAGATTTGTCTCCTGGGTTCCAACACGAGACCAGAAATTGAGCACAAAGTCAGTAACACCGACCGGCACGGTGATGGGCTGGTAAAGGAAATCTACCCCAAATCCTCCAGACCGTGACAGAAAAGCAGAATACTGGCCATCAACAAAGGTATCGGTGATCACGCCTACGTCCAGGATGCCGACCCCACCTTCCAAAGGATTTACATTATCTAAAGCCAATTCCTGATCAGTATCGGGGCGCAGCGAGGGGAACTGCCCAATCTGAGCCTCGAGCGCACTCATGCTACTCCAACTGTCCGTACTCCAGTCTGTCAAGTCACCGGTCTCAAAGCTGCCGTTTTGGATCAATTGACCTTCTACGGGCTCGCTGCCTACATAGACATAGATTTCATCTACGAATGGGCCATCGTCAATCTCATAGTCGGAATCGGATTCGAAAATCCAGGCCAGCCAAACCTGCGAATAGCCAGCGTAAGAAGTCAACAAGTAAGCCTGGTCGGTCCAGCCACCTGATAAGCCAGACCAATGAGCGCAATCATAGTTGACGAAATCAATCGAGGCACAAAAATAGACCCTGTCGTCTTCAGGCTCGGTCTCGTACCACAGGCCAAAGCCGACCAGGACGTCGGCCACGTTGCTAAAGTCGAAGGGCCCATACTCCATCCAGCTATCCAGATTGTTGGGATAGTAGTAAAAGTGCGGATCCAAGGCATCGGCGCCATACGCCGCCGGCCAGGCAGACCACCAACCAGACTGAGATATGTAATCGGTGTCACCCCAGGTGCGCTGGTAGCCATCGTTGCTGAAATCCTCGAGAATCCA
>CAYNKW010000356.1:0-4266 GCA_964397845.1 uncultured Anaerolineae bacterium
GGTGCATCAAGGAATTCACCTGGGTGGTCTGTTTGTTTGGTCGTAAGACTCTTTGACAAAGGAGGAGATGACAAAATGTTTACCCGCACAAAAACATTCAGTCTGACAACCGCAATTCTGTTAGTGTTGACCTTGCTGCTCGTCACCCCGACTGTTGCTACGTCACCACTACCCTTGCCGGTGGAAGAGGAGTGGCCGCAGATACCACGCCCGGCCGGGGGATTTGCAGCGGCCACCGCTCCCGTCTTTTTCGACGACATGGAAGGTGACGTCAGCGACTGGACTATCACGGGCTTCTGGCATCAGGTCACCAATCCCCAGACCATCTCGGTTTATCACGTTGGATCAGGCACGCCTGACGACCCTCCCAACGACGTTAACCCCGATCTGGTCACCCTGCCCGATACGGATGCCTCGGGTATGGCTTATCTGGGCTCGGCGCACAGCGGCAGCCAGGTCTTTTGGTACGGCGTGGACGAATACGGCTGCTTCATTGATCCAACCGGCACTTTTGACCCGGGGACCCAGTCGGCCAAGAACGGAGGGCTATCGAGCGCTTCCAACAGCGGCAACCTGGTCTCACCAGACATTGATTTGACGGGCTTGACCGCAGCTACTCTTCGCTTCTGGACCTGGTGGGAGATCGAGGGCGTAGACGCCAATGTATACGACATGATGTACGTGGAAATCTCCACCGATGGTGGAACGAATTTCGCCACCCTCGGTACGCTCAATCCCCTCAACGACGTTGACAACGAGCATCACGAAAGCTACTCCAGCGGCGGCTCCAAGACGCAGCCGGACTGGGCCCCTCTCACCTTCGATATCAGTTCCTACGCCGGCAACGTGGTCAAGCTCCGGTTTCGCTTCAACACCGAGGACTATCAGTACAACGGCTTTCGAGGCTGGATGATTGACGATGTGACCATTGAGCCCACCGGAGTGCCGCCTCCGCAGATCTCTAGCGTCTTCCCCGACTGCGTCGAGGTCGCTAATCTCGGGACCACAATCGTGACTATCTATGGGGCGAACTTTGTGAACGGCGCGTCCGTGACGGTGGACAGTACACCGGCGGATGGCGTGTCGGTCGTCAGTTCCTCCAAGATCCAGATCCTCCTGCCAGCCACCTTGACGTCTGGCACTTACGACGTCACCGTCACCAACCCTGGTGGCCAGGGCGCTACCCTGTCCGATGCCATCACCGTCAGCAGCGATCCCTGCCCGGAACCATGTCCAGGGATGACGATTCTATCGGTCCGCAGCGGCAATTGGGGCGATCCAAAAACATGGAATCTGAATCAGGTACCCGGCAAGAACGATGTAGTGCTAATTCGAGCGGGTCATACGGTGGTTGGCCCGGCCTCAGCCAGGATTCAGGGGCTTTGTAATTACGGTCTCCTGTCGAGTCCGAGCCCCAGTTTGTCGGACATCCACGCGGCCTGTGAGTATTGCCCTATGGGCAAATGCAAGTTGGGCATCAAGGCGAGCGGGCGCGTCGCCAACTATGGTCAAATCCTGGGGAGAGATGGTAACCTGGGGATAGGCAACAAACGTGGGGGACAAGGATGCAGCATCGAATTGTGGGGCAGCCCCGTCTATAACGAGGGCACAATTCAGGCCGGTAACGGCGGAGATGGCGACAAGTACGGTGGTAGGGGCGGTTCGGTATACATAGGGGGGCAAGATACCACCAACTCGGGGACTATTTGCGCCGGCGACGGCGGCGATGTGCTGGGCGTCGGTGCAGGCCAGGCCGGCCATGGCGGTGCAGCGGAAATCTGGGGCAAGAGGTTCAAGTGGGGTGGCACTCTAACGAACAACGGGCTCGCCTGCGGGGGCGATGGGGGAGACGGCAATCCCGTCGCCACAGGCCCCCAACGGGGCGGGAAAGGTGGTCCGCTGTGTCTGGTATCCCTACCTAATGTCTTTCTGAACAACGGGGTGCATTTTGCAGGTTGGGGTGGACAGGGCACCGGAGGCGGCAACAACGGTCGAGACGGTAAGGTCACCATTGAACCCAACACCATCTCTCTGGCCGGCAGTGGTACGCGCGTCAGCGGCGGGGATGTCCTCATCTTTGGCGGCAATGACTGGATCCTGGACTTGAGCAACCTGACCAGCGGAGCGATTACGGCCACCGGCAACATCACCATAGCGGTCGGCAGCGGCGGCGTGGTGGACTTGAGCGGGAACACTAGCCAGGTACTCCAGGCCGGTGGTCAGGTCGTCATCGCCTCCGACGACATCTCGCTGGACCCAGGCGTTGACCTGGCTGACGTGGTGGGGGCCAACGTCACGACCGGCCCCAGCCAGATCATGTACGATTTCTCGCTGGCCGATCCAGAGCCAGTCACCTGGCAACCCGGCGTCACCACGCCTATCACCCTGACGCTCCTCAACGGCGGTCCGATGACCGATACCTACAGCTTGGACGTGTCTGACGCGGCGGGCTGGAACCTGGGCGACTTGCCGTCTCCTGTTACGGTCGGCGGCATTGACATGACTGACCTGACGTTGAGCGTCACCCCGCCCTCGGACGCCGAGGTTGGAGACACGAACGCCATCACGGTCACGGCCACGTCGCAGGCCGACCCCAATCTCGTAGAGGTAGCGGAGATCAAAGTTACCGTGGAGACCAAGGGGACAGAGGTTTACCTGCCGCTGGTACTGCACAACTACTCCGCTGGTCTGCTCTACTTCGATGACTTTAGCGACCCCAACAGCGGCTGGTCCGTCAGTGATCACAGCAACTATGCCCTCGATTACAACAATGGCAACTATCGCATCCAGCTCAAGCGGGATGACTGGGCTGTCTGGGCCTGGCCGGGCTTTGCTTGCTCCGACTGCACCATTGAGGTCGAGGCCTGGCGCGATACGGGTGCCGATAGCCGCTACGGCATCGTGTTCGGCCTCAACAGCAGCGGCAGCCAGTTCTATCTTTTCCGCATCCAGCCCGGGCGGCAGGAGTACAAGCTACAGCGTTACGACGAGGGTACGTGGGTGACGCTCATTCCATACACCTACTCATCCCACATTAACAGCTACTACAGCCACAACCAGCTCAAGGTGACCCGCGAAGGCTTGCAGATCAGGCTTTATGCCAACGATCACTATCTGGCCAGCTACGATGACAGCACCTACAGCGGTACGCGCAGCGTGGGGCTCTATGCCGGCAGCGGGTCAACGTCGCCCGTGTGGCTGCGCTACGACGACTTTACCGTCTGGGAGGTGGGTTACGGGGTAACGTCTGCTACCGAGGGTGGTAGCGGCAGTGTTGGCGCGACAGACGCGCCGCCCGATTAGATGCAAGAAGTGGCAGGCCACCACACAAGACGAACCTGGGCCTCCGATGGTCTGGCTGCAAGCCTGGCGAAGAGGTTCGAAACCTTCGCCCTGAACGCTTTCAAACGGCTATACCTTGAGCCTGGGATCCAAATAGTCGCGCAGCCAATCGCCGAACAGGTTGATGCCCAGGACGGTGATCATGATGGCGATGCCGGGGAAGGTGGCCAGCCACCAGGCATCCCTCAGATAGTCGCGTCCATCAGCCAACATAGAGCCCCAGGTGGGGATGGCTGGCTTGACCCCCAGTCCGAGGAAGCTCAAGGCCGCCTCGGCCAGCATGGTGGTGGCCACAGCGAAACTAGAGATGACGATGATGGGCGCCAGGGTATTGGGCATGATATGGCGGAACAAGATGCGCACGCCGGGCACTCCCAGCGCCCGGGCAGCCTCAATGTATTCTTTTTCCCGAACGGCCAGCACCTGACCTCGCGTCACCCGGGCGTAGCCCACCCAGCCGCCGAGGGCCAGGACAGCGATGAGCTTGTCCAACCCCGGGCCCAGAACCGAGAGAAACAAAATGGCCAGGATGAGGAAGGGAAAGGCCAGCCAGATGTCGGCGATGCGCATAATAAAGTCGCCCGCCAGGCCGCCCGAGTAGCCAGAGATGAGGCCCAGGATGACGCCTATCGTCCCACTCAAAGTCACGGCCGTGAAACCCACCGTCAGCGAGACGCGAGACCCGTAGATGATACGCGTCAGGATATCCCGGCCCAGGGAATCGGTGCCCAAAAGGAACTCCGGTGTGCCACCTTCTACCCAGGCCGGGGGCTTCAAGCGACGCCTCAACTGCTCGCCGACAGAGACTTCCCCCTCCAACTGGTGAGGAGCGACAAGGGGAGCAAAGATGGCGACAAAGATCATGCCCAGGACGATGAGCGCCCCCAGAGCGGCCACCTTGTTCTGCAGCAGGCTGTGCAAGAT
>CAYNKW010000357.1:0-4265 GCA_964397845.1 uncultured Anaerolineae bacterium
GAGGAGGTCAATTCTACACATTACCTACTGGTGCAACTTTTTGGGTAAATATCCGTAGTTCATCTACAGGACTGTGTGATAGCATTAAAACTTCCCCGGCAGAGCCAGTTGACCCGCCTACACCACCTCCTGGTGGTTCGTGTCCGGTTCTGCACTATTGGCAAGGCGATCCTCAATGGGCTTCAAATCATTTTGGAACTTGCTCTTGTACAATTGGCAGCTGTGGTTGTGCGCTTACCTCACTGACTATGGTTTTCAAATACTATGGGGTTAATCACAACCCTGGTTCTCTAGCACAGTGTCTGGGAAATAGTGCTTGCCCGTTGTTTTGGTCTACTACTTGTAGTGGGGGTAAAGTTAATTATAATGGCTGGCCCGCTTTTAGCTGGTCTAAGTTAGAATCTGAGCTTCAGCAGGGGCGACCAGTCATTCTCCAGTTGAATCGTTCTGGAGGGATGCATTTCGTAGTGGCTGTCAGTGGGAGTGGTAATAGTGCCCAAGGTTATCTCGTGAATGACCCTGCATTAAAACAGGGGGCGCGGATGAGGCTAAGTGCGGTTCTTGCTCGCAGAAGTTATTGGCCGAACAGTATTCGGCTATTCTCTGGAACACCTAGTTGTCAGATAGCGGTTACGGGAGAGGGGACACGGCTAACAACAGTTCCAGAACTCGCGCTAACTGGTCTACCACTGGAGTTTGGGCAAGTGACCGGGGCAACTGTAGTCTCGTCAACACAATCTGTCACTGGAAGTGTAATATTGTACCGTAATACTGAAACTACTATGACCCTTGAACTTGCTGCACAAAGCTCGGTAGGTAATGTTACGGAGATGCTTATCTGGACAAACTCGATCACAAATACTACTTGGCAACCGTTTACTTACTATGTTGCACTCCCTTTAAGCGAGCAGTTCTTTGTCCAATTCCGTGATGATGCGGACAACACCTCTGCTCTAATTAGCAATACTTCTGATCCTGATAGTCCACTACAAGTGGGATTTGTTTTCTTGCCACTAATACTTCGACAGTAACGGAAGAACTATGAGTGGTGCTTGCCAGCATCAGTCGTGCTAACAACCGTATGAACCCAACTTGGCTAATCTCGCGTCAAAACAACGTCTTCACGCGCATTGTAGTTAGCTCGTCTGGCGGAGGTGCTCACCACGCATCCGCCAAGCAGGTTATGCGGGTGCCGTTAGATACTATGGGGGGTTGTAGAAACAGGTCGCTTCTGGTAAGCTCCTTGGTAGAGACCAACTTCACGAAAGGAAAAGAAGGAGCTTACGATGAGGGAAACGACGCGCAGGGTAGAGTCTAACACGCTCTCCACGCTGTACCTGGCTTTCGAGTTGAGCAACAAGAAGTGGAGGCTGGGGTTCACCATCGGACTGGGGCGGCGGCCTCGGGAGCGAACGATCGCGGACGGGGACTTGATGGCACTTGAGAAGGAGATTCGGCTAGCCAAGAAGCGCTTTGGGCTGCCGGAGAACGCGCGGGTGATGAGCTGCTATGAGGCAGTGCGGGGTGGCCCCTGGTCCTTTGGCACTTAGTCCTGTACCCTTTGTCCCTGGGCCAATGCTGTTAAGTTATTTGCAAGTTGAGTGCCCCAGCAGCACTCCAGCCGGTCTCCGGCTCTTCGGCGCTCACTTTGAGGGCCTGTTGCATCGTTGCGGGCTTACACATGGGGCTTGAACCGCCATTTGAGGCTCTTTCGCTCCCAAAAGGGCGCTGCAGTGGCCAACAAATGGCCTGCTGGCGAGCAATTCGGCCTAATGCAGCCCGATCTGTCAGCTGGGTGAGGCTCAGTGTGCCGTTTTGAGGAGCGAAGCCGACTGAGTTGCAAATAACTTAACACTATTGTCCCTGGGCCAAAGCCCTTGGTCCTGTGGCCCAAGGACACAGGGGACCAGGGACTTGGGCTGTAGGACCAAGGATACAGGACAAGTGCCTGAGGACCAAGGGCAAAGGGCTCAGGACAGGCTCGTTCTTCGAAGTACCCTTCTTCGGGGTCACGATACTCGGTCTGATTCTTGAGCATGGTGTAGATGATGCGTGCCAGCTTGTGCACCGTGGCGGCTGTGGTGCAATAAGAACCGCCACGTGAAGCTCAAAGATGGGGGACCGCAAGGCGTTAGCACTTGTTCATCAATAACTTCGCACTTTGGCACAGAAACCAGGCGCAAAATCGCCACAAAAGTACGAAATTGTTTTTGAACAAGTACTTGGTCCAGAATCGATGGATGCAGCTTCAGCAATTCAGCCCCACCATTCCAGCCGAAGCCTACCGTCCCATCAAGATCAACGACCGCTTGTGATGGGCCTTCAGCAAAGTGGTGCCGATGGACTGCCTGCAGCGTCAGCGCGTGCGTATCGTCGCTGCTTATGCCGATGAATTGGACCTGAGCGAGACGCCAAACTTCTATGCTACCAATCGACGGGATTGGGAAGCGAAGCGAATCTTGATGACCTATCTCGATGTTGGTTATTGTCAAAGGGGGACAATGTTGGCATAGATGGACAGTGTTTCGGTGGGGGCGAGGAGCTCCTTGGAGGGATGTCGGGAGGGCTGAGAAAAGAGGGTGAAAGGGAAAAATCACACCGGCGGCTGCAAGATGATAGGCTGACGAGTGTTGCCGGGCACGGAGGATCAGCCGATCAAGCGCTGTGAGGGGTCAAAAGAACCTCTGCCAGCATCAGTCAGGAGGGAGAAAGATGAAACCCAGTGTACGTATGTCTCTAGTACTAGCCTTTGCCCTGGCAAGTGTCCTCGCCGTGCTCGCCATTGCGGGGCAACGATCGGAGGTTCAAGCCTCCAGTGTAGACGTGGATGCAGGCATGTCTATATCACATTCTTCGCTTCTTCCAGACCTCGTCGTCGTGGGTGAGGTCTTCTTTGATGACTTTGAGAGCGACAAGGGCTGGGAGGTCAACCCGCTTGGAGATGACACGGCGACGAGCGGCATGTGGGAACGGGCGGATCCAGAGGGCACCAGCTACATAGGTCGGGTGTACCAATTGGGCACGACGGTCAGCGGGGTCAATGACCTGGTGACGGGGCCGCTGGCGGGCAGCAGCGTGGGCAGCTACGACATCGACGGCGGCGTGACCTCGATCTGCTCGCCGGACATCGCGCTGCCGAGTGGCAGAGAGATCACGCTCTCGTTCTCCTACTACCTGGCGCACTATCGCAAAGCCACGAGCGCCGACTATCTGCGAGTCAAGGTCATCGGCGACACAACCATCACCGTCTTTGAGGAACTCGGCTCTAGGGACTATGACGAAGCGGTCTGGGAAACCTTTAGCGACAGTCTGGATGCCTTTGCCGGGCAGACGGTCTACCTGCTGATCGAGGCGGCAGACGGCGGGAGTGGCAGTCTGGTCGAGGCGGCCATAGACGACGTACTCATCACGGCAAGTGGCGATCCAACGCCGACTTTTACGCCTACACCAACGCCAACCGTGACAGACACACACACGCCGACAGTAACGAATACACCGACGCCGACGCCGACGAGGACCCCCACGCCGGCGCCGACTATACCAAGTTTCTTCGATGACTTTGAAAGCGACAAGGGTTGGGTTGTCAACCCTGGGGGGACTGACACGGCCACGACTGGTGTGTGGGAACGGGCGGATCCAGAGGGCACCAGCTACAGAGGTCGGGTGTACCAATTGGGCACGACGGTCAGCGGGGTCAATGACTTGGTGACGGGGCCGCTGGCAGGCAGTAGTGTGGGCAGCTACGATATTGACGGCGGCGTGACCTCGATCCGCTCGCCGGACATCGTGCTGCCACAGGGATTCACCGATATCACGTTCTCGTTCTCCTACTACCTGGCGCATTATCGCAACGCCTCTAGCGACGACTTTTTGCGCGTCAAGGTGGTCGGAAACACAACCAAGACGGTGTTTGAGGAGCTGGGTGCGGGAGACCGTGACGAGGCTGCCTGGGGAACCTTTGAAACCAGCCTGAGAGACTTTGTCGGGCAGACGGTCTACCTGTTGATCGAGGCAGCCGATGGAGGCGGGAGCAGCCTGGTTGAAGCGGCGATAGACGATTTCAAGATCGAAGCTCTGTGCACCGCTCCTCCGGCAAAGGTGACAATTAGCGTTGATCCAACAGACCTGGTGGTGGGAGAGACGCTGACGGTCGTTCCCTCCTTCTTATCGGGCTTTGCGTACCCGGAAAACGTAAGATTGTACGCTGACGGTGAAAGGATCGCTTATCTTGATTGGCGAACCGGAGAGTTGACGATCTATGACAA
>CAYNKW010000358.1:0-4264 GCA_964397845.1 uncultured Anaerolineae bacterium
AAACTGAACGCTTTCAAGTGCCCGAAAAGACTGATTCGAGGCTCAAAAAGCGTCCTCTCGGCCTCAGCTTGAAGCTCAATCTCGCCCCGGAACCCTATTCTGGCGACTGGAATGTCTGACCTGGCGACGGAGTTGCGGTCAGAATTGGCCTATCTGGGCTTTCAAGAGGCTGAGCTTCCATATTGAGAAGATACCAAAAAAGCATAGAGCCAGAGAACTCACACTCTCTGGCTCTACAACAAGGAGGATTAGTCGGGCAACAGAGAAACCGCTTAGGAAGGGAGGAGGGAAGGAACCTAAACGGTGCCCGAAAGTCTAAAGTTCTGCCATATCTTTCGCCGGCACCCAGGCCAGCTCAGTAGAAGGCGCTTGCTCGTCGGCCCGTTTGGTTATGGCCATCAGGCACATCATCAAGATGCCCAAGTTGCCGCCGACAAAGATTCCGATTGCCAGGATAAGCAGTTCTTGAGCGACCATTCAATATCCCCTTGACGTTTGACCGTCCCGGGTAGATGGAAGTCTGTCCAAAGGCTAGAAGCTGATTATATGATATCACACTTTTCAAACCTTGTGGGTAAAGGGATCATTAAGGACTCGTAAATCTTTCGTAAATGCTCAAGACAAAGAGGCTATTCCGCCCCATGACCGGGATAGCCTCTTTGTCATTTCGTCCTGATTGTTCTTGCCGTCGTGTCGAAAGGCTACTTGATCTCGACGACAGCGCCTTCGGTTTCCAACTTGGCCTTGACTTCCTCGGCGATCTCCTTGGGTACGACCTCGAGGATGGTACTCGGCGCAGAGTCTACCAGGTCCTTGGCTTCTTTGAGGCCCAGGCTGGTGATCTGCCGCACAGCCTTGATGACCTGGATCTTCTTGGGACCGACTTCCTTGATGATCACGTCAAACTCGGTCTTTTCCTCTTCCTCAGCGGCCTCCACGGCGGCTGGCATGGCGGCCATCATAGCCATGGGGGCAGCCGCGCTGACGCCAAACCTTTCTTCCAGCGCTTCAACCAGCTCGGCCAGTTCCAAAACTGTCATCTGTTCGACTTCGGTGATGATTTTTTCGATCTTTTCGCTAGCCATTTTATGCAACTCCTTTTTCGCTACTTTTCCCCTTGTTGTGATCGTGACTTTTCAGCACCAACACCGGGCCAGATCGCCGGCTGGCGCACCGGCAGACACGGCTTATGCGCCGTTGCCTTCCAATTGCTCTTTCCGCGCCTGGAGGACGTACAACAGGCTGCGGAGGATGCCCCCCAGGGCCGTGACCAGACCAGAAATAGGGGACTGGAAACCGCCCACCACTTGCGCCAGAAGCGTCTCGCGCGGCGGCAGCGTAGCAAGCGCTTTGATGCCTTCGAAGCCTATTACCTCGTCGCCCAGCAGACCGCCCTTAACCTCAAACATCTCAAACTCTTTGGCCAAGTCCATCAGGGCTTTGGCCGTGGCCGGCAACTCGGTATAGCAGAAACCCGTGGCCACCGGACCGGTCAACATTTCTTCCGGCACGGGCAGCCCCACCTGATTCAGCGCCAGCTTGAGCAGGGTGTTCTTGACTACGTGGTAGGGCGAATTGACTTCCCTGAGCTTGTTGCGCACCGTTTCCATCTGAGAAGCTGTCAGGCCCCGGTAGTTGGTAAAGATGACGGCCTGGCTCTGGGAGAGCGTCTCTATGTAGGTCTCAATCAGTTCCTGTTTTCGTTCCTTCGTGATGACCAATCTTGAATCACCCCCTTCCCTTTCATCGCACAAAAAAGTCTTTGCGTGCCAACGCAAAGACTAAATCCTTACTTGCTGGTAGGCTCTCAGGAGAGTCAAGTCTCTGCCTCGGCAGGCCCTGTTTGGATTAAGTGCTTTCGCACCTGCTGTCTCTGGCCAGAGTTTTTAGGTTATGAATTAAAAAGTCAGCGAGTGCCTGGCAACTCTTATGCCACTTCCATGTCCATAGCCTCGGCCGTGTCCACTTTGATACCCGGCCCCATACAAGAGGTCACTGTGATCCTGTGAATGTACCTTCCTTTGGCTGCGGCTGGCTTGGCCCCTTTGATGGCTTCCATGACGGCCGTCATGTTGTCCAGCAGCCTCTCCGTGGGAAAACTCAATTTGCCAAAGGGCGCGTGCACGTTGGCAGTACGATCCACACGGAATTCCACGCGGCCCAGGTGTGTCTCCTTTATAAGCGCTGGCAACTGCTCAGGCTGGGCGATGGTGCCGGCCTTGGGGCTGGGCATCAGGCCGCGAGGACCCAGGATGCGACCCAACCGGCCCACCTTGCCCATCATCGAAGGCACGGCGATGGCGACATCAAAGTCTAGCCAACCTTTCTGAATCTGCTGAATCAACTCATCACTGCCCACAAAGTCGGCGCCCGCCCCCTCAGCCGTCCGCGCGTCGTCCCCTTCGGCGAAGACCAGGATGCGCACGGTCTTGCCCAAGCCATGCGGCAACACAACGACGCCTCGCACCTGCTGGTCGGCGTGACGCGGGTCTACGCCGAGTCTCAGGTGAAGCTCAACCGTCTCGTCGAATTTGGCGAAACTGATTTCTTTAACCAACTCGATGGCTTCCTTCGGCGAGTAGGCCCTCTCGCGGTCAACCTTGGCTGCCGCTTCCCGATACTTTATTCCTCGTTTTGGCATGTTTCCTCCTGGTGGTTCTAACGGGCGCATGGCCCTCCCACAGTCTTGTTCTCTTTTAGACAGATCAGCCTCAATCGGCCATCTTGATGCCCATGCTGCGCGCTGTACCCAGGATCTGCCGTTCTGCGCCTTCGATGTCTATCGCATTGAGATCTTTCATCTTGATCTCAGCGATCTCGCGCAGTTGCTGTCGCGTGATCGTGCCCACGATATCAACGTGTGGCTCCGAGGATCCTTTCTCGACTCCCGCCGCTTTGCGTAGCAAGTCTGGCACCGGTGGCGTCTTGGTCACAAAAGTGAAGCTCCGGTCGGTATAGACCATGATCTCCACCGGAATGATGCTGCCTGTCTGCGCCGAGGTTCGGGCGTTATACTCCTTGCAAAAGGTCATAATGTTGACGCCGTGCTGGCCCAACGCAGGCCCCACCGGCGGCGCGGGGCTGGCCTTACCGGCTGGAATTTGCAGCTTGATGACAGTTTTAACTTTTTTCACACTTGCCTCCTGAAAAGCCTTTGTGCTCTGCAGACATCAAGTTTTCTCTACCTGGAGAAAGTCCAATTGTACCGGTGTCTCCCGCCCGAAAAAGGAGACCAGCACCCGCACTTTGCCCTTCTCCATATTAACCTCATCCACACTGCCCACAAAATCTACAAAAGGGCCGTCAATAATGCGAACTTTTTGTCCAGGTTTAAAAGTCACCTTGATCTTGGGCATGCCGGCTTCCATCCGTTTCAGGATACTTTGCATTTCCTCCGGTCGCAGCGGCGTGTCGATGATCTGTGTGACGCTGGGCGTGTTCCGCACGACGTACCACGACTCATCGGTCATGATCATCTGCACCAAGACGTAACCAGGGAACACCCGTCGTTCCACTGTGCGACGTTTTCCATCGCGAACTTCAATCTCCTCTTCCGTAGGGACAATGACCTGGAAGATCTTGTCCTGCATGTTCATGGACTCGGTGCGTTGCTCCAGGTTGTGCTTGACTTTGTTCTCGTAACCGGAGTAGCAATGGATCACGTACCACTGCCTGTCATCCGGTTCGTCTTTCGCACCTTCTGGCGTCTCGGCGTCTTCGGCGACGATATTCAGTTCAGATATGCCGACTTCCTGCAGCAAAGACCCCACTTCGATTTCTTCGGTCCCCTCAAGCTCCTCCGGTTCTTTGACCTCGCGGGGTTCTTCTTGTGCTTCGCTAGCTTCCATTACTCCTATCTCGTTCATCGAATGATCAGACCGAAAAACTTGGAAAAGAGATAGTCTACCACTCCCAGGAAGACCGCCATAGCGACGGTCACGGCGACCACGATAGCCGTCAAGTTGATGGCCTCTTCACGGGAGGGCCAGGTGACTTTGCGCAACTCGGCGCGTGTCTCTTTAAGATAATTGACGATGGCGTTCCCTTTTCTCTGTCGGTCTTTAGCCACGCGACCTCCTCCTCTTTGCTAAGTACTTGTCCATTAATAACTTTGTACTTTGTGGCACCGGTTAAGCGCGGTTAGTCCTGTGGCCTAACCACAGGGCAGAATGGCGCCAGAGATAAAGTTGTTTTTGGACAAGTGCCAAGTAAGTCCACATAAGTTCTTTTCACTTTATTCTATCGCTCTGAGCCCCGTCCTCGG
>CAYNKW010000359.1:0-4260 GCA_964397845.1 uncultured Anaerolineae bacterium
CGACGACGCCCTCGCCTCCTACGCCCAGGCCCTCGACCTCTTCCGCGCCGTCGGCTCCCGCCTCGGCGAGGCCAACACCCGGAAGGCCATCGGCGACGTGCAACGCTTTCGCGATGAATACGACGACGCCCTCGCCTCCTACGCCCAGGCCCTCGACCTCTTCCGCGCCGTCGGCGACCGCCTCGGCGAGGCCAACACCCGGAAGGCCATCGGCGATCTATATCTGGCGCAGGAGGAGGAACAAGAAGCGCTGAAAACGTATGAAACGGCCATGTCTCTCTACCGGCAGGTGGGCGACCGCGTCGGACAGACGAACATCAACTGGACCCTCGGCAACTGGCTGGCCCAACAGGGCGACTATGCCAAAGCGGTGCCTCTTCTGGAACAAGCCGTCGCCTTTGTGCAAGAAATAGGGCATCCTCTGGCTGAACCATGGGGGCAGGTCCTGGCCCAGGTGCGCGCCCGGTTGGAGAAAGGGTAGAGAGGACGAACCTATGCGTTCCGCTCCTCGTGCCCTCGGCATAGCTCTCGCCGCCGTTGGATTCACCTCCACGGTCGGCCAACTGGTGCTGCTGCGCGAGTTGATGGCCGTCTTTTACGGCAACGAGCTGGTGCTGGGCCTGATCCTGGCCGTCTGGCTGGCATGGGTGGCCGCCGGTGCCTGGGGGCTGGCCCGGCGTTCAAAGGGAATGGGGACCGGGGCGGTGGCCGCTGGACTGGCAGCCGCGGCGGCCCTCCTTCCGGCACAGGTGGCGCTGATCCGCGCCAGCCGCACGCTGCTGGGCGTGACGCCGGGCGCGCTGGTGCCGTTTGGCCCTATGGCGCTGACGGTGCTGCTGGCCCTGGCCCCCCTTTGCCTGCTCCTGGGCTGGCAATTCACCCTGGGCGCGCGGCTGCTGGCAGAGCAGGGCGGGCGCCCTTCGACTGCACTCAGGACAGGCGCGGGGGCCGCTTACGTGGCCGAGAGCCTGGGCGCTGTGCTGGGCGGCGTCCTGTTCAGCTTTCTGCTGGTGCGCTGGCTCGATCCGTTCCGCACAGCGCTGGGGGTGGGAGCTCTCAACCTGGCTGTTGCCGCACTACTGGTAGGCCGCCGGCGCTGGCTGCCAGCGGTGGGCGCGATTGCACTGGCCATTGGCGCTCTGCCCCTCGGCGGCTGGCTTCATCGCACGACTCTCGGTTGGCAATACAGCGAGCTGCGCTTTACCCGAGACTCGATCTATGGGCGGATCGCGGTTACCGGCCGTGGTGAACAGCGAGTCTTTTTCGAGAACGGGCTGCTCTTTTTCGAGACGCAGGGCGTGGTCGCCGAGGAGGTGGCCCACCTGCCGCTGCTGGCCCACCCACAGCCCCGCCGGGTGCTGCTCATCGGCGGCGGGGTGAGCGGCAGCCTGGCCGAAACGCTGCGCCATCCCTCGGTCCAGGCGGTGCATTACGTCGAACTGGACCCGTTGGTCATCGTCGCTGCCCGGGCCGAACTTTCTCCGGCCCAGGCCGCCGCGCTGGACGATGCCCGCGTGACCGTAGCCCACGTGGACGGGCGGGTGTACGTCCGCCAGCTTGGTCAGGATCAAAAAGAACCCTTTGACGTCATCGTGCTCGACCTGCCAGAGCCGGCGACGGGCCAACTCAACCGCTTCTACACGCAAGAGTTTTTTACCGAGGTGGAGGCGATCCTTGCACCGGGGGGCGTGTTTGCCCTGGGCCTGCCGTGGCAGGAGAACTATCCCGGCCCGGCGCTCCAGCGGCTGGGGGCCAGCGTCTACCGTACCCTGGCGGCCGAGCTCCCGGAAATCGTCCTTCTGCCCGGCGACCAACTCTTCCTGCTGGCCTCGGACGCGCCCCTGGCGGCCGACCCGGCGCTCTGGAGCGCACGGTTGACCGATCGGGGCATCGTCGCCCGCTGGGTGGTGCCGTCGTACCTGGACTACCTGCTCACCACCGACCGCGTGGCCCAGGCGCGAGACCTGCTGGAAGCGCCCATCGGCGTCCGGTTGAACCACGACCTGCAGCCCATCTGTTACTTCTACGATCTGATGGTCTGGCTGTCACGCTTCTATGGTCGTCTGAGCCAGGTTGCGGCGGGAGCGTCACTCCTGCGCCTGGGCTGGCTGGTCGTGCCGCTGGCGGTCGCGGCGGCCCTGCTGCGCCGTTGGGCAGTACCGGCGGCCATTGGCTTCATCGGCCTGGCCGAGATGATGCTGGAGGTGGCGGTGCTCTTTGCCTTCCAGGTAGTGCACGGCTACGTCTATGGCCAGGTAGGGCTGATCGTGACCGCTTTCATGGCCGGCCTGGCGCTGGGCGGAGCAGTAGCCAACCGTTGGCGCTGGCCGAACGTAGGGCGGGATGGCATCTTGTCCCACGTCTTGCCCCACAGCCCCCGCGCAGCGCTGGCGTGGATCCAGGGAGGCATGATCCTGTTCACCCTCAGCTTCCCGCTGGTCGTGGCGCCGGGGCCGCCGGCCTGGGTCTTTCCGCTGCTGGCGCTGGTCGCCGGCGGGCTGACCGGGCTGGCCTTTCCGGTGGCGGTGGCGTGCCTGCAGGGCGAAACAGGCCGCGTGGCCGGGCTCCTCTACGGCGCGGACCTGGTCGGTGGGTGCGTGGGGGCAGTGCTCGCCAGCGCGCTGCTGGTGCCCATCCTGGGCATCCCTCAGACCTGCCTGGCGGTAGCGCTGGTGGGACTGGCGGGGCTGGCCGTGCTGGTGTAGCTCGCCGGCAGGATGGGAGCGCGTTGCTGCCGTGTCAACAGCTTTGCAACCAGACTTGCATGGCCCCGGGTTCGCGGTTGGCCCAGGCATAGTAGGGAATGGCCATCACTTCTACAGCTTGGCTTTCGGTCTTGACTGCGGCGGGACGCACTGCGCGGTAGAGACGATCGCTCCAGGCGGCACCTGGCGGAATGACCTGGGCCTGACCCTGCAGCACGACCACGCCGCTCAGCAGGTCGGGACGGAACCTGGCTGAGAAACCGGCGTCGCCGTGCAGGAGGAGGTCACGCAAGTCCATAGCCGGGTTATCAACCTGCTCGACGCAGTAAAGCAGCGGGCCGCGCATCAGCGCAACCCGACCTGCGTTCCCGGCGACGTAGGGGTGACATTCGACGCGGCGGACTGGCAGGGGAAGATTGAGGCGCACGGCGTCGCCCCGTCGCCAGGTGCGGTGGACTCGAGCGTAGGAGCCAGGCACAAGCGTACTGTCGAACGGCCGTCCGTTGATTTCGAGGCTGGCTCCTTCCTCGCACCAGCCAGGGACTCGTAACATGAGGGCGAAGGTGCCTTCTCCCTCGATCTCGATGACGACCTCGCCGTCCCACGGGTAGCGCGTGTGGTGGATCAGACCAACAGTTCGGCCATCGGTGAGGGGAAGGCGAACGCTCCCTGCGGCGTAGAGATGCATCCACACGCCCTCGTCGGAGAGACTGTAAAAATAGCCCGGCAGTGAGGCGAGTAGACGCGCGACGTTGGGCGGGCAGCAGGCGCAGTCGAACCAGGGCTGACGGCGGTGCGTCCCGTCGCCGGCCAGGGGGTTCCGGTAAAAGTAAGACTGGCCGTCCAGCGAAAGACCGGCCAGGACGCCGTTGTAGAGGGTGAGCTCCAGCGCGTCGGCGTAGCGGGCGTCGCCGCCCAGGGCCAGCATGCGCCAGTTCCACATCACGCTGCCGATGGCGGCACAGGTCTCGGCGTAGGCGCGCTCGTTGGGCAATTCGTAATCCCGGCCAAATGCCTCGCCCTCATAGCGCGAGCCAACGCCGCCACTGACGTACATCTGCCGTGCGGTCATGTTGTCCCAGAGGCGATCAAGGGTGACGCGCAGGGCGGTTTCTCCCGTCTCGGCGTAGAGGTCCGCCGCCCCCGCGTTCAGGTAGACGGCGCGCACGGCGTGACCGGCCATTCGATCCAACTCTCGAAACGGCTTGTGATCCTGGTGATACGCGCTACCGCCGATCAGCCCTCGTCCGCGCACGTCCAGGAAGAATTGCGCTTGCTGGCGGTATTCTGGCCTGCCGGTCTCGCGCGCCAGCTCGACCAACGCCATCTCGATCTCTTCGTGGCCGGGCGTCCCTGGGCGCTTGCCCTCTTTTGCCGGACCAAAGACTTCGCAGACGTGGCCCGCCAGGCGTTGGGCCACAGAGAGGAGACGGTCGCTGCGGGTGGCGCGGTGGTGAGCGATGGCAGCCTGGATCAGGTGTCCGGCGCAGTAGAGCTCGTGCATGTCGCGCAGGTTGGTCCAGCGCTCGGCGGCTTTGTCAAAGGTAAAGTAAGT
>CAYNKW010000360.1:0-4238 GCA_964397845.1 uncultured Anaerolineae bacterium
AGGTGAACGAGGTCGAATTGCGCGAGAGCGCCATGGTCGCTGCGCGGCTGTTGCTGCGCCTGGCCGATCACCAGGACGCTATTGGCCGCAAGCGCACCGCTGACGAGATCAAACAGATTCTTCTCGATCACGATCTGGAGGAACCCCTCAAGGCCCAGGGCAAGTGGCCTTTTGGGTAAATTCAACATTTCTACCAATTTGCCGGTCTAGCGCTCTATGGAACAGGACGATGACTACGCTCAAGATTTGCCTACTGGGCGGGTTCGAACTCCGCTGCGGCGACAGGTCATTGCCGCTGCCGGCCACCCTCAAGGCACGCTCCCTGCTGGCCTATCTCATCGTTCACTGTGACCGTGCCTGTCCCCGCGAGCAACTGGCTGACCTCTTCTGGTCCGAGCGTCCCCGCGACAAAGCGCTCCGCAGCCTGAGCACTGCCCTGTGGCACATCCGCCGCGTGCTCCCTTCCGGTGATTACATCCTGGCCGATGCGCAGACGGCGCAGTTCAATCCCCACAGCGACTATTGGCTGGACGCAGACGACTTTGTCGTCAAATACCAAATCCCGATGCCCAAATCCCAAAACGGCGAACCGGAGATGGGGGTTTGGGATTTGGTCATTGGTCATTTACGCTCCGCAGTCGCGTTGTATCGGGGCGACTTTCTGGAGGGCTTCTACGACGACTGGTGCCTGGAGGATCGCTACCGCCTGGAGGGGCTCTACCTGGAGGTGCTGGATCGGCTGGTGACGGCCCATGAGATGCTGGATCAGCCGGAGGAGGCGCTGTGCTACGTGAGGCTGCTTCTGGCTCGCGACCCGCTCCGGGAGGACACACATCGCACGGCCATCCGGCTGCATGCGCGACTGGGCAACCGGGCCGAGGCACTGCGCCAGGCCCGGTGGTGCCGCGCTGTGCTGCGGACCGAACTGGGCATCGAGCCAGAACCAAAGACGGTTGCCCTGTGCGACGAACTGCTGGGCCCCGCCTGGCGACGCGAACCAGGTGAGGAGGCTTTCGCTCAACGCGGGCCGCCATCACGCAGTCTGCCGGCCCTCGTCCTGGGGCGTCCCCCCTTCGTGGGGCGGGAAGCCGAGTGGAAACCGCTGCTGGCCCATTGGGAGCGGGCCAGGTCTGGCCGGGGCCACCTGGTGCTGGTGAGCGGTGAGGCTGGCATCGGCAAGTCCCGCCTGGTCGAGGAACTGGGCCAGTACGTCCGGCAGCGGGGCGACTGGACTGCCTGCGGACGCTGCTACGAGTACGAACGCGCCCTGCCCTACGGCCCGCTGACGGATCTCCTGCGTGCGGTTCTCTCTACCACAGGAGTGCAAGTTCTGGAGCACCTATCTCCCTGGCAGGCGGCCGAACTGGCCCGCCTGACCCCCGAACTGGGCGAACAACTCCCGTTCCCGCCGCAACGATTCCTCCCCGCCGGCCAGGAGCAGGCCCGCCTCTTTGACGCCCTGACCCTCTTCCTGCTCGACCTGGCGCGGCAGAATCCCCTCCTGCTGGTGCTGGAGGACTTGCACTGGGCCCACGATTCGACGTTGGCTTGGCTGCACTACCTGGCCCGCCGTCTACCTGGAGCGCCCACCCTGCTCCTCGCCACGTACCGGTGTGAGGAGGTCAGCTCCGATCATCCGCTACACGGGCTGGTGCGCCAGTTGGAGCAGAAGGGGCTGGCGGCGCGGCTGGAGCTGACCCGCCTGCCTCGCGAGGCCTTGGTCCGCTGGATGGCCGGCGCGAGCGATTCCCTGGTGGCGCGAGTCCACCGCCAGACGGAGGGGAATCCCTTCTTTACGCTGGAGACCTTGCGAGACCTTTTCGAGGACGGGCAGGTGCGGCTCGTCGGAGGGCGCTGGGTCGAAGAGGCTGCACCGGCCAGCCTGCCCATCCCCGCCTCGGTACGCCAGGTTGTTCAGATGCGCCTGGAGCGGCTCTCGCCAGCGACCCGCGAGGCGGTCGCCACCGCCGCCATCATCGGGCGCGCCTTCGACTTTGACGTGCTGGAGCAGGCGTGGGGCCAGGGCGAGGAGGCGACGCTGGAGGCACTGGATGAACTCCTGCGCCGCCACCTCGTCTGTGAAGGGAGCGGCCCGGCAAGCCGGGACTACGAGTTCGATCATCACCTGGTGCGGGAGGCGATCTACCAGAGATTGCACTACCGCCGCCGCCGGCGGCTCCATCGGCTGGTGGGGGAGGCGATGGAGCGCCTGTATGCGAGTCAACCCAGTGTGGCTGGCGAGTTGGCTCACCACTTCGAGCGCGCCCATGAGACCGAAAAGGCCCTGGCCTGGCTGGTCGAGGCAGGGGGATGGGCCCGGCAGGGCTATGTCCCCCAGGAGGCGCTGGATTACTTTCGCCGGGCGCTGGCCCTGCTGACCCCTGGGCGGGCCGACGGTCTGGCCGCCCGTGCCCTCACTGGGTTGGCCGCCGCCCATCGGGACGTGGTCGGCGACGAGGATCCGGTCTGGGAGTGGCTGGAGCGGGCTCTGACCATCTGGGAGGCGCTGGGCGACCGGGCAGGGATCGCCGAAGCCTGCTACGCTCTGGCCTACCGGCACACCGATTTCAGCCAGGCGCGGGCGCAGGTAGCGCGGGGGCTCCAGGCAGCCGAGGGCGGGGACGGGTTGGAGGAGATGGTAGCCCAGGGCTATGGCCTCCTCGCCCGCTTCTACGAGCACGAGGGGGACTTTGCCCGCGCGCGTCTTTGGGCCCAGCGGCAACGGGAGTTGAGCGAGCGCATCGGCGACCAGCGCGGGCTGACCCACGCCCACCATCGCCTGGGCTCCCTCCTCCTGCGCGTCGGCGGGCCTATGAGCGAGGCGGTAGCCCACGAGTGGGAGGCGGCCCGCCTGGCTGAAGACCTGGGCTGGCTGGACTTTGCCGCTGGCTGCCATAACATCGTCGGCTACTGCCTGCTCATCCTGGGCCGCACCGCCGAGGCGGAGGCCGAATGCCGCCTGGCTCTGCGCCTGAGCACCGAACTGGACATCCCCTGGCGGCAGTGCTGGGCTTACCATTACCTGGCCGAGGTCGCCTCCCTGCGGGGCGAGTGGGAGCAAGCCGCCCGGCTGTTGGATCGGGCCGAAGGGACGGTGGCCTACCAGTCCACTCGCTTCCAGGAGATCGTCCTCCTGCGCGCCCGGGGGCAACTGGCCGCCCGCCGGGGCGATCCTGTCATAGCCCGGCCTCTACTGGGGACGGCGCTGGAGATGAGCCGGCGTTTCTACCCCCGCTACGTCCCCGGACTGGAGCTGGAACTGGCCGCCCTCAGCCTGGACGAGGGGGACGAGGTGGTTGCCCGCCAACGGATGGAGCAGGCGCAGGTCCAGGCCGAGGCCCGAGGCATGGCTCACGCCCTGGTCATCGCCGATAGGCTCCGAGGGCAACTGGTGGCCCGCAGCGGCGACTGGTTGGCCGCCGAGGCTGCCTTTGCCGCCAGCCTGCGCCGTTGCCAGGAACTGGAGCAGGTGGTGGAGGCGGCCCGCACCCGGCTGGCGTGGGGCCAGTCGCTATTCCCTCAGGATGCCACCCGCGCCCGCTCGTTGCTGGAGGCCGCGCTGGCTGCTTTTGAGGCGGCGCAGGCTCGCCCGGAAGCGGCACAGACCCACCGCCTGCTGGAATAGCCCCCACCTTTCCCGAAAGCCCTTTCCCCTTTGACACTTTTTTGACACTTTCCTGCTATACTGGGAACGATGCAAATCACACAGACGGAAGGGGCAACAACCCACCGCAGGCTGGCTGGTAACCAACCAGAAAGTGAGGTCGCTATGCCCACCGAGCACAAGCCGGGCTCGCCGCTGAACACCTTCATCGTCCGTTTCTGGCACGATTCAGAAGCCGGTGGAGCCCATTGGCGCGGGCAGGTGCAACACGTCCAATCAGGCGAGCGCATTGCCTTCGCCGACGAGGCCGCCCTGCTGTCCTTTGTCCGGCGCTGGGTGCAGACGCTAGAAAGAGGAGAAGAGTCACAGTATTCCGAGCTATGACGCTAAAGGAGGTGCAACCATGAGATCACGGACAGAACGCGTCGGAACAGTACAAGTGTGGAAAGGGAAAGACAAGCGTTGGCGTGCGCCACGGTTGCTGTTGCTCGTCTTGTTTGTGATGCTCATCCTGACCGGCGTCGGAACACTCTCCGGCCCGCCCGCCGCCAACGCTGTTCCTATCTCCATCCTCTCCCACACCGCACCAGCCCTGCGCTCCATCGCACCGACCACCGGCAACCCCAACCCGCCC
>CAYNKW010000361.1:0-4229 GCA_964397845.1 uncultured Anaerolineae bacterium
TTTTCCCCCTATGCCTTTCCGCGTTGGATGATTCCATGTATGACAAGCTGAACGGCATGGCTGCCCGACTACAGATCCCCAATCCGAGGGATCCGCTGCCCAGGCTCAAACCGGGAGCGAGCTTCCTTGAGACTCTCCTCGTAAAGCGCCAGGTTGCGATCCTCCAGGTGATCGAAGCTTTGCAGGCTCTTGCTGCCCCACGTCACGTAACGCAGCGGGTCGGGATCGAGCATGGTGGCGATGATCTCCTCGCCGCCCCGGGCCTGGGCCAATCGCCAGGCAATGGGGTTGACGATCATGCTGTGACCAAAGTAGTAGCTGCCACCGGCGTCCGGCCCCACCGCATTGGTGGCGACCATGTAAACGTGATTGTCGTAAGCACGGGCAGAGTTGGTGATATGCCAGATGTCAAAGCTGCGCAGCAAAGCCGACGGACGGACGATGACTTCGGCGCCTCTCACCGCCAGCAGGCGCGAAAGCTCCGGAAAGTCGCCGTCGTAGCAGATAATCATGCCGATGTTGCCCAGGGCCGTCTCGAATACATCGGCGCGATTGCCAACTGTTACCCAGCCGCCGCAATCGCGACGCTCCAGCGGGAATGGGTGCGTCTTGTCATAGATGCCGGCGATCTCCCCGTCCGGCCCGATCAGTATCGCCGAATTGTAGATCACCCCTCGCTCCGGCCCGCGCCGGTACGACGGCCAGACCACATGGACGCCCAGCGACCTGGCAGTTGACTGGACGTCGTGAGTGATGCGACCAGGAGCATCGTCCACCAGATCCCACAGTTCTTCCACGTCCAGACCGGTCACAAAGCTGGTGGTCACCGTTTCTGGGAAAACAACCAGTTCAGCCCCATATTCGCTGACGGCCTTTTTCAGCCAGGTGATTCCTTTGTCAATATTCGCCTGCACGTCGTTAGGCGTGACGGCAATTTGCACGCAGGCAGCGGTAAATTCTTTCATTGTGGCTCCTCTTTCTATGTATGTGGCTTGCCTCTACGTGTTGACGAAAGACGGAGGACGACGGCGGCTGATGATGTGCTGACAGGCCACGGTCTCCAGCAGAGAACGAATGGCCAGGCCCAGGAAACGCGCCTGCTCGGCATCGGTCTGGCCAGTCGAGCCCTCGGCAATGTTGAGCGCCACCGACGTCGCTGCCCTGCTGATCTGCGACTTGGATTATACGCCTCACTACGTGGCAATTGCTCGGCAATCTCGTAGATCAAGTCAATGTAATCCAGAGCCAGTTGCCATACCTCAAGCTTCTCGAACTTGAAAGGCATTCGTCCTTATTCGTCCTTCGTCTTTGGTCCTTCGTCCTATCTCCTCATCCGCTCCAGGATCGCCATCAACTTCTCGTTGCCGCCGGCCGGGGGGCGCCAGTCTACCTCTCTCGGAATTGGTCTTACCTTCCGCTGAAGGTAGGGTAGAGGCTCACTTCTTCGCTGTCCTTCAAGGTCCGATCCAACGGCACCTGTACGCCACCGACTATGGCGAGGCAGGCCCGCGGGTCGAGCATGGGTGAGGTCTCGCGGGGGGTCTCGATCACCCCCACTATGTCGGTCCCGTCAGGCAAGGTCAACTCGCTCCGGCCATCGGGGTCGTCGACCCCGATCTTGAGCCAGCCGTGCGGTGTGACTCGAACCTGCATTTAGCACTTCCCTTTCGGGATCCAGGTTGTCATGCGCTCCCTAGCAGCGGAACCAATTCCCTGGTCCAGACCCGTATGGCTTCCCAGTTACGATAGTCACCCTCTGGCTGCTTCATCGCCTTGATGATCAGCCGGAAGAGAAAGGGCAACTTGCTGTAGTCCAACCTCCCGGCAAAGAGGCCCACATCCACTGGCTGCAGCACATCGCGCACTGGGTCCAGATAGGCCGCCACCGTGCGGCGGTTCTCCTCCGTGTCATCCTTCATCGTCAAGCAGACGACAAAGTAGGCCACGGGTACCCGGCTTAGCGCATCCCGGTGCGTCTTTACGAATTTCACCGCCTCCGACATCCACTGGCCCATGTAGATGGCGCTGCCCACGACCACAGCCCGATAGGGGCTCAGGTCGGTCACGTCTTTGGCCAGGCGAACGTCTACCGCCGCGCCCCCATCGCACAGTACCTCCCCGATGGCCTCGGCAACCTCACCGGTTGCCCCGGCGCGACTGGCATAGGCAACCAATATTTTGTCTCCCATGTTCTTTTCCCTTCCACAGCCTGATTCGACGAATTCTACTTCTGGTTGGCGTGTAGCCAATATACCCAAGCCAATGCAGGCCCCCAACAGCGCCTCCGGCCACTCTCAGGAATCGGCGGCGTGTGATTTTAGTTTGCTCATTCACCTTTGCCCCCTCCTTTATTCGCCCCTATCTCCTCATCCGCTCCAGGATCGCCATCAACTTCTCGTTGCCGCCGGCCGGGGGGCGCCAGTCTACCTGGATCACCGGCGCGCCCTGGGCCATCAAGCTCTCGGCGAACGACTCCAGGCCAACGTTGATGGCGGCCAGCGGCTGATGCAGTACGGCCAGGGCTACAGGAATTGGAAGTTGGAAGTTGGAGGCTGGAGGTTGGAAGTTGGAGGTTGGATTGAGGGTCTGGAGAAGACGGCCGACGTAGCGGATTGCCGCCTCGTTGCTGGCTTCCACCCGCGCTCCCGCTGCCTTGAGCTGTTGAACCTGGGCGTTTAAGTCCTGGGGGTCCTCGTCGGTGCCGACCACGACGGCGACCACCTCCAGGTGTCGGCCGGCTTCTTCTGCTGCCGCGCGCGCGCTGATGATGGCCGGGCCCAGTTCGCTGGCCGGATCGGGGTGAGCACCGTAGCCCAGTACCACGTCCAGCAGGATAACGGCCACTTCCGGATCATCGGCTTCCTGTCGCAGCCGTCGGATGCGGAGGTCATTGTTCATCATCGGGTGCAGGCGACCCACGGTTAATTCGTCCTCGCCCAGATCGACAACCGTGTGAGCCTGGCTGACCAGCGAGTTGGCCAGGCGATAGTCTTCGCTCAACGGGGTATTGGAGCAGACGCCGGGCAAATAGTCCTGCAAGATGAACAGGGCTTCATAGGCCAGCGTGCCGCCGGAGAAGAGACCGCGCAAGTAGCGTTGTCCCGGCGCGAAGCGATCCAGACCAGCGACTTTGTCGAGGTCCTTCGTCCTTTGTCCTTCATCCCTCGTCCCTCGCCCGGCCAACTGCACAGCCAGCTCAGCGGTCTCATTGAGGGTAGCCACAAAGTGGAGGTTGTCCGCCTGGCGGGCCGAAGGGAAATAGCCGACGAAATCCACCACCACTGGCTTGCCCGCCGACCGGGCGGCTCTCAGCAACTCGCCGGCCACTCGAGGAGATGGCGGCTTGGAAATGAGCACGATGACCCGCGTTTCGGGGTCACGGCTGAGGAGATCAAGCCCCTGGCGAGCCGTCACCGCGCCGACAGCCTGAGAGAGATCGCGCCCGCCGGTGCCGAGGGCGTGGGTGATGCCACCGCCCAACTGGTGGATGCGGGCACTCACCTGCTGCAACCCCGTCCCCGATGCGGCGACCAGCCCAATCGGCCCCCGGCGCACCCGGTTCGCAAAGCCCAGCCCCACGCCGTTGACGATGGCCGTGCCGCAGTCTGGCCCCATGACCAACAGGCCCTTTTCGGCCGCAGTCTGCTTGAGAGCCGTCTCGTCATCCAGAGAGACGTTGTCGCTGTAGAGGAACACGTTCTTGCCGAGACGCAGCGCCTGGCGGGCCACGCCAGCGGCATAGCGACCTGGCACTGAAACGAGCACCCATTGGGCGCGGGGTATCATCTGAACCGCTGATTCGAGGCTCCTGGGACGATATTCCTGCTCGACGCCTCCTCGGTGCCGGGTGAGGAGTTTATCTACCTGACCCAGCGCGGCTTGAGCTGCGGCATCGTCCTCAGCGCGGATCACAATGACCAGGTCATCGGCTACGGCGGCCCGGACTTCTGGCGTCAGCAAGTCACTCTGAGCAAGAACATCCTTGTTGGCGTCGGTGCCCATCACAACGCCAGCGTCGAGAACGCCCGCCAGGGCGGCCAGGGAGCGCTGCAACTGCATAAGGACTACGGAGTCATAGTAAGCTCCGGAGCGAGTTTCCGCTTTAGTGACTGCCATAGCAACTCCCAAGGATTCGGCCAACTGCGCCGAGGAGTAGTTTTCTGTTTGCCGGACAAGATACCTATAGCACAAGGTATTGTGGGTCAACGTGGATTTGAGGAGTAAGACCT
>CAYNKW010000362.1:0-4225 GCA_964397845.1 uncultured Anaerolineae bacterium
TCCACTTCGTAGGGCAGCCCCTGCGCCTCCAACGCTCTTTGCAGCGCCTCCTGTGCCTGATCCCAACGCTCCGGCAGTCCGATGAACTTTTCCGGGCGCGTGGATAGATAGATGGCGAATTCCTGGAAGCCGAAGGCCCGCAGCAGGTGCAGGCTAAAGTCGTAGACGCCCATGATCTCGTCCTCGACCTGATCGGGCCGGCAGATGATGTGGGCGTCGTCAATCGTAAAGCCCCGCACGCGCAGGAGGCCGTGCAGCACGCCGCTGCGCTCGTAGCGGTAGACCGTCCCCAGTTCCGCCCAGCGCAATGGAAGTTCCCGGTAGGAGCGGATGCGCGAATTGTAGATCAGGATTTGGTAGGGGCAGTTCATGGGCCTGATAAAGTACTCTTGCCCTTCGATGTCCATCGGCGCGTACATGCTCTCACGATAAAAGTCGAGGTGGCCGCTGGTGGCCCACAGGTCGGCCTTGCCGATGTGCGGTGTGAAGACGATCTCGTAGCCACCCCGCTCGTGCTCCTGGTACCAAAAGTCCTCAATGATCTTGCGGATGCGCGCGCCCTTGGGATGCCAGCAGATCAGGCCGGGGCCGCCTACCTCTTGAATGCTGAATAGGTCCAGTTCCCGCCCCAACTTGCGATGGTCGCGCCGGGCCGCTTCCTCCCGCCGCCAAAGGTACTGCTGCAGTTGTTCGCCCGTCTCCCAGGCCGTGCCATAGATGCGCTGGAGCATCGGACGGCGCTCGTCGCCCCGCCAGTAGGCTCCGGCCACGTTGAGCAACTTGATCGCATCGGGATTGATCTGCCGCGTATTGCTCACGTGTGGCCCTTGGCACAGGTCTACGAACGGGCCGCTCTCGTAGATCGAGAGTTGGGGCGCTCCTTCCACTGGCTCGCCGTATTCGTTCGTTCCGGCCTGCAGGATGTCGTCAATCAACTCCAACTTGTACGGTTGGCCGGCGAAAAGCTCCTTCGCTTCCTTCTCGGAGACCTCGCGGTACTCGAAGGGATGGTCCTGGGCGACGATCTCTTTCACGCGGGTCTCGATCTCTTCCACGTCTTCGGGCGTCAACGGACGAGGCAGGTCAAAGTCGTAGTAGAAGCCTTCCTCGATGGGGGGACCGATGGCGATCTTGCCCTCGGGGAACTTTTCCAGCACCGCCTGGGCCATGACGTGGGCCGCAGAGTGGCGCAGTCTGTGCAGATGGTCATTATCGTGTTTCTCAGACATTGGTCTTTTCCTTTCTATCGGTCAAAAGGCGGGTGAAAATAAACGTGACAGTTGTAGTGCCAGTGTCATCGTCTGTCATTTTGCCCACCTCCTTTCTCTTTACCAAGACAAAACCCTCTCACCTCCTGGGGCGAGAGGGTTCCTCACGCGGTTCCACCCAATTTCGACAACAGACAACTGTTGTCCTTATTGGGCCGATAACGGGTGCCTCCGGAGAGCCATACTGGGCCTGGGCCGTTCAAGCTCCCACTCCCGGGTGGTTTTCACCGCCGACTGTCGCTGGCGAGGCTTTCAGCCGGGGACCCCGCCTCTCTGGAGCCGTTGGAGCGGCTACTCGTCCCGGTCATCGCGTTCCATGTTCACTTATCGCGTATTGCCTATCGCACTCCTCGTCTGGTGATATGCGATAGGCGATATGCAATTCCCAGTGGGCGGTACAAGACTTGAACTTGTGACCTCCGCGATGTCAACGCGACGCTCCAGCCAACTGAGCTAACCGCCCGTGTGACACAAATTATACCACGGTCGTCGAATTTTGCCAAATCAGGCCCGTGAGTCATCATCACCTGTCCAACGGTTGGCACTGCGGGCAAATGAAGCTGCTGGTGCTGCCGGTCTTGATTTTTTCAATCGCTGTGCCGCAGACCGTGCAGGGTTGTCCTTCACGGTAGCCGACCAGGAGAAAGCTCTCGTCCCAGCGGCCCTTTTCGCCGTATAGGTTGAGTTCCCACACACTGCCGCCGTGGTCAATGCTTTCCTGCAACGTCTCCTGGATCGCCTGCCACAGGCCAGCTATCTCGTCGTCACTCAGCGTGTTGATGCGCCTCAGCGGGTGGATGCCCGCTTTGAACAGCGGGTCCTGGATGTAAACGTTGCCGATGCCCGCAATGCGGCGCTGGTTTAGCAGGAAGGATTTGATACCACCACGTCGCCCGCGCAGCAGTTCGCGGAATTGATCCAGCGATAGATCCAGGGCGTCAGGGCCGAGTCGCGCGGTCATCGGGTGATCGGCTGGGTCAGTGACATAATGTACATGGCCGAACCACCAGAAATTTATTGCCAGGCATGCACCGTCGTCCAGGTCAAGAATCAGACGATGCTTCTCAGGCAGACGGTCCCGGCTGGTCAGCAATATTTCGCCGCCCATCCCCAGGTTGAGCAACAGCCAGCCCCGCGTCGTCTCTATTTGTAACCACTTGCCATGGGATGTCACGCCAAGGATTCGGGCGTCGGTCAGTGCGGCCCGAAAATCTTCCTCCGGTAGATTCAGGCACTTGGGCTGCAACACCTCAACACCGCTGATGGTTCTGCCAATCAACCCCTTCTGCATATCGCGGGCAAACACAGCAATCTCGGGCAACTCGGGCATTGGTCTTCCCTCGTGAGTGTATTGCTATAATCGTGAAATAGGCCCAGTTGACAAGAGCCACCTGCCCAAACTGCTCGTATTTTACTCCCAAAGCCGACCAGGGGCAAGCGGGGAGGCTGAGGCCATAAAGAGGGCCAGCACAGGGGAAGTGCTGGCCCTTCTTGTTACTTCCGCCTTGCAGCCTATGCACTGTTGGGCGGCATTTTTAGTCTAAAGCTCCACCGACAATAGAAAAAGGTGCTACACGATGTTTCTGTCCGCTTTTGCTAGAGCTTCTTCGATTTCCCAGTCTTCTACTCCTGCCAACTCAAGTATTTCCTTCCACATTCCAAGGTCATAGTAGGAATCAGATTGATAGGGGGCATAGTCCTGAGAGATTGCTATTGCTCTGTAGTCTATTTTGGTAATTTGCCTGAAGCCGATTAAGAGGTCACCTCTGTGTAGTAGTTCAATGAATTCTCTATCATCGATTATTGGTGCCTTTTCTAGTTTTTCCCTGTATCTTTGCCGGGTCCACTCAGCTTCGCCGTAGACTTCAGAGTAATACTGAATCTCAAGTATCTCCCACCAAGGACTGGTGAAGCTCTCTAACTCGTTAAAATCCAATAGTAAAAAGGCCAACCTAACTGATAGAGTCTCACCTGTTCTTTGAGAGAGTTCAGGGTAGTAAAAAGGACACGACAATGAAGAATTCAGTTGCTTGATAAGATCTTGTTCCAACCAATCACATAAGTGAGCATAGTCTAGTGCAAAGTCCCTTCCTTGTAGGCCGCTACTCAGAACTTCACTGATGTTGAGCCCAAAGGTTATTACAATCGGTTCATAAAGCTCTCGTTCAGCTTCTACTCTGTGAAGAAATGCAACAACTTCATCTTTCGCTACAATACCTCTTTCAAGAGCTACTTCCAATTTGCCTAGCAGCTCACCCTTCTTGAGATTCTTTGTGATCCGTTGTTCCTCTACTCCCGCTCTCTTGGCTTTTCTCTTGACTGTTTCTAGGACTTTGATAAGTGCCGGTGTCCTTCGATAAATCGTCGTCCCTTTTTCTCGATTGCAGTGCGCGTGAGCTGGAACCCAGTTACAGTAGTCATTGATGGAAAAGTCACCACCCAGACCATAATCTACCGTTATCCTCTGCAATTCATCTGGTCGATCCAAAAGGTATTCTGGCAAAACATGGTCGACTGTTACTTCCTGAAATGTGATTGGTTGCCCACAATAAAAGCACTTTCGTCCATGAACGCGCCACAGTGCAAATCTCTGCTCAGCTGAAAACCTGTGCTTTTTCATAGAAGCCTCTTATTGCAAGCCTTTTGTACGGTGACTATGGCCCGCCGGTCGGGATAAAACTGCGCCGCGCGCAGCGTCAGGGTTCGATGGTTTATCCACAGGTTTCCCAGTGAACCTCAGCCCGACTCCCATAGCTCACGTTTCCTGCAGCCCCCCTCTCATCCAGGACAGTCGGGTTTCCCGAGTCCGGTTCTGTAGTGGCGCGGGAGCGGGCGACGGCTCCCGCGACCATAACTTAGGCCGCCTGACGGGGGCAAAAGCGTACGTGTGCGGAGAGTTAGGACGTATCTTCTCAATAATCTGGGGCGAGATATTGGGAACCCTGGCGCGTATTTCC
>CAYNKW010000363.1:0-2606 GCA_964397845.1 uncultured Anaerolineae bacterium
GCCGTGGGCGTCGTGTGCGCCCACGGCCTGCTGTGACTTTATGCATCAGCAAGGCGCACTACGACAAGGCAACAACCGATCTCCGCTGTTACTGCGGATGCGGAACACCCTAGCGATGAACATTACCATGCGCATTTCACACCTTCCTACAAGAGTGAGTATATTATACTCGAATCCGGCAGGTTGTCAAGTCTGTATTCACTTTCCAGGCCTTTCCCAAAGTAGGGGTGGCCAGGATTTGTCATTCTGAGCGAAGCGAAGAATCCCGTTTTCGGTAAGCGAGGTCCTTCGCTTCGCTCAGGGTGACGACTCAAATAAGCCTTTCTGCCATTGCCGGCCTTGGGAAAGCCCTGACTCACTTTGACACAATACGTTATGGAAAGATCTTGCCCGGGTTGAGGATGTGGTTAGGATCGAACACCTGGCGAATGTCCCGCATGATGGCGATCTGGGTCTCGTCCAGGGCCAGGGGCAGGTAGCGCCGACGGGTGACGCCGATGCCGTGCTCGCCGGTGATGGTTCCGCCCAGCGAAATGGCCAGCCGGTACAGCGCCTCCGACGCCTGCGGTACGATCGCTGCCCAGCGTTCCCGGGGCAGATCGTCTTTCAGCACGTTGACGTGCACGTTGCCATCGCCGGCGTGTCCAAAGCTGACGATGCGTACTTCCAGGCGGGTGGCAATCTCCTGGATGCCCTCCAGCAGCGCGGGGAGCTGGGCGCGGGGCACCACCACGTCTTCCATGTGATTGAGTGGGCTCTCGTTATTGAGCGCATCAATGATCAACCGCCGGGCCTCCCACAGCCGGTCGCGGGTGCGCGAGTCCTTTGCCACCAGCACGTCTATCGCCCCGTTGTCCAGGCACACCTCGGCCACGGCCTCGTATTCGGCGTCCAGGCTTTCCTGGTGGTTGCCGTCAACCTGGATGAGCAGTTGGGCCGCCGCCTCGCGGAAGGGCAATTCCTTGCCCAAAAGCCGTTCCACGGCCAGCACGCTCCCCTGCTCCATGAACTCGATGGTTGCGGGCACGATTCGGCGCTCGATGATGTCGGACACGGTTTGGGCTGCCGAGCCAAAGTCGTCAAAAGGCACCAACAGGTCAACGCAGTAGCGGGGCCGGGGCAGCAGGCGAAGGATGATTTTCGTCACCACTGCCAGCGTGCCCTCGGATCCGATGAGCAACTGGATCAGGTTGTAGCCGGTCACGTCTTTGACCCGCTTGCCGCCCATGTGCACGATCTCGCCCGAGGGCAGCACCGCCTCCAGCCCGCAGACGTAATCTTTGGTAACGCCATACTTGACCGCCCGAGGCCCACCGGCTCCCTCAGCGATGTTGCCACCGATGGTGCACGAATCCAGACTGGCCGGGTCGGGCGGGTAGAACAGCCCCTCCTCTTCAACCGCGCGATGCAGATCGCCGGTGATCACCCCTGGCTCTACCGTGACCATCAAGTTCTCTTTGTCAATCTCCAGGATGCGGTTCATCTTTTCCAGCGAGAGGACGATGCCTCCGTGAACGGGCACGGCACCCCCGCTGAGGCCATAGCCCGCGCCGCGTGGCGTCACCGGCACCCGTTCGCGCTGGGCCAGCTTGATTATCTCTGCTACCTGCTCCGCCGACGTGACCCGCACCACCACCTCCGGGTCGGCGCTCAGACCAACTACCTCGTCGTGGGTGTAGGGTTCCAGGGCTTCGGCGTCTACGAACACATTCCTCTGGCCGGCGATCTCTTGCACCGCTTTTACAATCGCGGCATCCACTTTGTTGTACACCTGGTACCTCCCGGGTTTATTGCGTTTCACAGGATTCCTACGAGGGATCATTATACCCAGAAGCTCTCATCTCTGCGATTGGATGTCTACATGTGAAGAGGTTATGGGTTGTAGGCTGGAGCTATCTGTGATACAATAACATCTATCTGTGCCGTTTTCAACCGGAGGCAGCACAATCAGAGAGCATATAGAAGACCTTAGATCTCAGATAGCAAGTGCGATTCGATCTGTCCAATCCCAGGTGCGTTGGAGGCCAGGAAGTGCGGCACGCCATCTACTGAAACGTAAGCTTCGTGGTCACTTGCCACCTGATGCGGCTCTCAACGATTATGAGCGCACCATCCAGACCGCTATCTAAACAAACCTGTTTTCGAGCCAGTTGGACCTTTGAGTGAGGTGCTCACATGACAAACTATGATGAACTGATTGCAGCTTATGAAGTAGACGTTCGTTTCCCTGACGTGAGCGGTATGGAGCATCTGGACATGCTTCTCACCCGCAGCGAAATTGCCAGAGGTGAGCATCACCTGACGACCGAGCAGCGCGCTCGATTGACAGAAGCCGGTAAAGTTCTCCTGCAACAGGCTGAACGCTTTTACCAGGCCATCCAGAGGATTGCGGATCTGGAAGCTTGGCGTCGCGATGAGAGCGTGCCTTCCACCCATTGGTGGTGGTATCTTGACGTGCTGGCCCAGTTGCCTGAACTCCCGGCGCGAGAGCCAGCGCCAGTGGCGGTGCCAGCTTGAGTTATGGCTGCTGATTGTTTTTTCTCCGCCACAGCCACCAACCGCCGGGCGTTCTGGTCATAAGGAACACCCTCCAACCCGCCGAACAG
>CAYNKW010000363.1:2706-4202 GCA_964397845.1 uncultured Anaerolineae bacterium
GGCCTGCAATGCTGTCAATCGCTGCACCAGCTCTTCTATCTGCGTCTCGTAGCGTGCCACCCGCGCGTCCGCTTTTTGCAGACGTTCCTCAAAGCGGGCCTTTCTGGCCTCCCAATTGCCCGTGTACTTTTTCGTGTGGTTGCACAGGATGGCCGCCTCCAGGTTGGCCTGGGTAGCAGCGGCCCATTTGACGTATTCGGGATCGCTGGCCCTGACTTCCGACTTTTCCAGGCTTTCCTGGACGGCCACTGTGGTGTGGTGCGTGCGAAACACCTTGGTCGTCAGCCCGGGCAGCAGGCTGGAGAGATAGGCGTTGACATTCCGGCTGCTGATGTCAGGGAACAACTGGGGCAAGTCGCGCGTCGGGTTAAACTTGTCGTCGTCCCCCTGGCTGGTGCCGGACGGCCGGGCATTGCGGATCAGTTTCTTCATGTTGCGCCGCACCGGGCCGCGGAGGGCCAGCGTTTTGTGCCACTCCACCGAGTCTTTGCCCAGGAAATGGAACTCGGCCGTGCCGTCGGGGTGGAGGGTGACGTGCTCGGGACGAAGGGTGGTGGCGCCCACGGTATCTGCCTCGTCGGCCTCCTTTTCATCGCCCACCCGCAGGCACAGGGCGTCAATGAGGTAACACGCCGTGGCGAACATTCGCTTCCTGGGATTGGTAGCGCTCAAATCCTGGGTGATTTGGGCGCGGACGGTTTCCAACTGGGCGTGAAGCTCGATCGCTTTGTCGAATTTATGAGCTTCCCGTTCCTGTTTGATGGGCGCGGTATCGCTCAGCCACACGTATTTGAGCTTGCCCGAGAGCTTGTCCTTCCAACGGGCCACCCAGAGCGATTCGGGCTGCCAGACGATCTCGGCCCAGTCGCCAGGCGGGATAGGCGCGTCGGGACTGAGGTTGAGCGTGATGTCGCTTTGGCGGGCGCCTTCCTTCCAGCGTCCCCGTAGGGGATGCTGGCCGCGTCCCATAAAAATGCCGCTGGGCTCGACGACGTAATTGGCCACCTCGGCCGGCTCGCCGTTGACGACCGCGAACCCGTACTGGTGGCGCAATGCTTCTCGCTTCGCTTTGCGTTGGGCGGCCAGCGCCTTGCGTTCCTCCTTTGTCATCCGCTCCTTGGCCGCCTTTTCGGCCTGGACGATGGCGATGGGGTGTCCAAAGTCCACCTCCGCCAACGTCAAGGGGGGATCGATCCCCAGTTCGGCGCTGAAATCGGCCAAGAAATTCTGGACGAATACCGGGTCCTCAACGTAGGGCGTGCCCTGTTTCTTGGCCCAGGCCAGGGCCATTTCTTCTTGCTCGGGCGACAACGCGACCCGCTCCCCGCGCACCGTGAGCACCAGGCCTCGGGGCGGCGGAGGATCGGGCACGACGACGCCGTTGTGAACGAGTTGCCGCAATGCCAAGGTGTGATTGTCCTCCTGTGGAAGGCTTTACAATTCAAGGTAGATAGTGTATCATATCTCGCAGAATTGGGCAATTGCGACTCACTGCA
>CAYNKW010000364.1:0-4178 GCA_964397845.1 uncultured Anaerolineae bacterium
CCGAGGGTACTGGGGGGGCAGCCCCTTGGAAGAGTAGGTCGTCGCCAGGAGAGTTCTTTTTTTACGAGTTCCATACCTTTCTGGCGATCCGCACTTCTGCTTGCGTATTCTACGAGGCTGTGCTAGAATATTCGACAGCACCTTGGGGCGTCGCCAAGTGGTAAGGCAGCGGCCTTTGGAGCCGCCATTCGGGGGTTCGAGTCCTCCCGCCCCAGCCTTTGGGTTTGCCAGTGATATTTTTTTGAGAACGTCGTTGGACGATAGCTTTTCCAGGCAGATGGAACATGCACCCTTTGGAGCGATGAACTGATGTATTATCACATGAGTGGTAGTATGGTCGGCTGCATCGCTTCTCATTCGTCTGGCATTGGTTAGCGAGGGGGATGTTTCACGAGATGACAGATGATCGCACACGGGAAGAGTTGGCGGCTGTGATTCTGGCCGCTGGCTATGGCAAACGCCTGAAGTCGCGCCTGGTCAAGGTGATGCATCCGGTGGCTGGCCGTCCGATGCTCTCTTATTCTGTGGAGGTAGTCAGATCGCTGGGTGTGCGCTATCCAGTGTTGGTGGTGGGGCGCGGCGCTGAGAGGGTACGTGAGTTCCTGGGCGATGAGGTCATCTACGTTGAACAATCTGAACGGCTGGGCACGGGACACGCCGTCTTGCAGGCTAGCCCGGTGTTGGAGGGCCGCAGCCGGGCTGTGCTGGTTCTCTACGGGGACATGCCCTTGCTGAAATTGGAGGCCCTGCGCCGCCTGGTTGAGTTGCACCAGGCTGACGGCGCTCCGGTGGCGATGTTGACTGTTCTCTCGGACGACGCGATGGGTTTTGGCCGTATCTTGCGCGATGCACGTGACAACCGTGTGCTGGGTATCGTTGAGGAGGCGGCGGCCACACTGGAACAACTGGCCATCCGCGAGTTAAACGTGGGAGTATACTGTTTCGAGACGACCTGGCTTTGGGAGCATTTGCCCAGGATTTGCCTCAGTCCCAAAGGCGAGTACTATCTCACCGATTTGGTGGGTATGGCCGTTGATGAGGGATGTCGCGTGCAGACCATGACAATTGACGATGTGACTGAAGCGCAAGGCATCAACACCCGCGTCCACCTGGCCCGGGCCGAAGCCATTATGCGCCGCCGCATCAACGAGCGGTGGATGTTGGCTGGCGTGACGTTGGTGGATGCCGAAACGACTTACATTCAGTCAGATGTTACTATCGGCCAGGATACGACGATTCTAGCGAACACGCATCTGACCGGCACGACGGCGATTGGACACGATTGCATCATTGGTCCCAACACCTTGATTGACAGCTCGACAGTAGGCGATGGCTGCGTCATTCGTTTCTCCGTCGTCGAGGAGGCCACCATCGAGGATGATGTGGATGTCGGGCCGTTTGCCCATTTGCGCAAGGGCACACATCTGGCGCGCGGCGTCCACATGGGCAACTTTGGCGAGGTGAAAAACTCGTACCTCGGCCCGGGGACCAAAGTGGGACACTTTAGCTATCTCGGTGACGCGACGGTTGGCGAGAACGTCAACATTGGTGCGGGTACAATCACTTGCAACTACGATGGGCAGCGGAAGCATCGGACGGTTATCGAAGATGGCGCTTTTATCGGCAGCGATACGATGCTGGTTGCACCGGTGCGGGTGAGCGAAGGAAGCAAGACCGGTGCCGGTTCGGTCGTGACGCGCGATGTGCCGCCCGATAGCGTTGTCTATGGCGTGCCGGCCCGTCTAAAAGCGAAAGGCGAAGGTTCCAAGCCTTCCGAGGAGGAGGACATCATCCTGCCGCTGGACTCGCCCGGTGCCGATGCCATAGACTGCGAGGCTGGCGAACCAGGAGGAGAGACATTATGAACTCTGACGAAGCGCTGATCGCCGCAGCACGCCAAGCTAGCCAGAATGCTTACGCGCCCTATTCTGGTTTTGGCGTCGGGGCGGCGCTGCAGACGCGAGCCGGCCGGGTGTTCATCGGCTGCAACGTGGAGAATGCTTCCTATGGCCTCACCCTCTGCGCTGAGCGAGTTGCCGTGGCGAAAGCTGTTTCCGAAGGCGAGCGCGATTTCGGGGCCATCGCCATCGTTAGCCGAGGGGCTGCCATGCCGTGCGGTGCCTGCCGCCAGGTTCTGGCCGAGTTCAACGCCGACCTGCGCGTCATCGTAGCTGACCTGGAAGGGAACAGTCACCAGTTTCGCCTGTCAGAATTGCTGCCGGAAGCATTCTCGTCCAGCGATCTGTAGCCACGTTCTGGCTGTCTGCCTGTGAACCGCTCTCCGTCTCTGCACCGGAGGGCGGTTTTTTGTTACTGGCTGAGAGTCGTGGTACAAGTTACCAACTTGTCCCACAATTGCCCTGGTGGTATAATTGAACTCCAATCTTGACTCAGAGCAGGGGATGTCATGGAACCGAGCGGCCTCAACGCCTACATGGTCCAGGTGCGAGAGCTGGTTGACGCCAAAGGCTTCTCGTCCGACGAGGCGAGCATCTGGCAGATGTTGGCGCTGATTCACACCGAGATTTCAGAGGCGACGGACGCCTACAAAAAAGGGCACAGTTACGACGAGGTTGGCACCGAGTTAGCCGATGCCATCATCCGCATCCTGCACCTTTGCTCAGCGTTGGGCGTGGACATTGAGGCGCTTTATCAGGCCAAGATGACCAGGAACTGGCAACGCCCGTACCGATACAACCTCGTGCGTGGGGAGTAGGTGGAGCGTGAGCCGTCAGCGACTCTATCGCACCGAAGCGATCATCCTCAAGCGAAGCGATTTTGGCGAGGCCGATCGGTTGCTGACATTTTTCACGCCGCACCGGGGCAAGTTGCGAGCGGTGGCCAAAGGTGCTCGGAAGCCAGGCAGCCGCAAGGCCGGCCACCTGGAACTCTTTAGTCACACTCGCCTGTTGTTGGCGCGAGGCCGCAACCTGGACATCGTCACCCAGGCAGAGACGGTAGAGCCATTCCTCCCGCTGCGGGAAGACCTGCTCCGCACCACCTACGCCTACTATGCCGCCGAGCTGGTGGATCGCTTCGCCGGTGACGAGGACGAGGATCGCCCGCTGTTTGACCTGTTGCTGGCGCTGTTGGGCTGGCTGGGCCAGGCGAGGGACCTGGCGTTGGCCGCGCGCTTCTTCGAGTTGCGCCTGCTGGCATTGGCGGGCTACCAGCCGCAGTTCTTTCAGTGTGTGAACTGCCAGGCGCGGATCGAGCCGGTGATCAACTTTTTCTACCCTGGCGAAGGTGGTGTGCTGTGTCCTCGCTGCGGCGAGGGCCGTTCTGAAGCCACGCCGCTGTCGCTTAACGCCCTCAAAGTGCTGCGCTTTCTGCAGACGCGCGATTACGGCACCATCCGGCAACTGCGTGTCCGCCCGCCGCTGCACGCCGAACTGGAAACCATCATGCTGCGCTATATCACCTACATCCTGGAGCGGGGCCTCAAGTCGGTGGACTTTTTGCAGCACCTGCGCCGTCAGATGCAGGTCGCAGTGGAGAAGTGAAGCGGTTCATTGAGCACGTCTACGACTTTATGCAGCGCGAAGGTTATCTGAATACGGAGGCATGATGGAGATTGCCGAATATCAGGGGTGGCTGGAAGAATACGACCGGCTGCGCGGTTGGGATCGCGTTTCGCCCAGCCAGACTTTCGTGCATCTGATGGAAGAACTGGGCGAAGTCGCTCGCCTGGTGCTTCACCTGGAAGGCTACAAACCGGGCGAAGGCCGTGAAGACGAACTCAAAGCCGAATTAGCCGAGGAATTGGGCGACGCGGCTACGTTTCTGTTCAAGATCGCTTACCAGTTCGGCATAGACATGGAAGCAGCCATGACAGGCAACATGCCCAAGGCCGAAGGCCGCTACAGCGTCGAAGCCGGGCGCGCTGACATGGCCCGCTATGTCCGGCGGCAGGAGGAGAACCTGGCGCGCATCAAGGGTGAATAGGCCTGGCCCTTGATATGGAGGATAAAGATGCTTGCCAAATTTGAGACATATTTTGACGGTGAATACTGGTGTGCGAGAGGAATCGGCGCTGATGTGTTTACCCAGGGGAGTACTCTGGATGAACTGATGCAGAACATCCAGGAGGCTGCTGCACTTCATTTTGAGGATGATTTGGCCCCTGGCGAACGTCTTCATTTGTTGATTCTTTCTGAAATGGAGGTGACCGATGTCAC
>CAYNKW010000365.1:0-4164 GCA_964397845.1 uncultured Anaerolineae bacterium
CTACCCGATATTGAGTGAGGAGAAATGGCCAGGAAAATCGTTTCCACAGGAAGAGGAGGAGTTGGAAAATCAACGTTTGTAGCCTTGGCTACCAGATATCTGCATCCTCCATTGCTGCTCATTGACCTCGACCCCGATCAATGCTTGCCTGGGATGGTTGGAGTGGATTTGGAGAAAGAAAAGATAGCAACCGTTTCAGGCGCGCTTCACGACATCATTGAGGAGAGAAGGAGCGATGGGGGACCGGGCTCCATGCCCTTGCCCGAGCGAATGGCGTATCTACTTCAAGTGGATTGCCTGTACGAGGGCGAAAGATTTGATCTGATCACCTTGGGGATGAAGCTGACAAAAGGCTGCTATTGTGTCCCGGACGAGCTCCTCAGCTTAAACATTCCCAGACTGGCCAAGAACTATGCAAACGTGCTGATCGATTCACCAGCCGGTTTGGAGCACTTGAATCGGAAGGTGTTCTCGGATGTTGACGACTTGTTTGTGCTGTTGGACCCTTCCTCGAAATCCATCAAGCACACAGGAAGGGTTGAAGCAATCACCAAGGCAACTGGGATTCACTACGATCATTTTTATCTGGTGGGAAACCATAGGTTCAAAGAAGGCCTGGAGGAACGTATTCAATCTCCGGGAACCTATTTGGGAAGAATAGATTACGATCCTAATGTGGAAGAATTTAACCTGAATGAAAGATCGCTGTTGGACTTGTCCGATGATTCACCCGCTTGCTTGTCTGTTAAAGAAATACTGGCAAGAGCGAGCTGCGAAGTTGAGCGTTCCCAAGGTCAAGTGATAACGTCTTACAACTTGTAACAGAGGCACAGGTTTTGAGGCAAGAAACCTGAGCCGAGCATGAGAAGGGAGTGAAATATGCTAATCATTGGCGAAAATATCACCATCGGCACCAAAGAGGTGCAGAAAGCGATCGCAGAAAAGGATGCGGAGGCCATCCAGAGGAAGGCTGTGTCCCAGGTTGAACACGGGGCGGATGTGTTGGATCTCAACATTGGCCCCCAGAAGAGGCACGGCGTTGAGGTCATGGAATGGATCGTCGATGCCGTCCAGGAGGTCGTTGATGTCCCCTTCTGCCTGGATACGACCAACGTCGCTGCCCTCGAAGCTGGTTTGAAGCGCTGCGAGAAGCAGGCGATGCTCAATTCCACTTCGGCCGAGCCGGAGCGCCTCGAAAACATCATGCCCCTGGCGGCCAAGTACGACGCCAAGGTCATCGCCCTGACCATGGGAAAGACCATTCCCTCCACCACAGAGGGTCGGGCGGAATTGGCTATGGAAGTGCTGATCCCCAGGGCCATGGAGTTGGGCATCCCTATGGAGGACCTCTATCTCGATCCCCTGGTGTTAACCGTGCAGGGCATGCAGGATTACGCTCCCCAGACGTTGGAGGCCCTACGCTACTTCAAGCAGATAGCTGATCCACCTCCCATGACCGTGGTGGGGTTATCCAACATCTCCAATGATGTGCCCTGGGAGCATCGAGGCCTGATCAACCGCACTTACCTGGTGATGCTCATGGCTGCTGGCCTGGACGCAGCCATCGCCAACCCCTTGGACGAGGAGCAGAATGAGTTCATTCGCATCGTCGACGAGAGGGATGACAGCACCCCTGTAGGTAAGCTTCTGCTCAACCTCTACGATGCCACAGCGGCCATGGAGGAATTAGACCCAGCTCTGGTGGACATGGATGATCCCGACCAAACAGCTATCTGGAAGACGGCCCAGATCCTGGAGAACAAGGTCATCTACGCCCACGGCTACCTGAGAAAGTAGGTCAGTAGAGATCGGTGTTGACATTGTCTTGCTCCGCCACCTGGAGAGCGTGAAACGATTGTCAAGTTGACGGCTCAATAATAGCAACGACGGAGTGATTCGACGTGAAAGTAAACTATTGGACGCTGGCCGGGGCGGTGGTCTTTCTGGCCGTCAGCCTCTTGAGTGTCTACCGGCCCAATCTGGTGTGGGGCAAGCCTCGGTCGGTGCATGACGAGGCCAACCGGCAAAAGCTCATTCGCCGGCGGCAGATCGGCACCCTGGTTTACTTTGGCATTGGCGCCGTCCTCCTCGTGTTGAGCTTCCGTTACGGTTGTTCCTGACATGAGCAACTCGCGAACAAATCAGAGGCTTCTGGCCCTGACCCTGGCTACGCTTTTGCTAGCCTTTGGCCTGAGAATCTACCGCCTACCGGATCAGAGTCTCTGGTACGACGAAGCCTTCACCCTGACCATCGCCCGTGCCGATTGGCCGTCCTTCTGGGCTATCCTCTTTTCCGAAAAGGTACATCCCCCTGGGTATCACCTTATGCTTCGGGGCAGCCTGGCGCTTTTCGGCGACCGCGAATTCGCGGTGCGATACCCGTCCCTGTGGTGGGGCGTGCTGGGTGTGGCGCTGCTCTACCGCCTGGGAAAACAGCTCTTTGACAAGCCAATCGCCTTGTCGGCCGCCGCGCTGCTGGCTGTTTCGCCCTTCCACGTGTGGTACTCACAAGAGGCGCGGATGTATAGCCTGGCCCTGGCGCTGAGTTTGGGCGTGGTGCTGGCCTTGCAGGGCATCGTTGCTCGCCGCGAGGCGAGTCCCTGGCCGTGGGTGGGCTATGCCCTGATTGGCACGCTGGCCCTGTACGCCCACTTTTACACCAGCTTCGTCCTACTCTTTGCCAACGTGGCTTTCGGCGGGTGGTGGCTGGTGCGGGTGGCGCGCGAGGGCTGGCAGGTGATGCGAGGACCGCTGATCCGCTGGGCAGCGGCGCAGGCGGTCATCCTGTTGCTTTTTGTGCCCTGGGGCCGCTTTGCGACCGAGCAGTACGCCACCAACGCTTCCTATTGGCATGGCGCGCTGGGCCTGGGGCAGATCGTCCGCGACACCGCCCTGGCCTTTGCCACTGGCGACCGGGGACACACCCCGCTGACGCACGCGGCAGCGCTGGCCCTGGTTGCTACAGCCCTGCTGGGCCTCCAGGCCGCCGCCCAGAACGGCAGTGCTCCGCAGAGTCGAGGTCTCTCGCGGGGTGAGCGCGCCCTCTGGCTGCTACTCTGGCTGGCCGTGCCGGTGGCTGCGTTGTTCGCTATCTCCCACGACCGACCCAAATTCGCGGCCCGGTATCTGTTGCCAGCACTGCCAGCGCTGCTTCTGCTGGCCGCCGCCGGGGGTGCGCGTCTGGCCTCGCTGGCCCGCGAGCGTCGCCTCCCCCCTGCGCGGCGACTGCGGCACTGGCTGGCAGTGGCAGGGTTACTGCTGGCGGGTGCGCTGATCGTTAGCGCATCGGTCGTGTCGCTGCAAATGCAGTACTTTGACAAGGCCCTGGCTCGCCCCGATTTTCGCGCCGTTGCAGATTATGTCGAGCGCTACGCTGAACCGGGAGACACCGTCGTCCTGGTCGGTGGTCACAGCGACCCGGCTTTCGCCTATTATTTTGACGGTGACCTACCGGTGCATCCCATGCCGCCCGGCCTACTCCCTTCCACGCGGGAGCCGCTAGACTACCGGGCCGTCACCCAATTGGCCGAAATCGCCGCTGGCCGAAAGCGGTTGTGGCTGGTACTCTGGCAGCACCGCCTGGCTGACCCCACCGAGGTCATTCTGAGCCATCTGCTGCACACCTGTCCTCGGTTAGACGTGGGCCAGACGTTTCACGATGTGGCACTGCTGCTTTTTTCCGTGGTAGATTGCGATCTGGGCGGGCGGCCCGGCCCGGCGCATCCATTCCACGCCGAGTTCGGCGGGCAGATGCGGCTGCTGGGCTACGACCTGACATCTACGACCGTTGCGCCAGAGGCAACGCTGCACCTGACGCTCTACTGGGAAGCCATGGACGACGTCGTTACCAACTATACCACCTTCGTCCAGTTGCTCGGCCCTGACGGGCGCATCTATGCCCAGCACGACCGGCTGACCGGCGACGACGCTTACCCGACTTCCCGCTGGCAACCGGGCGCTGTCGTCTTTAACGCGCATACGCTGACCGTGTCGCCTGACGCGCTGCCAGGAATCTACAAGCTGATCGCCGGCCTGTACGTCAACGAAGGGAACCTGCCCCGCCTGCCCGTCACCTGCCCAGCAGGGGCCGTTGACGACGCGGTCGTTCTTGCGGAGATTAAAGTCGAAAGGTAGACGAGGTAACACTGCCCTGCTTTGTCCCGA
>CAYNKW010000366.1:0-4164 GCA_964397845.1 uncultured Anaerolineae bacterium
TACTGTGTACAAGCACAGTGCAAAGCACACGTCCCTTCGACAAGCCCCTGGTCCTTTGGCACTTGGTCCTGTACCCTGTACCCTTTGTCCCTGGGCCAAAGGACCAGGGGCCTGTCGGTTCAGGACAGGTGCGGCCCAAGTACAGGGCCCAGGGGCGTAGTCGAAGGGTCGACCATACCGCGCACCGTACTGGACCGTACGGTACAGTGCAACCCTGGCCGCCTTAATCGCCTGGTGCTGGCAGTAGCAGCTTCCACTCGCGTTTCTACTGCCGTTCTTATGAACGTGGCGGCTTTGTCCCCAGGGCCTTTAGTCCTTGGGTCTAAAGACCAAGGGCTTCGCACCCCACCGTTGCCAGTGATGCACGCCTGGGGTAGGGTACGGCTGGCAGAACAGCCGGTTGTATCCTCTTGTCAGAGTACAACAGCTACACGAGCAGCCTCGTGTCGCACCAGCGACTGGTTATGCGGCAGCTTTCCTTGGATGTGGATTCGCCACAATCGAAAATCGCTCAGCGTCTATCTGATCAATTTCACACGGTATTTGTTTACCGGGTTTTCTCCTCATTTTAACCAAGGTTGGCTTAGGTTGTCAATAGCCAATGATCGCTATTGAAAAAAAGCAAGCCATTTGGTGTATGCTATCAGTATGACGGATATCGATCTGGCTGCTGAAAACGAACGTCTGCGGGCGGAAAACGCGACTCTCCTGCAACGGGTCAGCAAACTGGAGGCCCGGGTGGCGGAGTTGGAAGTCGCGTTGGCAGCGGTGAAGGGCCAACCAGAAGAGGCCCGGCGTGCCGGCAAGCGGCGGACACCTTCGCCTTCAGGCGAGAGAGGAGCTATCCGTCTCTGGCTTTAGCCCCAACGTCAACTACTACTGGCTTTCAGCCGCTAGTAGTTGACGGGAGTGTTACGCCAACCCTCACCGTCTCGCCGGCAGACCCGGGCAGATGGAACGATATGCTCAAAGCCAGCAGTTCGCCTCCCTGGTACACGAGCCAACGGAACGGGCCGGTACCGAAATCCTTGGGGGCGACCCACCAGCGCTTGGTGACGTCCTCCTCTGGCGTGCCCTGCCATCCCTCGACGGTATGCCACTCACCCAGGCCGTCCTGCCATTGGACGGCGGTCCTCAGGCTGCGCATCTCGACCGTCGCGCCCTGAATGGCCAATTCGATGCAGGCACCTTTGGACGGCACTGGCAGGGCAGTCGTCGGCGGGATCTCCGGACGCGGCGGCAGGTCGGAAGGGGCAGCGTGGGTCAGTGCCGGCAGCCAGGCGACCAACAGCCACAGGCCGATAGTGCTGGCGAGCAGAATGGAACGGGCATAGGCCCTTAGTTTGTTCATGGTTCCTCCTGTTTGGTTGTTAAGCATCGCGCGTGTTGTGCATAGCGTGGTCGGCGACTCGAAAGATCACTTTTTTTCAGAGCTATGCTCGCACGCCTACTCATTGTTCGCTGGCAAAGGACTTGACAAAATGATAGTAAGCTTGGCAGCGATGTTTCAAGGCCTGGGCGGCAGGCGGTCGGACGAACCCGGTGGCTCGTTACCCCCTGTAATCGAGGGAGGCTCCCCGGCAACCGCCGATGTCGAGACCGTGCTGGCGATATTGTTGTACACCCCGCCGGTGATCTCGTGGTTCTCGAGTACGCCGCCGTAGGTGGTGGCAAGGTTGACCGCATCCACCTGGACGTAGACCGGCGTGCCCGCGGGCAGTACGTCCGGGAGACGGCTGAACGCGGTCGAGTAGTAGGCATCGCCCAGGGTCAGGGTGAGCACCCCGCCCGGCGCCAACTGTGGCAGCGCCGGCTCGGTCACACCCCAGACAGCACCGTGAGCCGACCGGCCATCGTACCATACCTGGTTGACGCCGTTGGGCGCGGGGTCAGGGTCTAGGTAGACATCCACCCAGAAATCGTCAGTGACGGGCGCATTGCCGCGGTTGGCGATCACCACCTGCACGTCGTTGCTCGTGGCGACGATGCGCTCCACCACCAGGTCGGGCGCGACGACGTAGTTCCTGAGCACCAGTGGCAGGTAGGTGTTGTACGTCGCGCGCTTGACGGGCCACACGGGGTTGAGGGAGGACTTGTCGGCGTAGTACACGTAGCCGCTGTGCAGGCTCATGCCCCAGATGAAGCCCGTGATGTCCGCGCAGGTAGTACTCGCGTGGTAGTAGTCCGTCTGGACGCCGGTGAATGGATGACCATCCGGCAATGCGGGGCCGTGCTCTCCATAGTCTATCAAGCTCTGCAGCTCCCGCACGTTCGGCAGCCGCCAGTCGCGGGCCACCGACCCATCGCTCAAACCACAGTCATCATTCGTACCACCACAGTCCGTACACCCGTCATACAGCCCATTTGCCCAGCTCACCGCCGCGGACCAGATCGGCCTCCCGGCACAATTCGCATCCTTCAGCCAGATCAGCCCGGTCAGCTCGTCGGTCACGGTGCCGTTGCCGTTGTCCGTGAAGCGCGGGTCCGGCCAGGCGACGCCCATCTGCAGGTCGCCGTCATCCCCAACGGTGTATGATATCGTCTGCCCGGTCTTGGGCACGCCGGCTTTGTAGGTGCTGCCGCCGATAAGCGTACCGTCCACGCCAAAGAGGTTCACCCCTTGCTTGATGTTGTCCGCCACCAGGTCGGCGTCTCCTTCCACGTAGCCGCTGCCATCGTGGTAACCAGCGGCTATCGTCTGGTTCGTCGTCGTCGGCACTATCGTCACCACACCGTTGTCCGGCATCGTGCCTGTTATCACGCCCCACTCCCCGCTGGTCGGTCCGCAGGCCGTCATCCCTGCCAGCACGTGCGTTTGGGCCGCCCCATTTGTGTCGTCCACTGCCGGCGCGACAGACATAATCTCGTTCAGCGTGTGCATCGTTCCCGTCGGCGGCCCCTCACTCGGTTCCGTGAACGTACTCTGCGTGCCATCCGCACCTGTGGTCAGCCGGTCGTAAATGTACTCCAACGTGTACAAAGATGTCGTCTCTGGCGGTCCTGGTGGGTTGTCCGGGTTTCCGGCCGATACCGCCACCGCCATTGCTGCCAGCGCTGCTACTACGCTCAATACGATCAGAATGTACTTGCTACGCATGATATTTCTCCTTTTGTCTTGTTCAACTTCGATTTCACTTCGATTACGGTAAGAACAGCTTCATTAGGAAACAACTGATACGTACCCTCGCTCAACAGCAGTAGGTAGTTCATCGCATCGTATAGCACAATATCCACTTGTTTACTTGGTTCTTTCAAGGGCCGCAACTACTTGCCCTGAACCTACGCCGGTACGGTTCGGTAGCACTGAAGTTAGGAAACTCTTGAGCGTTTCTTCTAGCAATCGCCCTCGCTCCCCCGGATGAGAGATTTGCTCGGCTGAATACGTCATCTCAAAATCCAGCAGCAAACGTTTGAAACGTGCTTGCATCAACTGGACTAAATCAGTCGTCGCGATTTCTCTCCATCGGGCAAGACTCTGCGTGTATGAGTTAACTGCCGCATAACGGTCGGATTCAGGCGCGTTGCGAAGCGCAGCGGAGCAACGTCGCCTGCAACCCAGTGATTGTGCCATATGGCCCAACATTAGTTATGCGGCGATTTGCCCACTGCGATATTACTTGGTCGCACAAGCCATAATCGCTTTCGACTAACTCCTTCAACCGCTGCGTGAAGCGCGTAGCTGGAGCGCCATCGATAATATCATGATCAAAGCTGATGGTAACACTCAGGTACTCACGGATTTCTATCCGGCCCTCAAAGACACCTGGTTTCTTGGCGATGCCCCCCAGGGTTCGCCGAAATAGCGTTGGATGACTTTCACAGTGTTTCCTATGCCATTTTCGGCGCGAATGGCTTCCGCGCATGAATTGGCACGCTGCCTCATACCACGATCTGTCACTGCGATTCTGATAGCGTGGGCTAATCGATCAGCGGTCAGGTTCTTTTGCGGTATTGGATCGGGTCCGAGATCCAGTATTTTGATCCGCGCTCCCCAAAAGGATTGGTCAAAGGCAAAAGGAACAATCACTGAGGGCACGCCAGCACGAAGCCCTTCAGCGGTAGTCCCTGCACCGCCATGATGTACGACAGCCGCCATAAGTGGAAACAGCGTAACTACCCAGACGGGTACTTGCTCACGGAGGAGCATTGGAGGGTGGAATCGGC
>CAYNKW010000367.1:0-4150 GCA_964397845.1 uncultured Anaerolineae bacterium
GCCAACCCTTACGGCGCGGACCACGTGTCCAGCGAGCACGATCCTTCTTACAAAGACTATCCCGACCGTATGGCCGAACTCGGCCTGTTGGACCCCCAGCCGGACAAGGTGCTCAACGCGGAAAAGGTACGCTTTGCCGTGTACACCCAGCGGCTCTACAGCCTGCTGAACACGGTTGGCGTGTGTCTGTTTGTGTGGGGGCCGGCCTGGCAGCTCTACGGCCCCAGCCAACTGGTGGATATGGTGCGTGCCGTCACCGGCTGGAACGTCAGTCTGTGGGAGCTGATGAAAGCCGGCGAGCGGTCGCTGAACATGATGCGCGCCTTTAACACCCGCGAAGGGTTCACCAGTGCCGACGACAATCTGCCGCCCAAGCTCTTCCAGCCTCTCACCGGTGGCCCCTCCGACGGTGTCACCGTCACCGAGGAAGAAATGGCCGCTGCCCTGCCCACCTACTATACCATGTGCGGCTGGGACGCCGAAGGCCGCCCCACGCGAGCCAAATTGGAAGAACTGGGCATCGCCTGGGTGGCGGATGAACAGGGCCTTTAGGAAAAACAGGACGCTGATGAACGCAGATAGATATAGATTCGTGCGAGCCAGCGTTTATCTGCGTCCCCAAAGTGTATTGTGAAGGTAACCGTTCACCTGGGGGGCAAGAAACCGGGTTTTTTGTACAGAAAGACATCCCTGCTAGGGGAAAATCACCTGCAAGCGATACTAATCTGCTTGTGGAGCACCAAAAACCTACATAGTGTCAGGTGACCCCCCAGTTCCGCCCTGGGGGTGTATACCACAGCCAGTAGTAGTATGAGATTGCAGAGCACCTACTACTAGCAGTATGCCAATCGCGTTTCCATGTCGCAAGGTGTCATTTGACACTATCCCGGTTTCTGGTCTACCCCCTGAACGGATACTTGTAGTGTAATCCTTGTTCATGGCACCTTGCGCGAAGAACAGCTCATAGTGTAAATCTAACTTGAACCATGCCGAATTTTGAGAATCTGTGTTCATCCGTGTTAATCCGTGTCCCATTCCTCTTGTTTGAGGCAAAGCTTCGCTGGACGCTCACAGCACCAGAGCTTCCCGGGGGTCTTTTGGGTCTTGACAAAGCTTGGGATATCTGGTATAATTAGTGTAGTTTGTACACTAACCCATCACCTCTTTATTTTTGCCGCAGCTTAGTGTATGAATTACACTAACAAATCCAAGGAGGTAACCCATGAAGCCACAGGAAATGAAAATGCAATGGAACACCCCGTCCCCCGCCGACCAACGCACCTTCCCGCCGGAGCTCGTCTTTGAGGCCGGGCTGCGCCACCACCACATCGCCAACACTGCCTATCCCATCCACCACCGGACGACCATGCGTCCCTACCGCGTTTCCCGCAAAGCCGTCGAGGCCACGGTCCTCGCCGCCTGGCAAGAGATCGACGCGCTCGGCCTGTACGTCCACGTGCCGTTCTGCGCCGCCCGCTGCAAGTATTGCGAATACACCGTCGTGGACCGCAGCGAGAACGACGCCGAGGACGCCTACTTTGACGCCCTCCTGCGCGAATTCGACCTCTACCGCGAGTGGCTGGACACGCCTCGCAAGACCCTCATCGGCTTTGACATCGGCGGCGGGACGCCCTCGCTGGTCAAGGCAGCCAACATCCGCCGCGTGGTCGAAGCGGCGCGGGCAGCGTTCCGCTTCCGGCGGGGCATGACCATCAGCATCGAAACGACGCCCGTCATCGCCCACCGGGAGGCGGGGAAAATCCGCGCCTTCAAAGAGATGGGGGTTGACCGCATCAGCATGGGCGTGCAGACGACCCATTTCAGGCTGGCCCGGTCGTTGGGTCGCGAGTACGAGGGCCTGACGATGCTGGAAAGCGCCGTGCGCAACATCCGCCAGGCCGGCTTTCGCCGCTTCAACGTTGATCTGATGTACGGCTTGGCCGGCCAATCGCCGGGGTCGTGGCGTACCACGGTTGAACAAACCATCGCCCTGGAGCCAGAATACATCACTCTCTACCAGATGCGCTACAAGGGCACGCAGATTCAAGACCAGGCGGCCCGCGTCACCCGGCGGATGGTCAACGAGCTGGAAGAGATCGCCCGGGGCTTGCTGCTGGCGGCGGGGTATGCCGGCACGCCGGGCAAGAACACCTACAGCCGGCTCCCTGGCGACGTGGGCACCAGCGACTACCTGACCGAGCGGGTAATCAAGGGCACGCCCTACCTGGGGTTGGGCCTGGGGGCGCAGTCGCTTTCACACCACACGCTTTCGTACAACACGGGCGCGGCGGCCAAGGCCCTCAAGCCCTACCTGCGGGCCGTGGACGCCGGCCGGCTGCCAATCCAGGATGTCTATCACCTGCCGCTCGACGTGGCCATGGCCAAAATGATCGCCGTCTCGTTCTACTTTGGTCAGATTCACAGGGAGCACTTTTACGCCAGGTTCGGTGTCCGGCTGCAAGACCACTTTCCCCGCGAGGTGGCCTTTGCCCTCCAGCACGGCTTGATGGCGTGCGCCGGTCCGTATCTGCGCCTCACGCCCAAAGGCGCGCGGCACTTTAACGGTGTCGTGGCCCTTTTTTACGCCGGGGCCGTCAAAGACTACCTGGTTCACCTGGAATCGAGCTTTGCCACGCCGCCGGTGGAGACGTCGGCTAGAAAGGCAGCATGATATGACTCGGTGCAAAACGCTCCGAGCCCCCGTCTCGGGGGCGTCCCATGCAGTGAACAACCGCTTTTGACGCCCTCGGAGACGAGGGCTGGGAGCCTTCATAAACAGTTTTGCACCGGAAACTAGCTAGAAAGGCAGCATGAGGTGACTGAGAAATACGATTTTGCCAACATTCTGTTTGCCGGACCGTGCAACCAGCGCTGCCCTTACTGCATCGGCCAGCAGGTAGACCCGGCGCTCAATCGGAACAACCTGGACGAGTTCCCCCTGCGGAATCAGGACGTTTTCGTGACCCTGTTGCAGCGGCACCGCGTGCGGCAGATCGTCTTTACCGGCACGACCACCGATCCCCAGCTCTACCGCCACGAGGCGCGGTTGATCCGCTGGCTGCGGGAAAAAGTACCTGCAGCGCAGCTCTCCCTTCACACCAACGGGCAACTGGCCCTGGCCAGGATGGACATCTTTAACCTTTACGACCGGGCCACAGTTTCTTTTCCTTCCTTCGACCCGGACACCTTTCGAAAAATGACCGGCACGCGGCGCATGCCCGACCTGGCGGCCATTCTGCGGGCGGCGCGGATTCCGGTCAAGGTCTCCTGCGTGATGGACGAGCACAACGCGGACCAGGTGGACGAGTTCCTCGCCCGCTGCTACGAAATCGGGGTGCGGCGGCTGGTTTTCCGCCAATTGTACGGCGACACCCGCCGCTGGGAGATTCTCCCTCACCTGACGCCGGTGGCTTTCTATCGCCACAACCCGATGTACGACTACCACGGCATGGAGGTCACCTACTGGAACTTTCATCGCACCGCCAGCACCTCTCTCAACCTGTTCAGCGACGGCAGCATCAGCACCGAGTATCTCTTGACCCGGCACGAACCGCGCCAGGCGTTCCGCGTTGTGGTCTCGTGAGGAACTGTAGTATAATTGACCACGCCTTCAAGGGTCAAGTTCAAGAACGGTTGGGGTAACCGTTCAGGGGGTGGAGTAGAATCAACGCTGGAAAAGCCTTGCGAAGGTTTTTTGAGCGTTTTGAAGCCACAAGTCACCCTGTCAAGCGCTGATAGTGCCCAAATCAAGCCCATTTTGTAACCTTCGCAAGGCTCCCCTGAACGCTTACCGGTTGGGAGGTATGTTGTCGTGTCGCTGCAATATGGCGTCTGAGGTGTGAAATGACCAAATTCTTTGAGATGAAACTGGAGGACATCCAGCCCAGCCAACTGTTCATCAACGTCGAAAAACTGAACCAGGTGATGAAGGATTTTGAGCCTTTGAGCCTGGAAACGCTGCCGCCCATTCCGGTGAAGGAACTCGGCAAGCACGTCATCTTTACCGACGGTCACACGAGGGCCTTGGCCGCGCATTTGCGGGGCCTCGAAAAGGTCAGGGTGTTCTGGGATGAAGACGAGCTCGACTGGGAAGCTTACGAGATGTGTGTCGAGTGGTGCCAGGAAGCGAGGATTCTCACGATCGCTGATT
>CAYNKW010000368.1:0-4140 GCA_964397845.1 uncultured Anaerolineae bacterium
TTGCCGCCCGGCCCCATCTGCAGCCCCAGCCAGGCCGCGCTGGAGGCGGTGACCTCCTCGGCCGATACCAACTATCTGTTCTTCTACGCCAAAGGCGACGGCACCCATGCCTTTGCCACCACCTACGAAGAGCACCTGGCCAACCAGGCCCGCTACGGCGGGCAGTAGGACGAGTTGCCAACTCGTTCCACAGAGGTCTTGTTTTTTCTCACCGACGGAATGTGATGCGCTTGAACGCCTCGGCGTAGGCCATGCCGTGGGGCTCACCGGTGCCGGCGGCCCACTGGCGGATGCGCTCCCGCCAGTGGGGGCGACGCAGTTGACTCTGGTGCTTGGACAGTGCCTCCAATTTCAGATCTATTGTCTCAGTGATGTCCTCAAAACAGTCCGGCTCAGCCGCGCCCCACAGGTAAAGTTCAGCCGGCTCGACTGCCTCCAGGCCAATGGCCGTCTGCCCTGGCAGGAACAAGTGATCCCGCGCGGCGACGATGGCATCGCAGACGGTGATACCCACCGCCCGGTGGTCTGGGTGCAGTTGGTAAGGCCGCCAGGCGTCGTGGGTAATGACGACGTCCGGCTTGCAGCCCCGAATGAGCAGGGCGATCTCGGCGCGAAACCCTCTGGTGGCTTCCAGTTCACCGTCCCTGTGGCGCAGAAAAGTGACGCCTTCAATGCCCAACACGCGCGCGGCTGCCAATTGTTCCTCCTCGCGGATAGCGGCCAGGTGGTGGGGTGTCATGTCCGGGTCTTTGGTACCTTTGTCGCCACTTGTGCAGACGACATAATGCACCTGCCAGCCCGCCCTGATCCATCTGGCTAGGGTGCCGGCACAAGTGAACTCAGCATCGTCGGGGTGAGCCATGATGACCAGCACTCGCTTGAGATCGTCGGCGGTTTGATTCCAGTTCTCGGCCATGGGGTGGAACTCCTTGTGCTGTGTTTATTACACCTTACGAGCAAGCCAGTCGGCTCAGGGTGGCCCGGGCGGTGACCCGATCGTATAGCGCGATAATCTGGTTGGCCACCGCTGGCCAATTGTAACGCTGCGCCCATCGCATCGCCTGTTGACCCAGCCGCTGCCGCAAGTTGGTGTCGCACAAGATCAAAGAGATCTTGCCCGCCAGTGCCTCGGGGTCACGATCTGGCACGTGGAAGCCAGTCACGCCGTCCTGCACGGTGAAGGCCAGGCCGCCCACTTTGGAGGCAATGACCGGCGTGCCGCAGGCCATGGACTCCAATGCCACCATGCCAAAGGACTCATAGTGAGAGGGCATGATCACCACCTCGGCCGCGGAATAGTAGACGTTAAGGGTGTCCTGATCCTGGGTGCCCAGAAAGACGACCAGGTCGCCGATGCCCAGTTCGGTGCGCAGCCGTTTCAGGCGTTCCATTTCCTCATTGACGGTATCCGAGCCAACGTTTGGGTTGCCGCCGATGATCGAGACGCAGATCCGCTCCTGCCAGTTGGGAAAGTCGCGAACCACCAGGGCCATGGCCCGCAAGAGAGTGTCAATCCCCTTCAACGGCTCGATACGCCCGACAAAGAGCACCATTCGATGATCTTGATGATCCTTGGGCCAGCCCAGGCGCGCCCGCGCCTCGGCCGGCGGGACCGGCTTGAACAGATCCAAATCCACGCCGCAGGGGATCACTTCAATCCTGGCCGGGTCGGCACCATAGAGCCAGGCCATTTGTGCCCGTTCCAGAGGGGTGGCAGCTACCAGCCAATCGGCCTGGGCTATGACATCGGTTTCGACCTGGATTCGCAGATCAGTCTCCATATCGGCGGCCCGTTGGGCTACGCTGTTTTTCATGTGACCCAGGGTGTGGAACATCTGGATCACTGGCGTGCCCCACCGCTCCCGCAGCTCCAGCGCTGCCCAGCCGGAGAGCCAGTAATGACTGTGCAACACATGATAGGTCAACCCTTCCTTTTCCGCAAAAGCGATGATCCCCTCCACAAACTCGGGCAGGTGATGGAACACCAGGTTCTTGTCATAAGGTTTCACCACCCCGGCCGGCAAGTGAATGACCCGACAGTTGGCGCCCAGTCGGTGGCTGATCTGGGGCAGGTGTGGATTCTGCTGCCGCGTGAAAACGTCCACGGCGATGCCCTGGCGACCCAACTCGCGGCTCAGGTCGCGGACGTAGACGTTCATACCACCTGTCTCCTTGCCACCCAGCGTGGCCAGGGGACAGGTGTGCGTGCTGATCATGGCAATGCGATACAAAGATAAACCCTTTCGTTGTAGAACGTGTGTTTCTCCCGTGTGTCCTATTGCTGCTCGCGCCGGACTGTAATCTGAAACACCTGCGAAGCCTGTCCGCCAAAGCGATACTTGTAGACCTCATCTCCTCGCAAGAAATCAAAAGCTGTACGACCTTTGGCGATGCTATCTCGGATTTGATAGCCCAATAAAACAACGCCAGGACTCAAAGCCCTGAACCGCTGTGGATCATAGCCCGAGTTGTAGACCAGGGTTTGGTTATTGTAAACAAAGCAAAACATGGCTGCCGCCTTTTCGCCATCAAGCAACAGGAAAGAGAGCTCCAGCCAGCCCTGAGCCAGTGAAAAGCGGGCCATCTCGTGAAAGAACCCTTCCATGGCCGGTTCGCTCATAAAGTCTTCTTTGTCCGGGCTGCTCTTGCGGTGTAGGTCAAAGAAAACTTCCACGTCCTGCGAGAGCAAGTCTGGATCAGAGGTCATGTACCACTGCACTTGCGCCTCTCTCTCGGCGCGGCGTATCTTGCGGCGGAGTTCGTGGCGCTGCTTCTTGTTCAACATGGCAAGGTAGTCATCCCAGGCGGCGGGTAGGGGGATGACGGGGCAGATGTCCTCTACCCGGCGCTGGACGACCAGCCTTTGCTCCATCGCCGCCTCCCACAGCGCCTGGTAGGGTGATGCTGCCGGGATGCAGTGAAAGTCTATCTCGTCCCAATCCGTCAGTTCCGTCGTGAGAAACTTCAAGATGGCTTGATAGACGCGGCTCCTGTAGTCTGGCAGCGCGATGATGTCCAGATAATCGCAGATGTCTGTTCCGCCGACCAATTGTATCACCCTTCGTCCGTCCAACTGTTGGCGGTAGAAGGGCGCGACGCCGGCCAGTTTTTTCCCTTGACGTAAGGACAGGAGGAACAACTCTCGGCCAGAGGAGAAAAAACGCCACCAGGCCCGCTGCCATTCGTGGGTCAGAAAGATGGTGTCAGTGTCGCTATGCCGCAGCAGGGCATTCCACTCTCCGGCCAACGCCTCGAAGCCGCTTGCGTCTCGGTAAACATCCAGTTGCATGGCTTGGGTGCTCCCGTCTTTTCTTTGTCGTCATGAGACAAGACACGAGGGCTAGGATATCTACCTAACCCCCGGCCACAACTCGTGACACGCGTTGAGAGGATCTGGTCAATGAATGGTCTCACTGGCGCAGTGAGGAGGATTGAATCAACAGAGATTGAGTGCGCTTGTGCGGTCATCTGCGCGCAAGGCCACACCAACGTAAGCGCGCATAGGACCGCGCAGACGATCGACAAACTCTGGATGCGACGAGGAGATGTCTTCGATAGTCACATTCAAGGCCTCCAGTTCCGCCAACCGACGCAGCAGTGTCTCTTGTTGCGCTTTCATCCTCAGACTTGATCGTACTACCTATTGTACCAGAAATTGCGCCAAGGTCAACTCCTGCTTGTCTACACGTGTGGGGAAGCAGAGCTTTACATATGCGGTGAGAGTTGGTATAAGATTAATTATACCAAGTAAAAAGGAGTACGACTGAGAACAACCCCCCTTCCCTGTAGGATCTCGCATAAGCAATATGCGCTGCATTCTGTCATTCTGAGGAGCGAAGCCCTGAACGAAGAACGAAGAAGAATGAAGATTGAGACTGGCTCACAGGCTCTTGTCGGAGAGGCTTTGCTTCTCCCCTACTCCACACAAGATGTTGCTACGTTGCAGCACTTGCCCTGGTTGATGACAAAACTCTGCGTTGCCTCTCTGAGGGCAAAATAGGACACAAAGGATTAAGACTGACCCACGGATTCCTGCAACGCGATCCAAGCCACAACAGAGCTGTTATGTCAATGGGTGCTTGATGCTAGTCGTGACTCGATAACCGCATCGATCGAGGGTCTCTGACAACTCGTTAGCGC
>CAYNKW010000369.1:0-4123 GCA_964397845.1 uncultured Anaerolineae bacterium
CACGACTTTATGGCACTTTAGGGGTACGACTAAATGGCATTTCGCAGGCCCAAGGGCAAAGGGTACAGGGTCTCGGGGGCGTTACGAGCGCTGGATAGGAAGCAACCATGAGCAGCAAGCTGATAGACACCCTGAGCACAGACCAACGCCGGGCGCTGGAAAACATCCGCGCCGCCGCAGAGCGCATCTGGTCGCGCCCGCTGCACCGCTACTACACCGATCACGCCACCACCCACAGCGAGCGGGTCATCGCCCTGCTGGATGGCCTCACCGCCGGCGTGATGGCCACCGGCAAGCGCCTCTCTCCCACCGGGGTCTTTTGCCTGCTGGCAGCCGCCTACCTGCACGACATCGGGATGCAGAATGAGCGCTTTGCCGGCGGCAATTTGGAAGAAATTCGTGCGTACCACAACGAGCAGACGGCCAGGATGATCTACGCCGTGTTTGAGGACTCGACCAATGCCTTTGCCATTCCCCTGGCCCGCGACCCGGGTCTTGTCGAGGCGGTGGCGCTGGTGGCCAAAGGCCATCGCCGGGTGGACCTCGGCGGCCCGGAGTACGAGTCCTTTGCCCACGGCGGCGAGACGCTGCGCCTCCGGCTGCTGGCCGCGCTGCTTCGCTTCGCCGACGAGCTAGACATTGACCACCGCCGCGTGGACCTGGAGCAGATGAAACTGCTGGCGTTGCCGGTCGAGTCGCAACTGCACTGGTGGAAGTGCCATTACGTGGGCGGGGTGAGCATCGTTGACGGGTACATCCGCGTCAGCTATCGCTTTCCCCAGGACCGGCCCGATTACGAAAACCTCATCGTGCCCCTGGTCGAGACCGAGGTCCGTGCAAAGCTGGCCGGCCTGGAAGAGATTTTCTGGGCCAACGGCGTCAAGGTGGCGTTGGGCAAGCCGCAGGTGCGCCCCATGCGGCTGGTGCAGCCACTCCCGCCGGAGGTGGAGGCCCTGGCAGTGGAGAGGTCTGGCGAGATGGAAAAATGGCAACAACCTGTTACTTCAATTCGTGTTCCCACGGACAAAACCGACAAAGTCACAGAGCCGGCGCCACCCCCGCCCATGCGTCCCGCGGCTGTAACGGTCTTTGACCAGCGGGGGCAGACTGTCGGAACACAGATCAACGTCGCCGGGGATTACGTGGCGCCAGGACTGCCCTCTGGTGCGCCAGCCCAGGCCACCCCAGGCGACTGGGAGGCGGTTATTGCGCAGGTCGCATCGCGCCTGGACGCCCTGTCGGTGCAACTGGGCCAGGGCGTGGACGACCTCAAGCGCGGTCAGGCTGCCCTCTACCGCCAGGTGGATGGGGCCTACCGGGACGACCTGGCCCGCATCCTGGCCGCCGTCCAGCAGGGCCGGCTGGAGCAGGGCGAGGTGCAGGTCACCCTCGACGCGCTGCGCCGGGCCATGCGGGTGGTGATGGACAGGGGTCTCCCAATGGACGCCGAGCTGCGCGCCGCGGTCGTCGACTTGACCGAGGCAGTCGAGAGCAGCTTGAGTCTGGAGCGCAAGTTGGAGCTGGCGCTGCCCCTGTTGCCGCTGCTGACCTACAAGATTGAACTGGCTGTGGGCAGCAAAGTGGACTTGCATGATCTGTGGGACGACCTGCGGACGCGGTGGCAGCGCCTGGTAGAATGGGCTGGCGGTTAAGGAGAGGGTGGTAAATAGACCCTTCGCGCAACCCAGCCACCGTCTAGTTGAAAGAATGGGCCAAGACGGCTGCTTCATCAGCTTATTTGAAAGGTGCGGCGCGGGCAGAGGTATGGTATAATATCTCTATGGCCAACACATATCGCTACTGCCCTCAATGTGCCCGCCTGCTGGAGGATCGCCTGGTTTTTGGCCGCGTGCGCCAGGTCTGCCCCGTGTGCGGGTTTATCCACTTCTGTAATCCAAAGGTGGGAGCGGCGACGCTCATCGAGCATGGAGGGCAGATTCTGCTGCTGCTGAGGCCGCCGGATGACGTATTTGGACCTGATACCTGGTGCCTGCCGGCCGGCTTTGTGGAGCACGACGAGAGCCCGCAAGAGGCCGCTGCCCGCGAGGCCGAGGAGGAAACCGGCCTGCAGGTAAAAGTCGGCCAGCTTTTTGGCGCCTATTTCTACACCGACGATCCCCGGGGCAACGGCGTGCTCATCGTCTACCGGGCGACCGTGGTTGATGGAGAGATGCGGCCCCAGCGGGACGAAGTAGCAGCCCTCCGATGGTTCCACTTTACGGACTTGCCCGAGAACCTCTCCGGAGGTGGTCTTGGCCCGGCTATCCGTCAGTGGGCAAAGGAAAAGCGTGCCTAGACTGCCAGGGCGGAGGAGCCAGAATTGTGTGATAACCATCTCGCGGATAACCGGCCGGCCTGGCGTGAGGTCGTTCGGGCGGCAGCCCAGGAAGCGGCTTTGGCCGAGGCCAGAGTCCATTGGGGTGAAAATCAAGTTGCCTTCAACTACCGTTGGGAGCACGTTCAGGCCGTCGTTCGACTGGCGATCCGCCTGGCAGAGTTGACCGCCGCCGATCGGGAGATCGTGGAAGCAGCCGCCTGGCTGCACGATGTGGCCAGGCCGCATAGCAAGGACCACGGTCGAGACGGCGCAGTCGCCGCCCGCCAGACGCTGGCGGGTACCGACTTTCCCCCGGACAAGATTGACGCGGTCGCCGATGCGGTTGAGAAACACGTGGGGTTGTTTACCGACGAGCCGGTGGAACCGCTGGAAGCGGCCGTGCTGTGGGACGCAGACAAGCTCTCCAAGCTGGGTGCGACGGCGGTGTTGCATTTCATCGGCCATCTGGTGATGATGGGGCAAGGAACAACGGTCCAGTGCCTGGAACTATTGCCCAACCTGTCCTGGCTGGAACGCACGGCCCGCAGCTTTCACACCGCGCCGGCCCGGGCTGCCGGGCAGAAGAGGCTGGAGACCTACCGTGCTCTATGGGAGCAGGCCCTTCAGGAGTTCGACGGCGACGACCTGCTGGGCGGATGACGACTCGGCAGGCAAAGCAAGAGGGCTGGTTGATCTGCAGGAAGGGGAAGAAACAATGCGCAGAATGTTGAGCCTTGGCATAGCGCTCGTGTTGATCCTGGTACTGGTGGCACCGGCCTTTGCTCAGGGAACTGTTGTCCACGTCGTGCAGCGAGGCGAGAACCTGTTCCGCATCGCGCTGCGCTATGGGGTGACTGTGAACGCGCTGGCAGCGGCCAACAGCCTGAGCAACCCCAGGCGCATCTACGCCGGGCAGCGGTTGATCATCCCCACGGGCAGCAACTCCACCGCGCCGGCCCCGTCCAGCTCTTCTCGCGTGCACGTTGTGCAGCGAGGTGAGAACCTGTTCCGCATCGCGTTGCGTTATGGTGTCACCGTGAACGCGCTGGCCGCCGCCAACGGCATCGTCAACCCCAACCGCATCTACGTTGGCCAGCGGCTGGCGATCCCCAGCGGGGCATCTCTGCCCCCACCCTCGGGCCAATTCTACACCGTGCGGCGCGGCGATACGCTCTCGGCCATCGCCCTGCGGTACCGCGTCTCGGTGTGGGCGCTGGTGCAGGCCAATAACATTCGCAACCCCTCACTCATCTACGTTGGGCAGGTGCTGCGCATCCCTCGCGGTACAAGCTCGCCCTCGCCGCCATCTGGTGGCCACAGTGGCCGCTGGATTGACATAAACCTCAGCGCCCAGCGACTCACCGCCTACGCGGGAAACACGCCCGTGCGCAGTACCCTCGTCTCGACCGGCCTGCCGCGCACGCCGACCCCCACGGGCCGGTACCGTATCTACGCCAAGTACGTCTCTGCCCCCATGTCCGGCCCAGGCTACTATCTTTCCAACGTGCCCTACGTGATGTACTTTTACCGGAGCTATAGCCTCCACGGCACCTACTGGCACAGCAACTTTGGCCATCCGATGAGCCACGGCTGCGTCAACCTGCCCACGCCCGAAGCGAAATGGCTGTATTCGTGGGCCTCGGTGGGTACGTTGGTCAACATCCATTACTAGCGAAGCTGCGCCTCAAACCGACGAGTGCAAACTTGTCATTCTGAGCGACCGAAGGGAGCGAAGAATCTCGTTGCACCAATAGACCCTCCCCCGGTTTTGTGGACAGGAGGTTAAGCTACACGCTGCTGCTGCTG
>CAYNKW010000370.1:0-4122 GCA_964397845.1 uncultured Anaerolineae bacterium
TTTCGAGTAACGTTTACTCCGCTCAATGGTGGCATTATCTGCTCCCACAAGTGCCCATGACTGAGTTGTGCCAATGTTGCTGGCCTCAATAGAGCTTGTTGCTCTAGTACTACAACGTCTTTTTGACATAACGGTCTGAAAGAAACCCGTTTCATCCCCTGTGCTTCGGGCGAACTAGTCGCAGTGCACGGTTTCGAGCGACCGGATCGCAGAATGAGTTGTTAGGCGGCGGCCTACCCCGAACGCGACGACACCCTCTCACCACACTTTAACTCTCAAACCGTTCACTTCCCCGAAATGTGCATCACGGACGACGAGGGTCAAATCGTGCTGAAGGGGGTAATCGCCGCTATCCAGATGTCATTTTCAGGAATGGGACGGCCCTTCTGACGTAATCCGTTCTTGGCCTCACCATATCGCCGTGCCGTCTCGGTGTCACAACCCAAGACAACGTTTCTCACAGCGAAATCATCTATGCGCACGACATTCTCCTTCACTCCACTCGATTTGCGGGCACCATAATACAGCTCCCCAAGGACAACGCTCGGAACGAAAACCTCTTCGGCCTCTCCGAGACGGTCTGTCACAACCGACTCATTGGCAAACAAAGCTATTACGATGTTGGTGTCCAAAAAGATATCTACCACTCATTCAAGTCAACCTGTTCGCATTCATCCTCAATAGCTTGTCGCATAAGCTCCAAGTCATCCAAGGGAATAGCTCCAGCAAACTGCAACAACTGTTTGCCAGGGACTGCCAAGACAGCTCTTTGCTTGTCGCCCACGACTCAATGCCTCGGAAACCGAAACCGGCTTTGGGGAAACACTCTTGGCCTCTCTCAACACGACTCGATTACCCGTATTATATCACCAATTACGGATGGCGACTAGCCGCTTTGTGTCGAGATCAGCTATCACCGCCGCGCCATGAACCGGCTCAAGATCACTGCCCGGTCGTGGAGCTGCACCCGGTCGTCGACGTTGAGGGCGTCGCGCGGTTTGCTGGTCCATGCGTGAGTTGTCTGGAACACGGCTATCGGCGTACCTGGTCGGGAATGATCGGTCTTGATATAGACCTGGCCTACCAGATGACCTTCGGTGTCAATGGAGCAACTGGTGACCTTGCCCACCACGCGTCCCTTCAGGCTGACCACGGGATCGCCTTGCTGCGGGACACGGATGCCCCGCTCCACCATGCGGAAGCGAGCCACCACGCTGCCCCGCCGCCGCTCGTCGGCCATGTAGCGCCGCCGACCGACAAAGAACGGCTTGTAGGTTTTGACGTAGCTGTCAAAACCGGCGTGTCCAGGCCCTAGATCCAGCGGACCGGCCAGTTCGTGGCCGTAGAGAGGCAGGCCAGCCTCGATGCGCAGGCTGTCCCGCGCTGCCAGTCCTACCGGCCTCAGTCCGAGTGTCTCGCCGGTGGTCATCAGCGCCTCCCACAACTCCGCGGCCTGGTCGGGGTGGACGAACAACTCAAAGCCCCTGGACTCGCCGGTGTAACCGGTGCGGGCGATGATCAGGTCAAAACCGCTCAATTGGCCCTGAATGACCTCGGTGCGCCTCATGCGCCGCAGGCGGTATAGCGTCTCCTCGTCCCCACCCAAGGCCATGAGGATACGGCGCGACCTGGGACCTTGGAGTGCCAGGTCCACCCGCCGCCCGTGACCGTTCTCCGGCGCACGGAGGTCGCGGATCTGGGTGGGACAGGTGATCCGCGTCCAGGGACGTTCGCGGTCTATGCGCACCTCGCCCCGGTTGACAGCGTTGAGCCAGGCCCAGTCCTTGTCGCTGTTAGCTGCATTGACGACCATCATGTAGTGCTCGTTGGCCAGGCGGAAAATCATCACATCGTCAATGACGTGGGCGTGTGGTGAGAGCAGGTAGCTGTACTGTGACTGCCCCACTTCGAGGCGGCCCAAGTCATTGGTCGTCATCAAGTCCAGGAAGAAGCGGGCATTGGGCCCACGAAAGTCGAACGCGCCCATGTGAGACACGTCAAAGAGACCGGCGCCGGTGCGCACAGCCGCATGTTCTTCGTGCGCGCTGGCATAACGCACCGGCATCTCCCAGCCGGCGAACTCGACCATGCGCCCACCTAACGCCTTGTGAATCTCGTACAGGGGCGTTCGTTTGGCTGGACCGATCTCGGTCTCACGCCAGGCAAACTCGGGCAGTGGTTCGCCGCTGGCCGCGTCCGCCAGGCCGTCAAGGCCAATGTAATAGGGTTTGTAGACAGAAAGAGGTGTCTCGGTCGTTTCCAGGATCGTCAATTCGGTCTGTCCTAGGTCGCGGACGATCACCGGCCCAGGCAACTTGGCGTGCGAGTCGTTGGGGTCTACCAGCACATAGCCATCAGACAGGGCGCGCAGCCAGGCGGCAACGCGGTGATGCACATCGGCCAGAACGACCAGCCGGTAGCGATGGCCTTCCTCCAGACAGAAGAGCGTTCCCTCGGCCATCAGGCGGCCATCCTTCTCCAACAGGCGGGTGGGCTGCCAATCGCCAGCATGGAGGCAGTAAACGTCGTTGGTGGTAGCCACTTGCAGGAACTCGTCGGAATTTTCGCCTTCGAACTCCAGGGTCACCTGCCCCTCGTCGGAGGGGATGTCTTTGAGGACGAGGTCGTAGTGAGGATAGCCGTGGCGACGCGGCTCGTAGTCCAGGCCGACCGCGTCGGCCAGTTGAGCAACGCGGCACTTGGCTTCCTCGAGCACGTCAAAGTCAATGCGAGCGCGATAGAGCGGGCCGCGCAGTCCGGCGTAAGTGAAAGGCAGGCTGTTCTTTAGCACCAAGGCAATGATCTGGGCTAGGTGTTCTATTTCTGGTTCCCTCAAGCCGCGTTGGGTAATCCAGGGGGTGCCCAGACGGATGCCGCTGGCCAGGCCAGCCGTCTCGTCGCCGGGGATAGTATTGCGGTTGCAGACGATACCCGCCACATCGAGGATGCGGGCGGCCACGTCGCCCATGAGGGGGGTACCGTCGTCGGCGAGGACGCTCTTACAGTCCACCAGCAGCAGGTGGGTGTCTGTGCCGCCGTAAGGAATGTGTAAACCTCGCGCTTCCAGCGCCTGGGCCAGGTGAGCTGCGTTGTCCACGATCTGGCGCTGTAATGCGCGAAACTGCTCCGTCTTGGCCAGCTTGAAGGTGGTGGCCATGGCAGCGATGGTGTTGATGTGGGGGCCGCCTTGCTCACCAGGGAAGACAGCACGGTCAATGCGCCGGGCCAGGCGGCGGTCGGTGGTCAAGATGCACGCACCCCGTGGGCCGGTCAGTGTCTTGTGGGTGGTAAAGGTGATAACGTGAGCGTGGGCTATCGGCGAGGGGTAAACACCCGCCACAACCAGGCCCGCCACGTGCGAGATGTCGGCCAGTAGGTAAGCGCCCACCTCGTCGGCAATCTCTCGAAAGCGAGCCCAGTCCGCGGCCCAGGGGTACGACGTGTAGCCAGCAATGATCAGGCGCGGTTTGTGCTGGCGGGCCAAGTCGGCAATCTGGTCGTAGCCCAGCCGCTCGGTCTTGGGGTTCACCGAGTAGAAGACAGACTTGTAGATCTGGCCGGAGCGGTTGGCAGGACTGCCATGGGTCAGGTGGCCACCGTGCAGCAGCGACATACCCATGACCGTCTCGCCGGGCTTCATCAGCGCGGTGTAGACAGCATTGTTGGCCGGCGCGCCGGAGAGAGGTTGCACGTTGGCGCAAATGTCCTCTGCACGGACGTCATCGGTGGCAAAGGCCTCGGCGCAACGCCGCCGGGTCAGGGCTTCCACCATGTCAGCGTACTCGACGCCTTTGTAGTAGCGCCGGTCGGAATAGCGGCGGTAGTCCGTCAGTTGGCGCTCATAGTCCAGAATCTCGGCTTCGCTTTGCTCCCGCGTCGCCGGGTGAGGATAGCCCTCGGCGTAGATGTTCTGAAAGACGGAACCCTGGACTTTGCGGATGGCGCCGGGCGGAGAGCTCTCCGAGGGAATCAGAATCAACTTTCGGGCCTGGCGTTCCGCCTCGCATTCGATCAGTTGGGCCACAGCGGGGTCCAACTCCGCCAGGCTTCCTCGGAATAGAAAATCGGTTTGCTTCGTCATCGTCAGACTCCTTTGTGAAATTCTCGCTGGTCACGCTGGCT
>CAYNKW010000371.1:0-4076 GCA_964397845.1 uncultured Anaerolineae bacterium
CCAAGGTCAATAGCGACTCTTGAAGGGTTCTATCTCACCCCATTAGCACCTCCTTGCGCCTCATTGGCTTACTGTTGTGGCTGCGACCCTAGGCTTCCAACTGCGACTCGTGCCACCTGAGCAATCTCCCCTCAACAGCCGATACCAGCACGAAGAATAACAAGCCCAGGCCGGCCGATAAGAAGATACAGATAAACAGGAGCTCCGTGTCTAGATAGCCTTTGGACAGCAGGAGCAGATACCCCAGCCCCGTATCGGACCCTACCATCTCGCCAACGATAGCGCCAATTACACTCGTCGGTGCAGCTATGCGCAAGCTGGACAGAAGAAATGGCAGAGCGGTAGGCAGCCGGACCTTTCTCAAGATGTCCCATTCGCTGGCCGAGTAGGTACGCATAAGAGCGATCATGTCTGGATTGGGAGATCTCAGGCCAATCACCGTGTTTACCACGACAGGAAAGAAGCAGATCAAAGCGGCCACGACGATCTTGGGGGTCATGCCAAAGCCCAACCATATCACCAGCAGGGGAGCGATAGCCACGGTCGGTGTCACTCTGATTCCTACCAGATAGGGAAAAAGAACACGGCGGGCGATCCTGAACTCGGCAAGGAGTATGGCAAAGACAAAGGCGCACAGTACGGCCAGCGCAAAGCCAGCCAGGGATTCCCTTGTGGTGACGGAGATGTGTTTGAGAAGCAGTGCGCCATCCTCGGACAGTCTAACCAGTAAAGAGCTTGGCAGTGGCAGGAGGAATTTGGGCACGTCGAACCAGCGCACACCGAACTCCCAAACCAAAACTGTGGAAATCAAGGACAAAACGAGAGCCCCATGTTTCCTCCACGTAAGGAGTCTCTTCATCGCTTCACCTCTCCAAACAATCTCTCACCTCGTTGGCTTTCTGCAGGAATTCAACCGACTTTTTTAGTCCAGCCTCTCTGGGTCGGTCAAAGGGCACATCAACGATCTCTTTGAGCTGCCCTGGGGCGGAGGTCATCACCACCACACAATCTGAGAGAAAGACTGCTTCCGGAACACTGTGGGTCACGAACAAGACGCACGCCTTAGCCTTCTCCCAAACCCTCAGAAACTCTATATTGAGCCGCTCACGGGTTATCTCGTCCAAGGGACCAAACGGTTCGTCCATCAGAAGAATGCGTGGACTGTAGCTAAGCATACGGGCCAGGGCCACCCGTTGCTTCATCCCTCCCGATAGCTCTCTGGGAAGAGCGTTTTCAAACCCTTTCAGGCCCACTAGCTCAAGGAGCTCAATCGGTGTCCCAGCATCCCCCAAGCGCTTGGCCGCGTTGGGTATGACTTCCAAGGGCAAATTGACGTTCTCCAGAGCTGTCCTCCAGGGCAACAGCACCGGGTCCTGAAGAACAAGGCCGAATTCGTTGTCCTCTCTCGCCCGGCGGCTGCTTTTTCCGTAGACGCGAATGTCACCTTTGATGTGGCAATTGACGGGAAGCAGATCAGCAACGGCACGAATAAGGCTGGTCTTCCCACAGCCCGAAGGTCCAATGACGGAGACAAACTTTCCCTTCTCTACATCCAAGGAAAAATTTTCCACTGCCGTTAAAGAGCGTCCTGCGGTATTGTATTGCATCGTAAGCCGGGCGATAGAGATCACAGAGGCCTCTGGAGTACCGTTCCTATCTACCTTCATAAGACATACCTCGCCAATCCAAATCACCACATTGATTGCTTATACCTGACGGAGGGTTCTGGCAGTCACTAGATGATCGTTAACCTCTTTCAGTCCGAGCTCCTCCAGTTTGTCCACAGCGGGCACGCCATCTTTGTCCCATCCGTGGAGGGAGTAATACCTGTCCAACAGGGCGTCGTATTGGCCGCGATCCAATTTCGCTCCCTTTCGCGGGCCAGATTCGAGGGGCACCTCAAATTCCCGCGCCGGTGGGTAATCATCGTGACGGGTAACTCCCTGGATGGTGATGAAGGCCCGCTCCAGGTTATAGACCCTCTCGGCGGCTCTTATGAGATCAAACTCAGAGACCTCGACACCGGTACACGCAGAGAATAACTCCGCTTCCAGGTCCGGGTCGATTCGTCCGGCACGCAACCAATGACTGAACGACTTGCAGAATCCCAGCATGTCGGCCAGAGCTGCATTGTATTCGTTGAAAACAACAGAGTATTCGACGTTGCTGTATGAGGTGGGATCAAGATCGAGCTTGAATCCTTCCACCCCAAAGAACTTTTGTGCCTCCTCGGTAGAGATGCCAATCTCAATGATGGGCGTGGTTCTGAGATGGTCTGAACCTCGGGTAGATGCAGATTGACCGAGAGCGTGGGCTATCCCCATGACTCGCACGGGTTCGAGCAGTTCCAGCCCCTTGACTGTTAAAGCAACTTGCTCTGCCCCGCCGCCGATCGCCGCCGCTGCGCGGGCCTCACCCTCGGCAAAGATATTACCGATCCCCTCCCGGAAGGCGATCATCTTTAGCAATCGAAGCATAGCATCTGCATCCCCCCAGCGCAAAGGGAAGCCAATGTCCCCTTCTGCCAAGATGCCGCGTTCAAAGAGCTCCATAGCAAACGCTATAACCCGCCCTGTGCTGCATGAATCGATGCCCAGCTTGTCGCTCCATACGCAGATGTTCAGAACGGCAGCCAGATCGGTGTTTATACACTGGGCCCCGTAGCCAGAGACGGAGTGATATCCGGGTCCCTCCCCGAAAAGGCCCTGGAAAGGTCCTTCAGTGATGGAAAAACGGGGCGTGCAGTGGACCGGACAGGCAAAACAGCCTACCATCTTGGTGCGGTAATGCTCATGAAAATGCTTCGGGGAAAGGGTTTCCCAGTCCTCCCAACTGCAGAATCGATGGTGTCTGGTGCCCAATGCTAATTCCTCGTTGTGGTGTTCCCAAAGACGTGAATAGGTTCCCGCATGCTCCCCGGCCGGGAACCCCCGCGACTGCCTGAATGCTTCTAACCGTTCCGTAGCCTCCTGGCATGCTTGAATGAATCTCGAGCGATCTGCTATTTTCACGCCTTGTCTGCCCCGAACGGCGATAGCCTTCAGGCCCTTGGCACCCATGACCGCGCCGGTGCCCGTGCGAGCCGTCGCGTGCTTTAGTCCCGTGTTGATAATCGCCATGCGCACCTTGTTCTCGCCGGCAGGCCCAATGCACAGCACTTTGACGTTGGGATCTTTGAGTTCCCTCTGGATTCTTTTCTGAGTTTCCCACGTGTCCTGGCCCCAGAATTCCTCCGCATCCCGCAGTTCGGCCTGTCCGTCCTGTATCCACAAGTAAACAGGTTTCTCCGATTGGCCGGTTACCACGACGTGGTCAAAGCCGGCGAATTTCAACTCTGGCCCCCAGTGACCCCCACAGCTAGAGTCGCCAAGGAAAGTCACGGGGGAGCGGGTGGTCACGTTGAACCGAGCGCCCCCAGGCACCAGCGTGCCTGTAAAAGGGCCTGTACCAAAGGCGATCTGGTTTTCGGGGTCGAAGGCGTCAATGGGTGAATGAACACCCTCAAAGAGCAGCCCTATGTTCATCCCCCGGCCGCCAATAAGGGCTTGCTGCTTATCCTCAGCCACGGGTTGAACCTCAATCTTTCCAGTCGAGAGATCAACCCGCAGGATCTTGCCACACCATCCAAACATGTTCTGCTCCTTACTGATGATCTAAAAGGATTCGATTCTTGCCGGCTTTCGATAGCCGGAAGCGTGAACCAGGTTCACGAGTTGTCCGGCTCCTTGCCTATGCCGTATTTCGGTCTCCTCTGTCATGGCTTCGTAGTGCAGAGCGTCCCGAGGACACCAGAGCACACACTGCGGTTCACCCCCACAGCGATCGCAGATGAGTGCCTTTTTCCCTTCTCGGTCATAGAAGATAGCCCCATACGGGCATACACCCACGCACTTTTTGCACCCTGTACACCGCTCAGAGTCCACAAGGACGATATTGGATCCTTCCTCCCGATAAATGGCATTCTCGGGGCAAACAGCCGCGCAAAAAAGCACCTCGCAGGATTGGCACACAACTGGGATCTCCACTATCCCCCTCTTGACAACCCGAATTCGCGATTTATCCGGATTGCACTCGCC
>CAYNKW010000372.1:0-4052 GCA_964397845.1 uncultured Anaerolineae bacterium
CGCTGAGATGATGCGGATCTCATACACGTCCTCATCCACCTGCTGGAATGTATGCACCACCACCCGCAAGACCCCGCCATCGTCAATGCCCATAGTGATCCAGCGGTTCTCATACTCGCTGTGCTCTTTCATAAAGGGACAGCTGATTGGGGTCCCGAAACACGGTTGCCGCTTTGCGGAAAGACATTTTGTGCTTACCGATGTTTGCTTCTTCTTTCGCAGGATCCCACTCAAATCTGTAACGCACTCGCCACCTCCTTGTCCAATTATACAGGAGTTTATGACTTGTGGCTAATGAGTGAGTGCTACAGCTTACTCGATTGCGCACCCCAACGGCCCCGAGCTAAGCCGCCTGCGGGTCTAACGAAGAACCCGACAACCGAAAACACGATACATAACCAAGACCGGCAACAATTGGAGCCTCGATTAGCGTGTCGGGTTCGTTATGGTCGGCGAGGGGGTCACCCCCCTCGCCGCCACTCTCGGGAGTGGGGGTCGGGGTCGCGAGGCCCCGGCCCACCATAACTTAGCCGGCCTGGTTCTGCCCAGTACGGCACATAATCATGACACTTACCTGCCTAACAGCGTATTGAGTTTTTGCAGCACTTCGACTACCGTTGCAACTGGCAACCTGCCCGCCAACTCCGCCTCACGGGCACGCCAGTCCAAACTCTTCACCTGGTCGGCCAGAATAACTCCACCGACTGCTAACCCCCTGGGTATCTGCACCTCAAACGGGTATCCTTTCACTTGCCTCGTGATGGGACAGAGTATCGCTAACCCTACCTTGCCATTGTAGGCTGCCGGCGAGAGTACAACCGCCGGCCGCCGCCCCGCTTGTTCATGCCCTGCCTGGGGATTCAACGTAATCCAGACCACATCGCCGCGTTCGGGAACATAGACCACGGGACTCACCACGCCTCTCGCCCTACCGCAGGACCGGTCTCGATTTCACCGTGCAAATTGTCCTCGCTTACTTGCGCTAACAGATGTTCGAGGGTCAAAGCAGGCTCTACGACCGGCACGATGACCAGCCGCCCTTCCACCAACGACACCTCAACCGGTGAATTCCGCCGCAACCCGATTTCCGTAGCGAAAGGTTTGGGGATGCGTAGGGCCAGGCTGTTGCCCCATTTCTGCACTCGCGTTCTCATAGCAATGCCTCCTTTCTAAGTATCTACTAAGAAGATACACCAATTTGACGTTTTTGTCAAGCCAGTGAGGAAAAGAGGCATTTATTTGGAAAAGCTGGACCGGAAGGCCGCCCAACGGAAAAGCTGAGCTGCCGGGCGGATTTGCAAAACCAACCTCAATTGAAGATGAGCTGCAGAAACGAAACTAACCTCAAGTTTGGCGCACGATAGCCCGGTCAGCTCCAGCGCGATGTTAGCCGCAATCCGCCGTCTAATTGTTTGGGCGCCGGGGCAGACCAAAGCCCGCCCCGGCGTCCCCCCGACTATTGGTAGTTACGCAGCACAAGCGGGAGGTAGATCCTGAACTCTGGCTGGACCCCGCCGGCCCAGAAGCCAGCGCTGAGGCAGTAGCCAGCCGTGCTGCTATGACCCACGGGGCTGGGCTGTCCCAGCGTGCTTTGCAGCCGGTAACCGGTCGTGGCGCTGCGTCCGCCGCCAGCGGCGACCACGGCCCAACCGGCCGGCGGTGGGGGTGGGCCATCAGGCCCGCCGGCCCAGGCCACGCCCGTTGCCTGCACCAGTATGAGCAGTAGGATCAGACTGAGGATCAAGTATTGTCGTCGCATTGCTGACCTCCTTACGGGCAGACCCCGTCATAGTTTTCGTCATATACCTGGAAGCAATTTAACGTGCTGAGGGTTCCGGTGATGATTCCGCCATCCACCAGACTGACGGCCAGGGATACGGTGCCGCCATCCTGTTGCAACGCATGGGTCGCGCCAACGAACTGGCTACTATCGGCTGTGAGTGTGCCTGCCCCAACGTACAGACCGACGCGTGTACCAGTCGTTCCGCCTCCTATGGATGTTATACGACGCAGGGTGGTGGTCCCGACAACTTCGCTGTCCAGGCCTCGATTGCGAGTGCTGGCGCCTTCGGCCAACGCGGTCACGCTCTCTGCCGTCAGCGTTGTGGCAGAGCCCATGGTAAATATCCCGGCGGCATACGTTCCTCCCCGTGCGGTGAACGATCCACCACGCAATAGCGCATTGCCCTCGTTGTCCAGACCGTAGTTGTGCTGGCTGGCTTCCTCGGCCAGGACCGTCACGCTCTCGGCCTCCAGCGTTGCACAGTCGTTGTTGTAGATGCCGCGGGCGTCATTTCCGCCACGGGAGGTAAGTACGCTATGGTAGAGCCACGCCGTTGCGCCATCGGTGTTGTTAAAGCCATAGCTACTCCCCAGACTATCAGTTATTTCGGCCGTGGCTATCACGTTGTAAACGTGGAGGGTGGCACTGACGCCCTCATTGTGAAATATGGTCGATCCCGTGCCAGCAGCGCACCTAAAATTTGAGTTGCGCAGGGTGGCGTTGGAATTGTCGTTGTAGACGCCATAAGCATGCTCCGTCGCATTTATGGAGAGGTTGACATCACGCACGTCAGCACCAGAACCGTTGGTAAGGGAGATACCGTACGCATTTTCCACCGAATGGACTGTCCAGCCTATCAGCGCGCGTAGATGTGGTGTGCTATTATTCAGGCAAAACAGTGTGGAACTGCCCCCGACCCCGGGATGACCCACGATCTTGGAATTTTGGATCAGCGGCCCACCACTTGAGTTCCTTATGTAGACGGTACAGTTATGACTAGAAAGGCGCAGGTCATCCAACAGCGTGCGTGATTCTCCGTTGTTGACCAAGACAGCCGCGCCGCAGGCCTTATTGTCGTTCTTTATGAGCAGGCCGCTCAGACGGGATGCCTCTTGCATGACGACGGTGGCTGTCGTCGGTGGCGAACCAACAGAGCACGCTGCATACGATTTAATGGTGGTAAACCGGCGACCGGCTCCCATGAGATGCACATTTGATTCTAAGGTGATCGATTCTGTGTAGACACCCGGCGCGACCCACACCAGGTAGGATCTGCTATCGGTGATGCTGTCCATCGCCTCGTTGATGGTGGTATAGTCCCCGCCGCTCTCGGCAACGACGATCACGCGCTTGTACCCCTCTGTATTGAGCGCGAACGAGGCGGTCATCGCGTGCGTCGCCGTCATCGCGTGTGTTGCCGCCAGCGCGTAGGGCACGCTGACGATGGGCTGGCGCGGCGTCATCTCCGGCGCTCCCTCGGGCTGCACGCCCAGGTAGCGCTTCGAGCCGTCAAAATGCGCCGGCTGTAACGGATTCCCCTGCTGGCCCAGCAGAACCGAGAAGTAGCCGTTGATGACGTCCACGTCCTGCGATTCGCGCCAGAGGTCGGTCGTGCCACCGGCATCGGCGTACAGGGTAAAAGTGATGGTCAGGGTGTCGCTGATCGGTACGCCGCTGTCGTCCGTCAGGTAGCCCTGGTAGTTGATCTGCGTGGGCACCGGGCCGGTCAGTTGTGTAGCCGGTCGGGCCAGCGCCACGGCTGCCAATACCAGGGTGAGCAACAGGCCGGATCCCAGGATGGCAATCAAAACCCGGCCACCTTTTGCGGTCAGTACGTTTTTCATTGGGTGAACCTCCTTGTGTAAAATACTTGGACTATATAGAAGATTTGGCACTCTTTTCCTTGGGCGCAGTTGCTCTCGTTTACCACCACCCCCTTTCCGCAGATCTGAGGTTGACCCCATTGTCAAGACCACAATTTGATCCTGTATTTGTTCCCGCTGTAGCGTCAACCCAGTTGAATGCTACTGAATCGTCCCACCCACGTATAGCCAAAGTCATCGGGGCCGCTGGTAGTCTGGGGGCCACACAGCTACGGACACGACAAGACTGAACATGATAAAGATTCGCGCTTTCGTAGTTCTACTCCTTTCTGTTGTTAGTAAGCGAACTGCGGCTAACTTATATATAGATGGACACCTGTCCACCTATACCGCCAAGTGGGAGCTTGGATGGACTTTTTTCCGTCTATTATCTCTTTTGGCGGCTT
>CAYNKW010000373.1:0-4049 GCA_964397845.1 uncultured Anaerolineae bacterium
CACAAGCAAAAGGCAACGCGCCCATTCGGATAAGGACTGACCGATTTGAGAGGGTTGTCTGGCCCATGGTAATTACTCAGCCCTGGGTCCTTGAGCCCCAGGATCAAGGAGACCAAGGGCTTAGGCCCCAGGACTAAGGGCGGGCAGAATTCGAGTCGAACCCGGCCAACGGCAGCCTGGATTTGGCAATCCAAGCCGAGCAGGCTGAGTAGCTACCCTTTATAAAACCGTGTGCTAGCAGCGAACCCACAACTGTGCGGGCACGCTTTCCATTTCAAAGCGTTTGGCAGTCAGGGTATAGATTTCGCCATCAATGTGGGCCGCCAGCCCCACGGGGCTGCTGACGGTGACCTTGCGCCCCTGGAGCATGGTGCACTTGGTGAGAGACGTGACTGCCGTTCATAAAGCGAGGGATGAGCGGGAAAATAGCCGGGCGGCTCACGTTGCCGGCGATGCACACGTCGAGCAGGCCATCGTCGGCAAGGGCAAAGGGGGTAACGTAGAAACCACCGCCGTGTCGCTGCCCCATGGCGGTGGTGACCATGAGCAATGGTTGCGTGTAGCTTTGATCGTCACAAACCCTCCTGCTGTCATCTCTCTCTCTGAAAGGCCCGAGTTAATTCTACCTGCTGGCGATACTGTTCTATTTGTCGCTCGATCTCCACTGCGCTCCATTCCAGGTACTGGGCCATCATTGTCGCCACGTCGAAGGCACATCCCATTCCCTGCTCTCTGTCTTCGTGGACGACATGCGTTCGCCGCACCAAAAAATCACTCAGAGTCAACGCCATTTCGTGCTGAATCGCATAAGGAGCCTCCGCCCGAATGTACGACAGGCCAGGGACGATTCGACGCCCCATCATGGCATCGTCTGTGGTCCATGCCAGGACTGTTGAAGCAGCGGGGCCATAGGTGAGAGCCAAATGCTCCAGAATATCAGGGGCACATTGAGGATAACACTCGCCCAGTCTGAGTGGTTCCCTTTGGGGATCAAAGGCCGCCTCGGCGAGAGCAAGTCGCCCCGACCTGCACCTCTGTTCAATCTTAACACCAAACTCCGCCTCTAGTTTCCCAGACACCAGGTCAACCAGGTCCTCGGCCATCCTACGGTAGGTGGTGAGCTTGCCGCCGGCGATAGAAACCAGGCCAGCGTCGCTTTCAAAGATGTGATGATCTCGGGAAACCTGGTAGGCGGCTTTGCCCTCCTTACCGATGAGGGGCCGAAGGCCAGCAAAGGTGCTGATGATGTCGTCCCGGGTGAGCCTGGCCTCGGGAAAAGCGCGTTGGGTCGAGGTCAGAATGAACTCGGCTTCAGGCGCGGTGATATACACCTGATCCAGATCGCCCTGGTGATCGACGTCAGTTGTACCGACGATGCAGGTCTCTCCCCAGGGCACGACGTACATGGCCCGCTGGCCGTCGGCGCTGGTAAAGGTGACCGCGCCGTGGATGCCGAGCTTTTGGCGCGGCAATACCAGGTGGCTGCCACGGTTCACTCGAATGATATCCTCCGCGCCAGGGTCGTCCATCTGTCTGATCCTGTCGGCCCAGACCCCCGTGGCATTGACTGTCACCCTGGCCCGCACGGTGAAGCGCGTGCCGGTGATCCCGTCTATGACCTCTACACCAGCAACTCTGCCCTTGTCTTTCAACAGGCCGCAGACCCCGGCGTGGTTGGCGATGAGTGCGTCCTGCTGGTGGGCGGACTGGATCGTCGCCAATGTGAGCCGCGCGTCGTCGGTCAGGCAGTCGTAGTAACAGGCCGCGCCGACCAGTCCTCGCTGATCCACCGCCGGTTCCACGGCAGCGACCTGCTGCGGCCCCAGGATGCGGTGTCGCCGGATGTTGCGAAACAGGGCCAGGAGATCGTAAAGCCACATCCCCAGCCGAATCTTAAACAGGCTGTGTTTTGAGCTCTGGTAGACGGGAAAGGTAAAAGGCAGTGGTCGAACCAGGCGAGGGGCTATGTGACATAGCTTGTAGCGTTCGGCGCAGGCACCGACGACCAGGCCAAACTGAAACTGTTCCAGGTATCTGAAGCCGCCGTGCACCAGGCGGGCCGATTTGCTGCTGGTGCCGCTGGCGAAATCATCCTTCTCGACCAGGGCCACCGACAGCCCCCGCAAGGCCGCATCCCGGGCGATCCCTGCGCCGGTGATTCCCCCACCGATGACGACGACGTCAAAGACGTCGCGTTTCATCCGCTCGATGTTTGCCTGCCTGACAAGCGGTGAGAAGTCCATTGTCCCTCCTTCAGGTCGGGCCTCCGCATGGAAAAACGCTTACTCCAACCCACCTGTTACTTCATATCAATGGCCGTCTCTTCTCCGGGGGCAGGTCCAGCGCCAGGGTGCCGCCTGGATTCATGACGTTGTGCGGGTCAAAGTGTCGTTTGAGCGCACGCAAGATGGCCAACTGGTCCGTGCCGATCTGGTCCTCCAGCCAGGGAGCGGTCATCTTGCCGATGCCGTGATGGTGGCTCATCGTTGCCCCGTGCCGCCGGATCGCGTCCAGGATGCCGGCCTGGTAGTCCAGGTACTCCTCTACGGTGTCCATCCGGGCGATAAAGATGAAATACAAATTGGCTCCCTGGGGATAAAAGTGCGAACAGTGGGCCATGCAGATGGTATTGGGCCGGGAGTGACAATACTCGCGCACGCCCGCCCAGACGCGGTGCAGGTTGGCCCAGTTGACGCCGCACTCCAGGGTATCGAGCACGATCCCGAAATCGCCCAGGTCTTCGCGCATGTACGGATCGCGAAAGCGGCCATGCTCCCACCGCCGGGTCACATAGCCGGTGGTATAGAGCGCGCCGTAACGCCGGCAAATGCGCCGTATCTTGCGGTGGACCAACTTGCCGAAATCTTTGTCGCCGTCGGTGTGGCCCAGCAGCAGACAGCGTTCCATGGGCCGGTAGCCCAGCCGCTTCAAGAGCGCATCCAGGGGTGTCCCTTCGACGCCGTAGAGCTTGAAGGCCACGTCGGTTTCCTCCGGATCGGATAGCCGGAACACCGATGGGAAGCCAAACTCGCCCTGCATGACCTGGCGGCAGGCCTCGCACGCTGATTCCCAATCGCGAAAGACAAAACTGAAACGGCGGCGGGCCTCGGGCATGTAGCGGTAGGTTTTGAGCGTCACCTCCACCAGGATGCCGTAGGCTCCCTCGGAGCCGATCATGATCTGATCGATGTCCGGGCCTGTGGCCTTGGCCGGGACGTCCACCGTCACGACCTCGCCCACCGGGGTGACGTATTTCTGCGAGAGGACGAGGTGCTCGATCTTGCCATAGTAGGTCGAGTTCTGCCCTGCCCCGCGCGTAACCACCCATCCGCCGACGGTCGAGTACTCGAATGACTGTGGAAAGTGGCCGCAGGTATAGCGGTGCGGTGTACCAAAGCGTTCCGCGGCCTCGTTCAGCGCCTGCTCCAGGGCAGGCCCATAGATGCCCGGCTCCACGGTCACGGCCTGGTTGACCGGGTCCACGGCGAGGATACGATTCATGTGGGTGCTCATGCGCAGCGAGATGCCACCTCTTACACATTCTGCCCCTCGGGTCACACCGGAACCGGCGCCAAAGGCCGTGATCGGGACGCGGCGCTCGTGGCAAAAGGCGACCAACCGGCGCACGTCGTCTGAATTCCGGGGGTGCACCACCGCATCCGGGGGGTTCTCCATGACGCCAGCGCGCAGCCGCATCACGTCCAGCATCGTCTTGCCGTAACAGACGCTGGCCCGGGACCAGTCGTCAGTCTTGACGTTTTCCTGGCCCACGATGCTCGCCAGTCCGGCCAACGTCTCCGCCGAGAGCCGGCACGGTTGGTCCACCTTCACCGGCATCTGGCCGGTGTTGGTGCGTTCCCGGAAATCGTCGTCGGTCATGTGGAAGACCTGCTTGATCAACTCGTACAGCCGCCAATTGGGGTGCTTGAACTCGGTGGGGCTGCCCCACTTGAGGATCGAGCGAAACGTCCCCCGTGGCGGAGGGGATTCCGTCCACGGCGGGGTGTATCTGGTTTTCTTTGCCATCGAGCTGTCCTTTCTGCCGAAAG
>CAYNKW010000374.1:0-4048 GCA_964397845.1 uncultured Anaerolineae bacterium
GATCATCAGAGCATATCACACCAGGCCTGCACTGTCAAACTCAGTAAACCATATCACCCCGCACAAAGGCTGTCGTGCGCGGATCGCGGGGCGATTGGAAAAAGGTCTCCACATCGGACACTTCGATCACCCGGCCCTCCAGCATCAGCGCCACCCGGTGAGCCAGTCGCCGGGCCTGGAAAACATTGTGCGTCACCAGCACCAGGGTGGTGCTCTGTTCGCGGTTGAGTGCTCGTGCAATGTCTTCGATCAGCCCGACGTTGTACGGATCCAGATTGGCCGTCGGCTCGTCCAGCAGCAACACGTCCGGTTGTAGCACCATAGCCCGGGCCAGGGCCACTCGCTGCGCTTCTCCGCCCGAGAGCGTCCGCGCTGGTCGGCGAGCCAGGGCTTCCAGTCCTACTTGTTCCAGCGTTACCCTCACCTGTTTGACCGAATCGCGCTGGCCGCGCAGCCGCAGGCCGTAGGTCACGTTGGCCCACACGCTCCGGTTGAGCAGTATCGGTTGCTGAAACACCGTGGTCACCCGGCGTCGCAGTTCCAGGGGCATGGGCCGGCCCGCGCTGAACTTGACGTCCAGGAAAGAGATGTGGCCGCTGCCGGGCGGCTCCAGAAAGTTGAGCAGCCGCAGCAAGGTGCTCTTGCCCGCGCCACTGGGACCGACCAGGGCGAAAATCTCCCCCCGGCGGACGTCCAGGTGACTCACCTGGAGCACGCGCCGGCCGTTGTACTCCTTGATAACATCCCGCAACTGGTAGACGAGCCCGCTCATTCGTCGAACGTCCTTCCCTGCAGGCGAAGCATGGCCAGGTTGGCGACGAAGGACAGTCCCAGCAGTATTACGCCCAACGCCATGGCCAGGTCAAAATTCCCCTTGCGCGTCTCCAGCACAATAGCAGTGGTGAGCACCCGCGTGCGGTGCTCAATATTGCCGCCCACCAGCATCACCGCGCCCACCTCGGAGATAATGCTGCCAAAGCCAGCAATGACCGATACCACTACTCCCACCCGCGCCTCCGAGAGCACCGTCAACGCCGTCTGCCAGCGGGTGGCACCCAGGGCCTGCACCTGCTGGCGCAGGTGAGGATCCACCCCCATGACGGCAGCCATCGTGAATCCCGCCACCAGGGGGAACGAGATGACGCTTTGGGCCACGACCATAGCCGCCGGGGTGAACAGCGTCGGGATGATCGGCCATCCCAGTTGCCCCAACGGCCCGTTGCGGGATAGCAAGAGGTAGACGAAAAGCCCGATCACCACCGGCGGAAAGCCCATGCCGGTGTAAAGCAGCGCGATGACCAATCGCCGCCCGGCAAAGCGACTCAACCCCAGGAAGGCGCCCAGGGGGATGCCAATCAGTGTGCTGAACAGCAGCGCCGTGCCCGACACCCGCAACGACAGCGCCACAATCTCGATCAATGCCGGGTTCTTGGTTGTAATGAGGTGAATGGCCTCAGCCAATCCTCGCAGGATCTCGTTGATGACTAGCCCTCCCGTTTCAGGTACTGGAGTTTGGCAGAAACCCGTTTTTTCCTGTGTCGGCAGGGCTCGTGCCCCACAAGAGCCGCCCTCTCTGGAAGACATCCCCACTAGAGGACTCAAAAAACGGGTTTCTTGGGCCTCTCTCCCCACAATTTCAAATTTGCCAAAGTCCAGTCAGGTAAACAAAAGGCCGGCGCCCCGTGATTGGTCGTCGCCGGCCATAATTGCTGTCCGTTCGTCGTTCTCCTTTCCAAACACGGGGGGCGTGATCGTTTCCAACCACACCGTTTGGGCGAACGTTGCCCTACGACCACGCGCCATGAGCTGCTGCCTGTAGGCTGCGTGATTCGGAGAAAAGTATGCCGTTGATAGTATTCTACACCCGAATTCGCTTTGAGGCAAGTTTTTGACAGGTGTTGGTCAGAGAGGTATAATCAGGTAAAAAGCCTAGAAGGGGCCAAGATGGACGACCATGCCCAAGCTCCGTGCCGAGGGCAGGCGAGTGCTGAGGAGGAAAAGCTATGACGATAAAGGCGACTGCCAAGATCTACGACGTGACGCTGCCCGTTTATCCTGGGATGATTGTCTGGCCCGGCGACGCTGGCGTGCGGCTGATGCCAACGAGCCGAATGGCCGACGGCGACGACCACAACGTGAGTGAACTGAGTCTTGGCGTCCACACTGGCACCCACGTGGACGCGCCGTACCACTTCCTAGCAGACGGCGTGACGGTGGAACAACTGCCGCTGGACGCACTCGTCGGGCCGGCGATCGTCGCCCATCTTCCTGACGTGGCAGCGATTACCGCCGCTGATCTTGAGGCCCTGCACCCGCCAACGGAGACGCAGCGACTGTTGTTCAAGACGCGCAACTCGGACTTGTGGGCGCGGGGCGAGATTGCTTTCCAGATGGATTACGTCGCGCTGACGCCCGACGCCGCGCGCTGGGTCGTCGAACGAGGCATGCGGTTGGTGGGAGTGGACTATCTCTCAGTGGATGGCTTTCACAGCCAGGATCACCCGGTGCACCGGACGTTGTTGAGGGCGGGTGTGGTTATCGTTGAGGGGCTCGACTTGAGGGGGGTGGAAGCGGGCGCCTACGAGTTGTATTGCCTGCCTCTCAAGCTGGTCGGCGCCGATGGCGCGCCAGCGCGGGTGATTTTGATCCGGCGGGCATAGTGAGACTAGCGCTGTAGAGAGTGTCGCGCGGGTTTTCGAGAGGGAGGGGTTCAGGGGGAGACAATGCGCCGGGAAGTGCTCACCTGGGACGACGTGGATGCCCTGATTGACCATCTGATCCCACAGTTTGAGGGGACGTTCGACGCTATCCTGATGATCGTGCGGGGCGGGATTGTGCCCAGCGGCATTCTGGCCGAAGAGCTGGACATTCGCACCGTGCTCACTGCCTCGATCCACTTTGAGACCGGCGTGGGGCGAGAGATGGCGATGCCGGTGTTTCACCAATTTCCGCGCGACGATCTGCTGGCCGGCAAACGGGTGCTGATCGTAGACGACATCTGGGCCGGTGGCCGGACGATCAAGGCTGTCAAGGGACGAGTGGCGGCAGCAGGCGGCCGGCCACTGGTGGCTGTGCTACACTACAAGCCAGGCCGTTCCTTGTTTCGCGACATCGGCCCCGATTACTATGCCGCTCTTACCGATGCCTGGATCGTTTATCCCTGGGAGGTGTCTCGCGATTTGTTGGGCATTCCGCGCTGGACGTCAGATTCATAGCTGCCCTGAAAACCATGCTATGGCGCCTCGACCCGCACCTGACCTCCCTCGATGATGATCCACAAGTTCTCCGTCGGATCAGTCGTCATACACTCCTTCCCCTGCCCGATCGTTCCCTCCGGCGCAACGCTGAAGGCGGTCAGGCTCAGATAATAGACCCCATCCTCCATCTCCTCCAACGCCAGGCCCCTATCGCCGTGAGCAAAATCCTGGCGGCTAAACGGAATGAGGTGAGATGTTTCCAGCAATGGCCTGCCAGCTTGAGTCCAGCCATACATCGATCCCACCTCTTCCCGATAGAGATGAATTAGGTAAGAGCCGAGAGGCGGCGATCCACTGGGGTCGAACCCGCCAGGGATGACAGGCGATGGATCCCAGCTGACCAGGATGCCGGCCTCGACCACCTCAGCCTGAGCATTTGCCGGCGATTCTGGTTCGTAGCCGCCGAGGTAGACGTCGCTGGCTACCGCCCCCGGTATCGGTGCACCATCAGCATCAAGGGCGGTAAAGGTGTAGGTTCCGCCGGCCTGAGGCAGTCCTTGGCTGCTCCCGAGAAACCTTCGTTCCCACCCAAAGACGTCGCCGAATGGCGGCAGAACGACGATTTCCCCGCTTGGGGACTCGACCACGACCTGTGCCGCATCCTCGCTCTGGACGACAGCGTGAAAGCCGGTCTGCGGGTTGCGAGAAGCCAGGATGCCGGCCGGGCCGTACAAGTTGCAGTGCACCTCAGCCGACATACTAACCTTGACCAGTGTCTCCGTGGGGGTGGATGTGGGTTCACTGGTGGGCGTCGCCGTTGGGCTCGGCGTGCGAGTCGGTGTGTTCGTGGG
>CAYNKW010000375.1:0-4030 GCA_964397845.1 uncultured Anaerolineae bacterium
TGCGCCAGCATCCCGAGGCAGTCGAAGAGCGGTTGCAGCGCCGGGAGGTGGTCAAATTTGTCATCAACGGCAAGCCGGTGGAGCGGGGCGGCCAGACATATGACTACAAAGTAATGCTGACCGAGTATGTCCGCCAGCACGCCACGCTAGAGGACTTGAGCGGGTTCGTCGAGCTGCTTCAAAAGGCCCGTAAGTGTATGGGGATCAAGGGTAACCACAGGATACCATAAGGAGATGGCCGGGACATGAGAGACAACGGGCAAATCCTGGATCATCTGTTTGAGACCAATCAGATTGATCTGGCGCGGGGTGCGCTGTTCGATATGCCCCCTGGCCCGATGCCCAGGGATCTGGACTTTGACCGGGTTGAGGGCATGATGCTGGGCCTGGCGATTGGGGATGCGCTGGGCTGCACATCGGAAGGCCAGTTGCCCAACAGTCGACGAGCCAGGTATGGGGAGATCCGCGATTATGTCCCAAACCGCTACGCGGGCAATGAGCCGGTCGGTCTGCCATCTGACGACACACAACTTGCTTTCTGGACGCTCGAGCAGATGATCGAGGACAGGAGGTTCGATCCTGATCGGGTGGCCGCGCGATTCTGCCGGGACCAGATCTTTGGCATCGGTTCGACGGTCAGGCGCTTCATCAGCAACTACAAGCTCGGAGTGATACCGTGGTACGAATGCGGCATCAAGTCTGCGGGCAACGGGGCATTGATGCGGATCGCGCCCATGGTGATCCCCCACCTCCAGTTGGGCACCGCCGATCTGTGGGTAGATACGGCGCTTTCGGCGATGATAACCCACAACGATTCGGCATCTACCGCCGCGTGCCTGTCGTTCGTCAACATGCTCTGGCAATTGTTGACGCTGGATGGACCACCAGAGGCGGACTGGTGGTTACAGACCTATGTAGAGACAGCGAAGGACCTTGAGGTGAACGATAAATACCGTCCCCGTGGGGGAGCCTTTTGCGACTATCAGGGGACGGTATGGCGATTCGTGGAAGAGATCCTTGGCGAAGCATATCAGAGGAACCTCTCCACCCTGGACGCGTGCAACTCGTGGTATTCTGGCGCCTATCTGCTGGAGGCGATGCCGAGCGTCATCTACATCCTGATGCAGCATGGAAGCGACCCGGAGGAGGCGATCGTCAGAGCCGTCAACGACACCAAAGACAACGACACGATTGGGGCGATCGTCGGGGCTGCGGTAGGTGCCCTGCATGGAAGAAGGGGATTCCCTTCCAGGTGGATATCGAGGCTATCTGGCCGCACGACAGCTCGTGACGACGGTAGGATCTACGAATTGCTGGAGGTATCAGAGAGGCTATGGTGGCATTGGTCAAATGGTAGAGCGCTTGTGGAGATCACGAGGGTATTCACGGAATACTTTGCCAATTGGTCCATCGAGCTGCCGGAGGAAGCGATCGCCACCCGCAACCGGGGCGAGATACGGAAGGCAAGATGGATAGTTCAATACCTCTTTGGCAGGGAGGCGAGTCGCGAGTACTTGGATTTCTATGCAAGCCATCGGATGACCAACGACAGGCACGTTCGCATTTGGGAAGATGGCCAAGTCAAATCGCTCGAAAGCTACCAGGAAATGCTCATATACAAGTCTGAGAAGCCAGAAGACAAAGAGCGCGCCGAGCACGAATACCGTGAACACAATCAGCGCGTCAGTGAGATACTGAAGAAGAAGGGCTTTCGATAGGAGAGAGAGCCGTATGACAGATTACCCCAAACGCCTCATCGAAGTAGACCTGCCCATCAAGCGCATCAGCGCCCATGCCCGGCGGGAGAAATCGATCCGCCACGGACACATCTCCACGCTGCACATCTGGTGGGCGCGGCGACCGCTGGCCGCCTGCCGCGCCGTGCTCTGTGCGGCCCTGTGGCCCGACCCCGCCGGCGAGAACTGCCCGCCAACTGCGGTCGCCAGGACTTGCAGTCGGCACGGTGTAGTATGCTTACAAGAAATCAAAGGAGGCCCGTAATGGATTTATCAGATCGTATTGTGGTTGATCCGAACGTCCTTGTGGGGAAACCTGTTGTGAAGGACACACGCCTGGCCGTGGAGTTCATCATTGACCTTCTGGCTCAGGGATGGAGCGAAGCAGAAATTCTGCGCAACTATCCTGGGCTCACGCGCAAAGACATTCAGGCATGCCTGGGCTATGCTAGCGCCGTCTTGCAGGCTGAGAAGGTCTACTTCTACGAGATGTCAGAGGCGTAACGGATGCGTATCTTGGCAAACGAGAATTTTCCTGGAGAGGCAATAGCCGCGTTGCGGGCGCGGGGCCACGATGTGGCCTGGGTGCGCACCGATGCGCCAGGCAGTAGCGATGTCCAGGTCCTTGAGCGTGCGCAGCGTGAGCACCGCATCGTCGTCACGTTCGACAAGGATTTTGGTGAGTTGGCCTTCCGCTCCAGGCTTCCATCCTCAATTCGCATGACCCCTCTTCCTGGAGGACGATCTGGAGGATGATGACCTACCCCAAACGCCTCATCGAAGTAGACCTGCCCATCAAGCGCATCAGTGCCCATGCCCGGCGGGAGAAATCGATCCGGCACGAGCACAAGGTGAGGAGTTGCTCCTGTCAAAAGTCGGCATGGGGAAATCTCACGTCGGGTAGTGAATTAGAGAGAAGAGTCCTCGTGGGATGCGCTTGCCAGAGTGCACTGACCACGACGAGGTCCTGCCCTTGGTCCTGAGGCCCAAGCCCCTGGTACTTTGTCCCAGGGACAAAGTGGACTCAGGGCAGCTAGCCGCCGAGGCGATCGAACTTCGACCGGGGCATGGCTATGTGGCGCGCTGAATTGTACGCAATTGCCTTGCAGGAAATTGATAGAGATGATATAATGTCTGCCATCGGCAACCAAAGAGAAAGCCTCGGCGCTTTCCCCGGGCCCGAGGCAACGACCGGGGCGATGACGACGCCCATGGCAGCCTCATTTTACCACAGCAGCCTGTCCGCCGTCAAGCCCCGACGCGACGGGCTTTTGCCTTTCCGAGTTTCTTCGATATCCGAATTCTGGAGGAAACCATCTCATGCCTCGCATATTCGACAACATCGAGCAAAAGCTACTGCCCGCACTACAACAAACCCTTGACGTATCCTACCGCGCTGATTTCTGTGTAGGGTATTTCAATATGCGCGGGTGGCGGCAAATTGACGCCAAGGTCGAGGAGTGGGCTGGCGGGCCGGATTATTGCTGTCGCCTGTTGGTGGGCATGCACCGTAGGCCGCAGGACGAGCTTCGCGCTGCCTTTGGCTTTCTCAAGAACCAAGAGCGCATGGACAACAATACGGCCACCAAGCTCAAGAAAGAACTGGCTCAAGAATTCCGCCACCAGTTGACCATTGGCGCACCAACCAACGATGACGAAGCGGGGCTGCGCCGCCTGGCGGCGCAAATCAAGGCCGGGAAGCTGGTGGTCAAGCTCTTTTTGCGCCATCCCCTCCACGCCAAGCTGTACCTGCTCCACCGCACCGACAGAGAGGTTCCGATCGTCGGCTACATGGGCAGCAGCAACCTCACCTTCTCTGGCCTGGCCGGCCAGGGTGAACTGAACATTGACGTGGTTGAGCAAGATGCGAGTAACAAACTGGCCCGCTGGTTTGAGGATCGCTGGAGCGACCGCTGGTGTGTGGACATCTCGCAGGAACTTGTCGAGATCATTGATGAGAGCTGGGCCAGTGAGAAGCTGATCCCACCCTATTACATCTACCTCAAGATGGCCTATCACCTCTCTCGTGAAGCACGGGCTGGCCTGACCGAGTTTACCATTCCCCGCCAGTTGCGGGACACGCTGTTTGATTTCCAGACTGCAGCCGTCAAAATCGCCGCGCGGCATTTGAACCGGCGAGGCGGCGTGCTGGTCGGTGATGTGGTTGGGCTGGGTAAAACGCTGATGGGCACAGCGTTGGCCAAGGTTTTCGAGGAGGACTACTCGATAGAGACCTTGATCATCTGCCCCAAGAACCTGGTCAAGATGTGGGAGTTCTACCGGGATGAGTACGG
>CAYNKW010000376.1:0-4029 GCA_964397845.1 uncultured Anaerolineae bacterium
ATGAGTTCGCCCGGCGTTAGTTCATCTCTGCCTGCCAACCTGTTCAAGCTTGGCCAGGCTGGCGATTAGCTTTTTGATCCCCCGCCCGGCAAAGGCTACTGTCACTTCCTCATCACCGCCGCGAATCCGGCTCTCGATGACGGTGCCCTCGCCAAAAGCCGGGTGGCGCACCTTGTCGCCGGCGCGGAACTCGGTCTCCGTGGCCTGATGAACAACGGTCGTCGTCCGGCGGGCAAACCCGGCGCCCATGCCCAGCCTGCCCTGCCGCGCCTTAAAGCCCTCCCGCCCGGCGACCAGGTGGTTGGGGATGTCGTCGAGGAAGCGCGATGGCACGCTCAGCTCACTCTGGCCGTAGAAGGTGCGGCGGAAGGTGTGTACCAGGTAGAGCCGCTCTTTGGCCCGCGTAATGCCCACATAGCAGAGCCGCCGCTCCTCCGCCATCTCCTCCGGGTCGTCAAAGGAGCGGCTGTGGGGCAAGATCCCCTCTTCTAGCCCGACGATGAACACCACCGGAAATTCGAGACCCTTGGCCGAGTGAAGCGTCAGCAACGTCGGCGCGTCGGTCGTCTCGTCCAGGTTGTCTGTGTCGGACACCAGGGCTATCTCTTCCAGGAGCGTCGTCAGCCCCTCCTCCACCGGCAAGGACGCATACTCCTGGGCCACCGTGCGCAACTCCATGATGTTCTGCCAGCGATCCTCGCCCTCTTTGCTGCCGTCCTGCACCCAGCGCGTGTAGCCGGTGCGCTCCAGTATCAGATCCAGTAACTCTAACACGTTCAACCGGCTGCGTGCTGCGATTAGCTCGTCCCACAAGCTCACAAAATCGAGCAACACCTTCCGCGCTCTCGTTGCAAAGGGGAGCTGGGGTTGTGAGTTGTGAGTTGTGAGTTGTGAGTTGAGGATTTGCAGCGCACCATAGACACCCGTTCCCAGTTCCTCTGCCCATCGCGCCAACGTGTCGGCTGTTTTCGCGCCGATGCCTCTCGGCGGCACGTTAAGCACCCGTGCCAGGCTGATGCCGTCGCTGGGGTTGTGAACCATCCGCAGGTAGGCCAGCACGTCCTTGATCTCGCGCCGGGCGTAAAAGCGCGTGGCCCCCACCAGCTTGTAGGGCATACCGGCGTAGACGAAAGCGTCTTCCAGGGCGCGGGACTGGGCGTTGGTGCGATACATCACCGCGCAATCGCCGGGGCGGGCCAGGCCGTCGTACGCCAGTTGGCGGGTGACCTCCACCACGTGCCGCGCCTCGTCCGCCTCGTCGTACGCTTCGTGGACGGTGACGCGAGGCCCCACGCCTTTATCGGTGTGCAACTGCTTGGGCGTGCGGTGAACGTTGCCCGCAATGACCGCGTTGGCAGTGTCGAGGATGGTCTGCGTCGAGCGGTAGGTTCGCTCCAGCAGGATCACGCGGCTGTCGGGAAAATCCTGGCGAAAGCGAGCCACGTTGCGATAGTCCGCGCCACGAAAGCCATAGATGGACTGATCTTCGTCGCCCACGACAAAGATGCTGCCATGCGCCGCGCTCAGCAGTCGCACCAGTTCGTACTGGGCCATGTTGGTGTCCTGCCACTCGTCCACCAGAATGTGCGAGTGGCGCCGTTGATACTTGTGCAATATTCCGCCGTTCTCGCGAAAGAGAAACACTGTCCGCATCAACAGGTCGTCAAAGTCCAGGCCGTCGTTTTCTTGCAGCATGGCCTGGTAACGCTCGTAAACGCGGCCGGCGATCTCTTGCCAATAGGTCGTCGGTTGGTAATCGGCTGACCGGATCAGTTCGTTCTTGGCTTTCGAGATGGTGTTGAGCATGGCCCGCGGCCGGTACTGTTTGTCGTCCAGGTTCAGTTCCCTGATCGCCTGCCGGGTGACGGCCAGTTGGTCGCTGTTGTCAAAGATGACAAAGTCGCGGGCAATGCCGGCTGCCTCGTGCTCGCGGCGCAGGATGCGGACGCAGATGGCGTGGAACGTGCCGATGGTCAGGCGATCCAGCCGCCCGCCGATGAGCCGGGCCAGCCGGGCGCGCATCTCGCCGGCCGCCTTGTTGGTGAACGTCACGGCCATGATGCGCCACGGCTCCACACCGCGCTCCCGCACCAGGTAGGCCACCCGGTAGGTGAGCACCCGTGTCTTGCCGCTGCCTGGCCCGGCCAGCACCAACACCGGCCCGTCCGTCGCTTTCACTGCCTCTCGCTGGGCGGGGTTTAATCCGTCTAGAATGTTCACCAGGCCTCCCTGTGGCCAGGCAAATTGACCGGACTTTGCTCTTCACCTTCCTCCAGCGGCAGCCACACCGTAAACGTGCTGCCCTGGCCCACCTGGCTTTCCACTTTGATGGTGCCCCCGTGTAGCTCCACGATTTCCTTGACAACGGCCAGCCCCAATCCGGTGCCAGGGATGGCTGAACTACCGACCTCCCGGCCGCGATAGAATCGCTCAAAAATGTGCGGCAAGTCCTCCTCTTCGATGCCCCTGCCGGTATCCTGGACCTCCAGGCAGGCTCTTTGTCGCTCTTTATCCAGATGTGTGCTGACCCGCACCTGACCGGCGGGCGTATAGTTCACGGCGTTGCCCACCAGGTTGGCGACCACCCGGCTCAGTTGGTTGTGCTCGCCCAGCACCGGCGGCAAGGCCACTTTGGGCTCGAAGGTCAGTTCCAGGCTGGCCGCCTCGGCGCGCGGCCGGTGAGCGGCAACGACCTGCTCGACCACAGCGTTCAAATCCACCGCTGCGAATTCCACCTTAATCTCAGCCATGTCCAACCGCGAAAGGTCCAGGATATCTTCAATGAGACTCGTCAGACGGTTGACCTGGTCATTTGTGATGGCCAGATAGTGGCTGCGCTTCTCGGGTTTGCCGCGCTGTAGAAGATGCAAATACAGTTTGATGTTGGCGGCCGGGGTGCGCAGTTCGTGGGACACATCGGTGACGAACTTGGACTTGAGGCGGTCGAGTTCTTTGAGCTGCTCGTACGCCTCGGCCAGTTCGCGCGTGCGCTCGGCCACGCGCTGCTCCAATTCGTCGGCGTGGCGCTGGACTTCGGTGAACAATTGCGCATTTTCGATGGCCAGGGCAGCATCAGTGGCAAAGGCGCTCAACAACTCTGCCTGCTCGAGGGCGTATGAGCCCTGGGTCTTGCTGTTCAGGGAAAAGAAGCCGATGACCTCGCCTCGCACGACGATGGGAGCACCCGCCCAGGCGCGCACCCAGGGCGACGTCTCCAGGTAGACCCAGCCGGGATCAGCCTGCGTGTCGGGGATGATGTGGGGACGGTGGGTATCCAACATCCGGCGCAGGTTAGGCATTTGTTCCACCAGCAGGTGGAGCGCAGCCGCTGCCTCGACGGTGCCGAACTGCTCGTACCATCGTTGGTGGGCCACGCGGGCCGTGCCTTCCTCGATCAATATCACGTTGGCGCTGTCGTAGGGGATAACGCGGCCGATCTGTTCCAGCAATTGATCCAACATCTGAGAGACATCCAGCGTAGAACCAAGTACCAGGCTCGCCTCGCGCAGCGCCTCCGCTTCCTGCCGCTTCCGCTGTTCCGCTTCGAAAAGCCGGGCGTTCTCGATGGCGACAGCCATCTGGTCGGCCAGAGTCTCTATCACCATCACGTCTTTCTCGTCGAAGGCGTTGGGCTGCGGGCTCTGGACGTCGAGCACCCCCACGACCTCCCCGGCCACCCGGATGGGCACGCTCAGTTCGGAGCGGGTCGGTATCATGTCAGGATAAAGGTTGACGTAACGCGGCTCAGCGTTCACGTCGTTGACCAGCAGGCTCTGGCCGTGGCGGCCCACCCAGCCGACCATGCCCTGGTCCAATTCCAGCCGGTGGTCGGGGGGAAAAAGATGGGTGAAAGCGCCGGCCCTGGCCCTCATCACCAGTTCACCTCGCCTGTCATCCAGCGTGAAAAGGGCCACGTGATGGTAGCCAAAGCTCTCCTGCACCAGGTGGGCGGCTCTGTCGAGCACGCTGTCCAGCTCTAGCACGGCCGCGATCTTTTCGCCGATGTCGTTGAGCAGTGCCAACTGGGCG
>CAYNKW010000377.1:0-4020 GCA_964397845.1 uncultured Anaerolineae bacterium
TGAAAAGCTTGACCTATTTCGAGGACGCCGAGGACGACCCTATGCCCCAGATGCTCACCTCCTTGGAGTGGGACGATGTCCGGGGCTTCTTTGAGGCGGAGGTGCGCTGCTTGATGCGCGCCTCGCTCGGCCCGTCGTCGTAAAGGCTGACGAGACATGATCAAACTGTTGCACTTTGCCGACCTGCACCTCGGCGTGGAAAATTATGGGGCAATGGACCCTGCGACCGGCCTCAGCAGCCGGCTGACCGACTTTTTGCGCGCCTTCGACCAGGTCGTAGACTATGCGCTGGACGAGGCCAATGGTGTGGAGCTGGTGCTCTTTGGCGGCGATGCTTTCAAGACCCGAGATCCCAGGCCCACTTACCAGCGGGCCTTTGCCCGGCGGATACGTAGGCTCTCCCAGGGAGGGCTGCCCGTGGTGCTGATCGCGGGCAACCACGATCTGCCCACCGCTGCCAACCGCGCTCACGCCGTGGAGATCTTTGACACGCTGAGTGTGCCCCACGTCTATGTCTCCAGCAAACCAGAGTGGTTCCGGATCGAAATGGAGAGCGGGCCGGTGCAGGTCGTCACGCTGCCCTGGGTTACGCGCAACGCGCTACTGGCCCGCGAGGAGTACAAAAACCGTTCGCTGGAAGAGGTCAACGAACTGATCCTGGAGCGGCTGATCCAGATCGTCGAAGGAGAAAACGGACTGATCAGCCAGTTGGACCGGGCCGTGCCCACGGTGCTGGTCGCTCACAGCACAGTGCAGGGCGCGGTCTATGGCTCCGAACGGAGCGTCATGCTGGGCAACGACGTGCTCCTGCCGCCGTCGCTGGTGCGTCACCCGGCCTGGGATTACGTCGCCCTGGGGCACATCCACAAACACCAGGTGTTGTACGAGTCGCCGCCGGTCGTTTACGCCGGTTCGCTGGAGCGCATTGACTTTGGCGAGGAAAAGGAGACCAAAGGCTTCGTCGTCGCCGAGATCGAGCGGGGTAACGCGCGCTACGAATTCCATCCCGTGGATGCCCGCCCCTTCGTCACGGTGCGCGCCAAGGCAGACGGCGATGACCCCACGGCCCAGGTTCTGGCCGCCGTCGCCGCCCACGACGTGACCGATGCCGTAGTGCGGGTAATCGTCCAGACGACGGCCGACAAAGAACCGCTCCTGCGGGATAGTGAGATTCGCCGCGCCCTGGCGCCCGCCTTTTACGTCGCGGCGGTCGTCAAAGAGGTGGAACGGCCAGCCAGGCTACGTCTGGGCCAGGAGGCCCTCGTTGCCGAATTGACGCCGTTGGAAATTCTGGAACGTTACTTCGAGGTCAAGCAGATCCCACCCGAGCGCGTTCCGCTGCTGCTGCATCGTGCCAGGGCGTTGTTGGCGAATGTAAATCAAGAGTAAAACGTGAGAGGGGGATCCCATGTCTGCTCTGCTGGACACAGACGTGGGCCAGATGCGCCTGTCGGCGGGATACCGGTCAGCCACTACTGCCGCGGACCGCTTTGCCGCGCCGAAGCAACGGGGACGAGCCCGGAGGTGGGGCGTGCTCTACGCGCTGGCGGCAATCGAGGACGACCCCGACGAAGTCATTGCCCCGATCGTCCTCAAAGCAGTGGGCCAGGCTTTTCAAAGAACCAGCGCAAGTCTGACAACTCGTCTGCGCCGGGCGGTGCAGGCTGGCAGCGCTGCGCTGTTCCAGGAGAACCTGGCCACCATCTCCCGGTCGCCGCGTAGCGGTGGCGTGGCCTGTGCAGTGCTGCGCGACAACGATCTCTACCTGGCCCGCGCTGGCACAGTGGTGGCCTGCATCTGCCAGCGCGGATCGCTGGCCCGCCTGCCCGAGGACGACCTGACCGGCACGACCAGCGGAGAGGTCTTCACTTCGTCTTCCTTTGGTCGCCGGTATGATCCCGATGTGCACCTGGTCTATCAGGCGGTCAAACCCGGCGACACGGTGATGCTGGCCGGCGCCGAACTGGTCGAGCAGGCCAGCGACGAGGCCCTCCTCGAAGCACTCAGCGTCGCTGATGCCAACCTGTCGTTGGACAGCCTGGCCGTGGCACTGTCCACTGGCGAGGGAGCCATCCTGGTTTTGGCCATACAAAGACGCGACACGCCGGCCTCTGTGCCATCGACGGCGCCCATCACTGGTGTACCTCGCGAACGCCCGCGCGCCGCGCCAGAGCCGGCGTCCCGGCCCGTAGAGCCGTCAGAAAGAGATGTCGCGCCCCCTTTCGTCTCCCTTTCGTCCTCGCCCTTCCGGCCACCGGCGCCGGCCGGCCCTGCCCTGAGGGAACGCCTGGTATCCGTTCGAGAGATCGCGGGCAGATGGTTGGCAGCCGCGAGACCCGTCGCCAGTGAGTGGCTTAGCCGCCTCATGCCCGACGAAAGCTCTGGTCGCGACAAGCGTCGTCCCACCGGCAGGAAACTCCGTCGCCGAACGGTCTCCGCCGAGGATCCAATCTGGCGCCCGATCGCTCTGATCCTGCCACTGATCGTGTTGCTGGTAGCGGTTGGCACTTATTGGAAATGGGGCTGGAAGCGCCAGGTTCGGCATACCGAGTTGATGGCTGAGGTGGAAAGACAGCTCGAGATTGCCGCCACTGCCGACGAAGCAACCGTCCGCCAGGCTCTTCAGACCGCCCTGAGCACCCTGGACGAGGCTGCCCGGATTGCTCCCCAGGACAAAGAGGTCTTTAGCCGGCGAGCCAGTGTCCAGGAGCAACTGGACACATTGAACAAGGTCATTCGCCTTTACCGCGTTGAGCATTTGTATACCTACCCATCTGCCGGGGAAGTGGACGAGATCGTTGTCCACGGGGCTGACATCTATGTGCTGGACCGGCTGACCGACCGTGTCTATCGCCATCGCCTCAGTGAAACCCGCACGGCGCTGGAATCGGACGGAGAGAGATTGCTGGTACGCAAAGGTGATCGGCCTGATACCGCTACCACTGTAGGGGAGTTGGTGGGCATGACCTGGATGCCGGGTGGCGCAGGGCGCTTGCTCATTCTGGGACGGAATGGCCTGTTGCTGACCTACGATCCAACCTGGGAGCGACTGACAGGCACGATGCTGCCGGCCAACGAAACCTGGCAATATCCTGTAGCCGTATCGAGTTATGGGGGCAGCTTTTACGTTCTCGATCCGGGGTTGCGGCAGGTGCTTCGCTATCGCTCCAGCGGCATTGGCTATACCTCACCGCCGGAACAGTATTTTGTCGAGGAGGAGGCGGACATAGCCGGCGCCATAGACATGGCCATTGACGGCTTTATCTACTTTCTATTTGAAGACAGTCGCCTGGAAAGGTGCCTTGCCGGCGAGCCAGCGCCGATGAGGTTGAGCTTGCCAGACCGGCCATTGCATCAACCTTCGGCCGTCTATGCCGCGCCCGACGAAGAAGCTCTGTTTCTATACATAGCCGACCCGTCCAACCACCGTGTTATCCGCTGCGACAAGGAGGGGCATCTCATTCAGCAATTCGTCCTCGAAGGCAACGATGCCCTGGGCCAGGTGCGAGACATTTTCGTGGACGAGCTACACGACCAACTCTATTTCCTTTCCGGCAACCGGCTTCTTATGACGAACATTCCATCGCCATAGGGAGTGCATTGCGACGCGCCCCTGCCGATTTTATAGTATGAGGAGGTATCATGCCCAACCAGATTGCAGAATTCTTCCGAGAAGGAATCCGCCGGCCAGCGCCCGGTTGGTTCATTGGTCTTTGTCGTTTCGCCTTGGGCCTGATGTGGCTCTATAGCGCGAGTTGGAAGGTACCGCCTTCCTTTGGCCAGGGGACAAACACTGGCCTCTGGTATTGGATTCAGCAGGAAATCCAGTATCCGGCTTTCACCTGGTATCGCGGCTTCCTGGAAAGTATGGTGCTGCCGCATTTCTCTGTCTTTGGCTGGCTGGCGTTTCTGCTCGAATTGTCCGTTGGTCTCTTTCTATTGATAGGCTTGTTCACTCGCATCTTCTCGGCGGTGGGCTTGCTCATGTCTCTCAATCTGCTGATCGGATTGGCGGCACAT
>CAYNKW010000378.1:0-4009 GCA_964397845.1 uncultured Anaerolineae bacterium
CGTAATCGCTCTCATTATACGCCATGACTGGCCGCTGTGTCAAGGGATTATTGATTTGACTCTGGCTGGCGGATTTATGTGACCGATGTCTCTGGGGAAACGCTCTCGCTGAACCAAGCAATCACCTACTACCGGGATGAGTGGTTGGTGGAACATGGTGCATCTTTTTTCAGGGTGGGCGCTCCCTTGAGGCCACTGCCGGTGAGTGGAACGACAATGGTCTCATGGGGGCCTGCCTTTTGGAACACCGTCGGCAGCGCAGCCACCACCGTGGCGCTGGTTGGTTCGGCATACAGGCCATGATGGGCGATCTGACGCTGTGCCGCAAGGATCCCTTCTTCCTCGACTGAAATACAGATGCCGCCACTTTCGCGAAGGGCCTGAAGCAATCGTCGCCCGCGGACAGGCTCGGCGATAGCCAGTCCTTCGGCCACGCTGTGAGTCGTCACTTCGACGGCAGGCACCGTCTCCAGGCCAGCTTCGAAGGCACGACACACCGGCGCCAGCATCTTTGACTGGACGGCTACCAGCCTGGGCAATCGATCCACAAGCCCTGCTGCCCGCAGCCGTCGGAAGCCCAGCCAGACGCCAAGAAGGTGAACACCTTGCCCAACTGGCACCACATACCAGTCGGGGGCGTTGTGGCTTAGTTGCTCCCACAACTCCCAGGCCACCGATTGCTGCCCCAGCAGAAAACCCGGGTGGTAGGCGTGGGAGGCCAACGCTACGCCGCGCTCGGCGGCCTTGAGGACAGCCAATTTGGCGTTGAGGCGAGGGCCTGGAATGGGCCGTACTTGTGCACCGTAAACGGCGATTTGTGCTTGCTTGGCCGGTGAGGCGTAGGCCGGCACAAAGATCTCGGCCTGCATGCCAGCGCGTGCGGCATAGGCCGCTACCGAAGCTCCAGCGTTGCCCGAGGAATCGTCGGCCACGTGGATCACACCCTGGTGAGCCAGAATGTTGATCATGATTGCTGTTCCCCGGTCTTTGAAGGAGGCTGTGGGTGCAAAGTACTCGGGTTTGACCAACACCTGGCGACCCCCCAGGACGACGGGGAGCAGTGGCGTCCATCCCGCACCCAGACGCATGATTGGTCTCTCGAATTCCAAGTTGTACAGGCGTCGGTAGCGCCAGAGGGAGCTATCCGCTGTGTCAATGAGCGCCGGATCAAAGTCGGTGGACTCTTTTGGCTCCCAGGCGGCCCCGCAATCACAGCGCCATCGTTCTGGCGCTAGAGTTTCCCTGGCACCACATTCAGGACAAAAGATTCTCATTATCAAACCACCTTGGTTATTCAATTTTCGGCATTAGAATTCGGCAGGGTAGGCTGCATAGCTGTACATCAAGTCGACGAGCGATTGCTCCAACTCGACCAGTCCTCCTACCCTGCCATCCCCCTCTACAACCATGAAGGCACTCTCGCCCGCCCGACCGGTGTGACCCATCCCTGTGGAAATCAGCATCTGGAGGTTCAACATGCGGCTAAAGTGTCCCGTCGGTCCACCGGAGCCTGCACGCGGCCAGATGACCGGCTCGATATCCCAGGCACGGAACACGCGCAACGCCGCCTGAGTAATGTCGTCGTTCACGCCCAACGTGTGGGCACTCGGCGTCGACTCTAGCACCTGGATGCCGATGTCCCAATATCCATTCCAATCCAGGTGATCCCGGATCTGCTGCAACACCACCTTCGGATCGAGCTCTGCCGGCAATCGGCAATCTATGTTGCAGAAGGCTGCGTTAGGCAGCGTCCAGAACTTGGTCCCTGGACCAGTGTAACCGGCTCGCAACCCGCTGATGTTAAAGGTCGGCTGATAGCATATGCGCAGAAAGACATCGCGCCCTGCGATATCGCCGACGAGGCGCTTGACCGTTCCGCAACCGACCGCACTGGCCTCGCGCCCTTTGTAGCGCTCGGCCAGGGTGTCGATTAATCCCTCCTCTTCAGGAGTCGGCTCCAGCAGCCCGTCGTAGAAGCCTTCGACCAGGCTTCGATTCGTCGCCGGATCGTAGAGGGTTGCCAATGCGCCGACCAGCCGCCAGACTGGAGAATCGACGACAGGCTGCCGCGAAGAGTGCAAGGCACCGCCAATAGGCCCCCGCCCCCACCGATCGCCGAAACACTCCAGCTCAATGTGCAGACAGCCTTTGTTGCCCAGGTGTACCGCCACCTCGCCACTGGCCGTCTGAGAGGCACGCGGGCTCAGGAAGGCATCGGCCTTGGAAAGCCGCTCACGGTAGCGTTCGATCAGCGTGGGGATGTGCGGGCTCCCCAGCCACTCCTCGCCCTCGCAGACGAACATCAGATTGACCGGCAGGTTGCCCTCCACGGCCTTGATCGCCGACAACGCGTTGAGGAACGTCACCAGGCCCCCTTTGCTGCCCGTCCCTGGTCCAAAGACGACCTTCTTGAAAGGCGGGTGCTCTTCGACGAGCGCCTCATACGGTGGATACTTCCAGCCGCTGCCCACGACGTTGGTGTCAAAGAAGCCATAAACCGCTACGGTTTTGAGGGCTCCCGCATCGTAGTGGGCCCACACTGCCGGCAGACCCGATGTTTCCACCAGTTCCGCCTCCTGACAGTCAAGTTCCTGAAAGTAACCCAGCAACAAATCCGCGCATTGCCGGACACCTTCCTTGTCAACCTGGCTGACGCTCGGCTGGGCCAGAAACTCCCGCAGACGTTCCAGGTGCTCCTGCTTTTGAGTCGCAATCAACTGGTGTACTTGGTTTCGCTGTGTCATATTACTCACCTCTTTCTCAAATAAATGTGATATGCCTGGGAGATACAACGTGGCGGCGTTCAGGGCTTTACCGACAGCAGCACATCAATCATTCGGTCCAAGTGCTCTCGCTCCATGTTTTGATGCACAGGCAGGGTCAGGCTGTGATCTGCCATGCGGCGCATATTGGAAAGCGTCGAAATCCGTCGAAAGCGACCCACGAGACGGGGCACGTAGTCCAGGAAGGGCCACCTGCCTGCCCAGAAGCCCACACGGCGGAGCTGACCGATGAGACCCTCCGCCTGCCGGGGTGTCAGTCCACCTGCGAACACATTCAGCTTGTAATAGGCCGGTTGGGCCTCGGATGGCACGGCGCACATCTCTCCCCAGCCGATGTCCTGGATCCTGTTCCGCAGGTATTCTGCATTCCGATTCCGTGCGGCCACGATTTCCGGCCACCGGCGCAGCAGAGACAGTCCCAGATGAGCCCGCACCGCCCCCACCCTATTGAACTCCTCGTTAAACGGATGAGTTCGCGCTGCAGCAGGGCGAAGGCGATTGTACACCCAGAGCCCCACAAGTCCCACGGGATGCCGCAGGAGCTGTCTCTTCAGAGCCGATTGCTTTCTGGGCCGGCGGCCTTGCCTGGACTGACGGCGCAAACGGGCAAGCGCCTCCAGCGTTTCCTTGATGCTCTCAAACTCCTCACGGGCATCCGCTGAGTAGGCTTGCCTTAGTTGAGCCTTTCGTTGTCGGAAGGCATCAAGCCAATCAGGATCCGAGCAGACGAGCATGCCGCCGTTGCCCAGCGTGATGGGCTTGCCGGTGTTGAAGGAAAAAATGGAAAATGCCCCCAGGCTGCCAGGGACTTGCCCTCCGAGCGCTCCTCCCAGGCAGTGAGCACAATCCTCAATGATCACGACCCCGCGCCGCTCCAACTGGCCCTTGATCGCCCGAAAGTCGACCGGAATTCCATACAGGTGCGGGATCACCACGGCCCGGACCTTTGGGGAGAGCGATTGAATCACAAGGCTCAAGTCCATCTCGCCGCCGGGCAGGTTGACATCGACCAGGAGAGGAACTGCCCCGCACCGCAGCACGGCGTCGGGCACACGCGCGCAATTGAACGCGGACAGTATCACCTCATCGCCTGCGCCCACGCCGATGAGTTTCAAGGCTTGATAGAGCGCCTCGCGCCCGCTGATCAGGAAAGCCGCCTCCAAACCACCGCTGAACTCTGCGAACGCACTCTCGAATTCAGGAATCGCGTCCTCAGAAGAAGAGCG
>CAYNKW010000379.1:0-4006 GCA_964397845.1 uncultured Anaerolineae bacterium
CCACCATGGAAACCAGTCGGGCGAGGATTGGCATACGTGAATGAGAAGTGTTACAATCGGCAACTGGAACACGGCCCGCACCCGCCGCCGGCTGCCAGTATTCCCAAATACGGCGGTGGAGACGGCCTGAGAGCGTCAACACGTTTTCGTTGCGGCGCACATCAACGGGTGAAGGCTGTTCAGGCCCTTTTTATCAGACCTTCCCGTACACTCCACAGGAGGTTAGCAGATGCAGACGGTATCAGAGGCTCTGGCCGAGGCCGCACGGCAGGAACCCGACCTGGCTTCCTACTACGAGTTCTATCGTACGCTGTTGCAGATGCTGGGCCAGGTCAGAACTGACATATCGGCAACACTGGAGATGGTGGAGGGAGAAGTGTTGCCGGCGCGACTGCTTCATGGCCTGCCGCTGCTGTCCTTCGCCCAGTTGCCGGTGGAAGCGGAGCGCTTCGCCAAACTGGTCTCGACCGTGACACAGTTGTTGACGGACTATGATCCGGATCTGGCGGAGCAGACAGTGCTCGATAACCCCGCCAAGTGCCTGGCCCTGGCTCGACAGCGATTCGAGGAGGGGCAAGCCGGCAGAGAGCGAGGTGAAGGGGAAGCTGGAGCGACGCTGGCCAGAACGGCCGTGGATCTGGCCCTGCAGCCCTATCTGGAGTGGGCGGCCGAGCAGGTGCTGCCCCACGTGGATCAGCAGCGTTGGAAGCGGGGCTACTGCCCGGTCTGCGGCGGCGCTCCTGACTTTGCCATGCTGGACGAGGAGGTCGGGACCCGGCACCTGCTGTGCTCACGGTGCAATAGCCAGTGGCTCTATCGGCGGCTGGGTTGTCCGTTCTGTGGAACGGCCGACCACACTAAACTCTTCTACTATCCCAGCGAGGATGGCATCTACCGCCTTTACGTCTGCCAGGAGTGCCAGCGCTACTTGAAGACGATTGACCTGCGCAAGGTGGGCCGGGTGGTCCTGCTGCCCGTGGAACGGATTACTACGGTGGCCATGAATGCGGCGGCCCGGCAGGAAGGGTATCGCTAAGGTGATGCTTCAGATTCTTTTTTCTCCTGCTCTTTACATCTACCTCATTGGTACATCCACCGTCACGGCCGTCCCCTGCCCCAATTCCGATCGCAGGGTCAAAACTCCATCCACTAATTGTGCCCGCTCCTGCATTCCGATGAGGCCGAGTTTGCCGCTGGTAACCAGATCCACCATCCTGTCTGGCACCTCAAACCCCTGACCGTTGTCATCTACAGTGATCCCGATTCTGCTTTCGCCGAACTCTACGCCTACTACTACCCGTGAGGCTTTCGAGTGTCTTCTGGCGTTATTCAACGCCTCCTGAACGATGCGGAACAGCACCAGTTCCACTTCGGAGGGTAGCCGTCGCCTGGGGCCAGACACCTCCAACGCGGTCTCAATGCCTTCTTTCCCAAGATCGGCTATCAGTCCCTCTACTGCTGGCAGGAGACCCAGGTCATCCAATACCGGGGGGCGCAGGTCCCGGCTGAAGTGGCGTACGCCTTGTAATATGCCGTCAATCAGTTCCTGGAACTCCTCCAGTCGCCTTACCGCAGATTCAGATAACTGTTCACCGGAAGTAGCCAGGTCGTCGAGGCGACGCGAGAGGCCTATCAGGGCCTGAGCCGTGTCGTCGTGAAGCTCGCGGGCGATGCGCTTGCGCTCGTCTTCTTGCCCGCGGGTGATCTGCCGAACGTAGAAATGCACGTTTTCATATAGGTGCGCGTTCTCGATGGCAATGCCGGTTTGACGCCCTATGCCAGTGAGGATAGCTGCATCTCTGTCAGAAAAATTCTTCGCCTCGTCAAGACTGACAAGGCCCAGTGTGCCAAACGACTGATCGCCGCTCACGATGGGTACCGCCACGACGCTGGTGACGCCAGCCTCGACAAAGGCAGCTATGGCACCAGGATAGGTTCGGTAGTCGTCGATAACTGTGGGGCGACCGGTAACCATCACCTCCCCAGCTAGTCCCTCTTCCTTGGACACAGTTACATCTGCCAATTCCCGAGGCAGGTTGTGAAGGTATGGGTAACCGATGAGATTTCTCTCTTGGTCAAGTAACGCAATGACCCCCCCGTCAGCGCCTACCATCTCCTCGGCAATTTCAAGCACCTTGGGCAGGATCCTGTGTAACTCCAGTTCCGAGGTGATCTCTTCCGCTACTTCATTCAACCGATGTTCGGTTCGTAGTTGCCGTGCGACATCCTGGTGTAGCTGGGCATTCTCGATGGCCACGCCTATCTGGCTGCCGATGGAGGTGAACAACCGCCTGTCTGCAGCGCTTGGCCGGTACGTGCCCCGCAGATACAGGAACATCACCCCCAGCACCCGATCCCTTGACTTCAAGGGCACGACGATGTGGGAGTGGGGCTCTAACTCCCTGCATCTGGTGTGTCGAGCATCTTCAAAGGAATCGTCAGTGAGAAGCACTTCACCTGACTCGGCCACCAGCCCGCACAGGCACTCGCCCACCGCGATTTCCGCCTCTCGCCGGACAAACTCCGGTGACAATCTGTGGTGGGCTCTCAGATGTAATTTCTGGCCCTCCGCATCCAGCAGGAATACCCCGCCCTTTGCCTCCAACCTCATCACTTCCAAGACCTTGCTCAGAGCCTTATTGAGGATTTCGTCCAGGTCAAGCGATTGACTGACCGTGGCGGCAATGGCGTTCATTGTTTCCAGTTCCTCAATGGCCTTTTGGCGCAGTCTCTTCTCCCTCTCCTGAGTCTCGATCATCCAGATTACGAGATAGCCGACCACGGCGACGCTCATCGTCTCCACAAAGGAATCCATGGGGTAGGCTGAAATGAGAAAGACACGTGGAAGCATGATGAGGATAGCGATGACCAGGGTCATCAGTCCACCTGCTTGTCCGAAGGCAAAGGCCGCCCCGGCTGCGGGCAGTATGAAGATGATACGCTCTATGGCGTGCCGGGTGAGAGGGAATGACGCCAGAGGTGGGTAACGTATCTGTGGCGAGAAATAGTGGAAGAATGTACTAACAGCCAACATAACCGCCACAATCCAGAAGAGTCGAGTCCTTATTATCCTTTTCAATAGGCTTCTCCTTGCGAGATTACCCGGCGGCAGAGTTCATAGACCTTTTTTGCGCCTTCAAAAGCCTCGCCGGCGTCTGCTTGGCCAAAGAGATCGTCGGGCGTCTTACCCGCCTCCTCGTCACCGTAGAAGCTGAGCTCCCTATTCTCTCTCAACCTCCCCGATATGCGGTTCAAAATCTCCACTTCTTGAGCAAACCAATCGGGAAACCGGTCTTTGTTTCTCCGCAGAATCTCCCCCACGTTGTGCCATTTGGGAGGCTCGATCCCCACGAAGCGCAGGGCCGCCTTCAACGATTGCTCGACACACTCTTGAGACTGGCGCACGGCAATGGGCCATTTTTCGTCATCTATGGCCCTTTCCACTTGCTTAAGCTTATAAGCGGCTTGATCAATGTAGTTTTTGGCCATCCTATCGTTTTTCATATTTCGATGATGTCTCCGTATTTATAATCGGGCTTGAGGTCCCAGTACCAGCCCCCCTCGAGCCAGATCCGGCGGGAGCCGTATTCTCTCATGCGGGCTTTCATCTCGTCGAGCACGCCCTGGAAGAAAGCTCCCCTGTCATAGAGGATTATGGCATCCTCGGTCATATCAAGATAGAGGGGGGAGTGATACTTTGCCTCCTCTCGTGTCTTGGAGATACAGGCCAGTCGGGTATGGTATCCCCTCTTCTCCAGGGATAGTATCTCGTCTCTAAGGGCCTCCTTTTGCCGCCAAAGGAGGCGCGTTCTCGCCAGACGACTCTTGGGAAATTCCTCGGCGATCACCAACAGGTCCACGTCCGAGTCCTCAAAACACTCGCTTCGGGCGACCGAGCCATATAGCACCACCGAGACCAGGTTCTCTCCCCAGACAACTTGAAGCTGATGGGTAAATTTCTTCGCCAATTCGATCAAAGCCTGAGCAACCTCGTTCATCATCGTCC
>CAYNKW010000380.1:0-4005 GCA_964397845.1 uncultured Anaerolineae bacterium
TCCTGACTTCTGGCCCGTGGCAAAAGGTCTACCTGCCCCTCGTCGCCCGGAACTATGTGCCGCCATGCAGTTTGCAGAACGGCGGCTTTGAGGGAACGTACGCGCTCTACGATCCGGAGCATTACAGCAACAAGCTCGTTGCGCCTCATTGGACGCCGATATGGGAGCACGTGGAAGGCTCTCTGGCCGACCCGGAGTACAACTATGCCGTGTCGCCAGACCCGGTTCACCGGGGCGAATTATCCCAGCAGTATGGCACCTTCCGTCGCTTCTACAAAGCAGGCCTCTATCAGCAATTGACCAGTTGTACGGTCAGCAGTACGTTGCAGTTCTCTGCCTGGGGCTGGGGTTACGCTAATGACAAGGAGCAGTCCACCTCCGACCCCACTGGCGACATGCGGATGCGGGTTGGCATAGACCCCACTGGCGGAACAGTGTTCACCTCTACCAATGTTATCTGGTCTTGGCCGGCAGTAAATCCGCTGGACACGTGGATGCAAATGGGCGTCACGGCCACCGTCGCTGCGCCCACCGTCACCGTCTTTGTGCTGTCGGAACCAGCACAGGCGTGGTTACACAACACCTCCTACTGGGACGACGCCAGCCTGGAGCGGCTGCCGTAGGAGATAGGTCACACTTACCAGGCATCCCCAGTATAGCCGCACATGCCCATACGCGGTGAATTCACCACCGGCAAAAGGCCCTCATCATACCCCTGCGCCTCGACGCACTCGTCACAAAGAAGGGTGTAATCCTCGAAAACGTTAATCCAGGTAGCCGGTTTTTCACAAACTTCACACCGATAGTCGGGCGGCTCATTGCGGGATAGAATTTGAACCGCCTCGTCTTCCTTCGCGGCACCCTCTCGCTCCGAGACGACCTTCAGGGTCAAATAAGTTGTTGTCCCAAAGTCGTATTCGTGGGCAAACTTGAGACCGGGCATGAGGACCTTGCCCAGTTCGATATCCATATCCCGGTCCTCATCACTCCACCAGTCGTCGAAAAGCGTTACCTGGAATCTTTGCCCCATGATTTCGAACATACTCAGATGCCCGCAACATTCCAGCCAGATGTCTCTGAGAAACTGATCCAGGTCACGCAGGGTGGCATCGGCAGGAACCTCAAGGTGCAACCAGTGATCGGAGGCGTAGGTTCCTACAACGTTCAGGTGGAAAAGCCTGGTTGTGGGCGCATCACTGGCCTCCTCGGTTGCAATAGCTGCCTTACGCGCTTTGCACGCTTTCAGGTGGCGGGACATTCCCGATTTGGCGTAGGCCTTCTTGCAGAAAAAGCACGTACCGCGAGAGATTGGTCCTCTTGACATGGCTACCTCCTTTTCATTTGATTCATCTGGCTATTCTTTGACGATCAAGGGCAAGTAGACGCGCGCACCACCGACTAGCAGGTGGACGTCTGTGGTGCTGGTGAAACCGCCGCCGGTACCGGTGATGGGTACAGTATACCACACGCCGGGCAAAAGCGGCACATAGATAACCTTCGGATAATCCCCTTGCCCGTAGTGGCGGAAGGTCAGGTTCAGAAAGTAGATATAGTCTTGCTCGACGGTGAAGGCGGTGCCATTGCTTCAGTGCTTCTGAATCACAGGCAGGTAGACCGCGTAGCCGTTAGCAATGATTATTGCCGACCGTTGCCACACGTTGCCCAGACCATCGTCTATCAGTGCCGTGTTGAGGATAGCCCGGGGCGTGGTGATTTGCTGGCTGACAGTGACGCCGAAAATGATGATGATCGGCTCGGCGGCGGGCACGGTCCCCGTCCAGGTGATCACACCACTTGCCTCGCCATAGCTCCCGGCGGAAGCCCACAGGTTGCCCAGATAGTGAATCCCAGTCGGCAGGGTGTCGGTCACGCAGGCGCCGGTCAAGGCCGGACCAGGGTTGCGCAAGGTGATGGTGTAGGTGAGCACGTCGCTGGGGCCGGGCAGGATGGGCTGCCCGCACTTGGTGGAGGTCTGCAGCGAACCATGGAGAAACGACCCCGTGCGCTGATAGTTCCCCCGGCCGGTGCCCCACAGGATGCGCGCGCCGGCCGTACCGGGCAGGTCGTAGGCCACCAGGCCGGAATGGGCCGTGTTCAGCACCAACTCCAGGTCGTCGTCGGCGTCAATGTCCGCCAGCGTGGGGGCGGCCAGCGCGCCGTTCCAGTCTGGGCTGCCAAAGGCAGAAGGCAGGTCCATTTCGTGCAACGGATTGCCCTGGTAGTCCAGGATGTGTAGTTTGCCGGTGCGGTTGGTGTCTTTCTGTACCCAGGAACCAAAGATGACCTCAGCGTGACCGTCGTCGTCCAGGTCGGCCACGACCGGCTCGGAGGCAAAGCGATAAAAGCCCTCGGCGGCCTTGTAGACCGAGTAGGGCCAGTTGCCGTGCTCGATTTTGTCCAGCCAGAAGGCGTGGATACGGCCATCGTAGGAGGCGTAGAGGATCTCCAGAAAACCGTCACCGTCCAGGTCGGCGGCCACGGGATTGGGCTGGCTGTTCTCGATCACGTCGTAATCCTCGCTCAAAGGGGCAGCGTTGCTGTCAGGGGCAGGGATGGCAGTCCAGTCGAAGCCGTCGCCGCGCCAGCGGGTGCGGTCGGCGTTAAAGATATAGAGCATTTCGTAGAGATCAGTGTAAGGGTCGGTGCCACAATTGTGGACGTTGCCCACGACGATGACCTCCAACACGCTATCGCCGTTGACGTCCACGGTGATGGGGGGCGAGTGGGCAAAGTTGGGACGGTGCTCGGTGCCGCAGTGGGCATAGCCGCGCAGGTCTACCTCGTGATCCACGTGAACGCCCACGCGGCTCCAGAACTTGTTGCTGCTGTCAGGGTTGGTGCCGTACATGGCATTGGCCCGTATCTGCGACCCGTCGTCCCCGTAGGCGGTGATATAGTGCACGTCAGAAGGGCCAATGATCTCAGCGCGGTCGTCGCCGTCCAGGTCACCGATGGCGATGTTTTCATTGTAGCAGCCCGCAGAGTAACCGTTGGTATCTGAATTGGGGTAGTGCTGAGGCCAGTTGCCGGCGCGGAGCGCCCCGTCGTGCTCGTAGACGTACCATTGGTTTTCGGAGCGAGTGGAGGCGACGAGGATCTCCAGATCGCCATCTCCCTCCAGGTCGTAGGCGGCCAGGGAGCGCAGTTCATAGCCCGGGGTGGGCTGCTGCGACCAGACGGTGTTGCCAGCGTGATCGAAAACGTGGACGTAGCCACCGCCGTGCGCGGTGACGACCTCCAGGTCGCCGTTCCCGTCCACGTCGGCGACGACGACGCCGGGCCATACACGGTCGCCGGCCGGGTCTACGCTCCACTGTTCAGAGCCGTCCTCGCCATTGAGAACAAAAAGAGTATAGGTGGCCCCAACGACTTCCATCGTCCCGTCGTTATCCAGATCGGCTACGGCGGGGGAGGAATACCAGCCGGTCTCGCACCAGGAGGAATAGCAGCCACCGTGTTGCCACTTGAGGACAGGGGCTTGAATGGCCTGGGGCGGCGCCGCGCGGGTGGCGGTCTGCGGGTTGGTTGCGCTCAATGCCAGAAGCGGAATGGCCAGGACGACGAAAATGAACAGGAGTTTGGTTCTCATGGAGCGTTATCCTTTCCACTTGCAGTGGGTGAACTTTTCTATCTACCCTTGGTTACGAGAGGCAGATAAACGTCCCAGTGCGGCCAGAAAGCGTTGTTGGACAGGTCTGACCAATCCCCTTTGGCGTTCTGCGATTTGAGGCCAAAGTAAACCGTGTTGCCTCCGTAGGGTATCGTCGCCGTGCAGGTCTCCGCGCTGCCGGACAGCGTGTTGGTAATGAGCGAGGCAGTGGCCCAATTGGCCCCGGTGATGAGCGTGCCGGAGTAACGCAGGGTGATGGTGAAAGCGGTCGCCGGGGCGGTCCAGCGCAGGGTAGTGGTGAGGGTGCCGCTGCTGGCGATGGCCGTCGTGACGCGCAGATCGGTCACGGCGGCAGGGGGAGGTGTGCCATACTCGTCGGCGCCCACGTCTGGGGC
>CAYNKW010000381.1:0-4004 GCA_964397845.1 uncultured Anaerolineae bacterium
AAAGCTATCATGGCCGAAGAACCGAAAAAGGTGTTGTGCATCGAAGACGACGAGGAAATGATTGCCCTCATCAGACTGATCCTGGAAAGAAGAAGGGGATTTCAGTTCATCGGCGCCGTTGGCGGCCGGGAGGGGCTAGAGGCCGTCGCCCGCGAGAAGCCTGACCTGGTCCTGTTAGACATCATGATGCCCGACATTGACGGTTGGGACGTCTATCGCCAGATGAAGGCCGATGAAGAGTCTAGAGACATCCCGGTCATTGTCGTCACCGCCAAAGCGCAGAGCATTGACAAAGTTCTGGGACTACACATTGCCAAAGTGGACGACTATGTTACCAAGCCCTTCGGTCCGAAGGAGCTTCTGCACAGCATTGACAAGGTTCTTGGTCTGGAAGAAGAATAAACCACCTGCCTCACCCAGGCGCAGAGAGCCTTACCCGCGCTCATCGCCATGCCAAGGAGGCAATCACCCGGCGACCGGATAGAACTGGCCGCCAGGTGGTTGTTTCCTTGTTTTGTGGCAGGCGTGTGGGCAGCGGTAGTAAGCTGACTATGCGAAGAACTACTGATACCCCATGATCTGTGAAGAGATTCTTAAAGAGGCCCCCATGTCCAAACCCGTCACCGTCGAAATCGTTGCCATCGGCAGCGAGATTCTCATCGGCGACGTGCAGGATATCAACACTCACTGGCTGTGCAAAGAGATCACCGACCTGGGCGGACACGTCCGCCGGGGCAGCCTGCTGCGCGACGAGCCAGAAGCCATCGCCGCCGAGGTGCGCGCCGCATTGGATCGCGGCAGCGACGTCGTCTTTACCACCGGCGGTCTGGGCCCCACCGCCGACGACCTGACCCTGGCTGCCGTGGCGCGGGGCGTCGGCGGCTCGACGGCGCTCACCACGGGCGTAGCGGTGCGGCTCCACGAAAAGGCCCGCCAGATGGTCAGCGACCGCTACGACGAACTGGCTGCCCAGGGTATCCTGGCCGAGGGCGGATTGAACCCTGCTCGCGAAAAGATGGCCTATCTACCGGAAGGCGCCACGCCCCTGCACAACCCGGTGGGCACGGCGCCGGGCGTGTTGCTGAAGGCCGGCCAGACGACGATCGTCTGCCTGCCCGGCGTCCCTGCCGAGCTGAAAGGCATCTTTGCTACGTCGCTCCAGCCGTTTCTGCGCCAGACCTTTGGCGCGGGGGTCTTTGTCGAGCGGGTCGTGACCGCCGAGTGCAACGACGAATCGCTGTTGGCTCCCGTCGTGAACCGCGTCGCCGCCGGCCATCCCGACGTTTACGTCAAGTCATGGGCCAGGCCCTTCGGCGAGACCGGGCGGCTCAAGATCACTCTCTCCGCCGGCGGCTCCGACCGCGCCGCCGTGGACGCCCTCCTCGACGCGGCCCTGACCAGCCTGCAAGCCGGGCTGGCGACGGCGGGCATCCCCCTGCACAACCCAGCCATCGCTGCTGCGGGTCGGTTTCACTCCGGGCAAAATGATGAGCCGTGTTACGCTCATAGCGGCGCGTAAGACGGGTTAGCAACCCATCCTACCCATCCCGCCGTACTACAGTTCCACCTCTGCGACCACGAAACCGGCGCGTTCGTGACGGGCGGTCAGCTTGACCACGCCCCTCTTGGGGGCGCACACCACCCATTCCACCTTGGCCCGATCCTCCGTGGCGTCTGCGGCGCGAAAGACACCCGGGGCAGAGGGCTTGTAGGCCCGCCCCTCCAGTTGCCCCAATTCTTCTCTCGGCTTGCCGGTTTCGAGCGACGCGCCCTCTGGCAGCTCGATTTCGCACACCACCCCGCGCATCACCTTTTTCTCCAGGGCCTTCTTGGTCACGTAGGTTGGCAGCCAGCCGCTGTTCTGCACCACCAGGCGCAGGTGATAAGTGTCCTCCCCCAGGGGCTTGGCGCTCACCTCATGCAACTCCAGGCAGGGCGAGATCAGCAGGTGCCACACCAGCCAGTCAGCAAAGGGAGCAATCTCTTTTTCCAGGAACTCTGGAGGCGGATTGCTAAAGGCATAGAGCCGGTTCCAGCCACCCAACTCTACCTGGCCCAGTTGCGGGTGCTCGAAGGCGTACCAGTCCACGTAGCCTTTACCGCCGAGCACCTCGTCGCTCCATTGCAGCATTTTCAAGTCATCTTGCACAGGGTGCTCACGGTACCACTCAATATACTTATAGTCCTCTATGCCCGCTTGCTGTTGCGGACTCCACAGTTCTACTGTCCAGGCGAACACACCCAGATGGTCATACAGCCAATCGTCAAACCCGCCGGTGGTGACCTTTTTGGGGTGATAGCGAAAGTCGTGATAGACGGAAATGGCGGGGTAGCCGGTGACCTCGCTGCCCTTCTGCCCGATTTTTTGGTACGTCCAGAGATCTTCGGCGGGCAAGGTTTCATCCTCTTGATAACTGTAGGGCCTGAGCAGCACCCCGCTGAAGGTGTGGAAGGCAACTCCACCGGTTATATTGGGATGGTTAACGATAAAGTGGGTTACAGCGTGCACCTCTGGTTCCGAGGCGGGATAAGGTCCCGCGCCCTCCTGTTCGTACTCCTGTCGCCAATTCACGGGAAAGTTGCGATTCAAGTCAAGTCTTTCTTTGTCAGGCTTGATGCGAATCAGGGTGCCATCATAATCCTCGATGAGCCCTTCAGGAAGCAGGCGATAGTACTGCCCGCCTGTCTCGGCAGGCTCGCGGCGTGTGAGCAGGCGCGGATCTTCAGGGCAAACCTTCCACGGCCCGTTGGCGTCTGGAATCCGCATCATCAAGATGCGTCCATCGTCGTCTATGTCCTCCATTACCAGACCGCCGATAGGCTCCTCGTCGTAGGGATAGGGGCGCGTGCTGGAGCGGATGATCTTGGGTTTATCCGCCAGGGCCCACTCGGCGCCGTCGGGGTTCACCCGGGGGCAGATGTAAAAGGCGCGCCTGTCCAGACAGCGTGTGATCTCTGGCTGCGAACCGTATGCAGTGACCAGGTGGTTGATCAGATAGAGACAGGCGCTGGAGGGCGAGACCTCGCTGGCGTGGATATTGCCATCCACCCAGAGCGCAGGCTTTTGCTTGTCCTCGCCCGTGTCGAAATTGGTCACCACGACCAGCCATATATCCCGCCCCTGGTAACTCTGGCCGGTGCTTTCGAGGCGCACGAGCCGGGGATACTCTTCCGCGTAGCCCCGCAGGATGCGTGTCAGGTCCTCGTAACGGTAGTAAGTGTCGAACCGAACTTTAGGCACGATAGACCTCCTTTTAGCCTTTTGTCGAGGGCGCCCGGATTTTGCCCCGTCCGCCCATTCTATCAAGATATCCTCTCTGAATTTCATTATATGCCTGATGCATAATTCTTGCAAGGGGAGCGCAGATCAAAACAGGTGTAGGCTCTCCAGCCCCACCGCCCGCGCCAGCCAGCCGACGCCCAGAAAGGTAAAGAGCACCGCGCCCAGCCCGGCCAGGGCCAGCCACGCCAGCCGGCGACCCTTCCAGCGCCGGCGTCGCCGCAGGTGGCAGTACAACGTGTAGACCAGCCAGGTGATCAGCGTCCACACCTCCTTCAGGTCCCAGCCCCAGTAGCGACCCCACGCCGCCTGCGCCCAGACCATGCCCAGCAGCATGGAGAGGGTCAGCAGGGGATAGCCTGCCGCGACAGCCCGGTCCATCAGCCTCTCTGCCCGGCTGCGATCAGATTCGCGGGTCAGCCAGACGGCCCCCGTTGCCCCTGCCATCGCCAGCGCGCCGTAGCCCAGCGCCGCCGCGCCCACGTGCAGCGGCAGCCAGAACGAATCGAGGGCCGGCGGCAAAGGCTGGATCGCCCGTTTGAGGGCCGGCACGCCCAGGCGAGCGTAGGCCACCAGCGCGGCAGCCAGGGTCATCGTCGTGGCCTGGATTGCAGGAGCACGCCCATCCTGCCCCAGGGCCAGCGCAGCCAGCGCCGTTCCCAGCGCAAAGGCCAGGGCGAATTCGTACTCGCCGGTCAGCGGCCAGTGACCCGCTCGCAGGCCC
>CAYNKW010000382.1:0-3996 GCA_964397845.1 uncultured Anaerolineae bacterium
AAGAGAAGTACGGCCGCCGCTGGCGGATTTTGCACCTCTTTTGCCTGTCATGCTGAGCGAAGCGAAGCATCCCGTTCCTGGCAAACAGGCAATCTACCATGCAAAGAACGAGACCCTTCGCTGTCGCTCAGGGTGACAGAGTTGAAAAATTCGCGCGGGGCTGGGGCGGGCACCGGCCACCCGATGGAGGTGAACAGATGAGCATAGGTTGGAGCATACTGCTGGGGGCAGCGCTGGAAGCAGGACTGGGCGTGCTGGCCGAGGCCGGTTTCGGCCACGAGGCCCGCGACGTCAAAGAGCGCCTGACCAGGCGGTCCGAGAAGGCCCGCCAGGCGGCCCTGGATCAGGCCATTGAGCAGGCCGCCAGGGCTGCCCGCGAGGAGCGCCTACTGCCGCTGCTGGAGCACCCCCCTTTCCGCGAGGCCGTCGTCGCCGGGCTGCTGGATGCAGAGCGGGGCTTTGACCCGCAAGCAGCCGTGGCAGCGTGGGAGGGGCGACTGCCGTCGGCCTACCTCCCCGGCTTGCGCCGTTTCTTTAACGCGCTGGAAGGAGCGTTGCTGGCCGACGAGACCTGGGGGCCGATCCTGGAACGCTACCAGGCGCTGCGCTTCCGGCAGGACGCACTGGCGGCGCTGAGGGAGCGCAAGCTGGACGTACCGCCCCGCGAGCTGGTCTCGACGCTGAACGCGCAACTGACCGGCAGCGGCGCCGTCGCTCAGCGTGGTAGTGTGGCCGCTGGCGCGGGCGGCGTGGCCGTCGGCGGGGACGTGCTGGGGAACGTCATCCGGGCGGTGGTCCAGCAGTTGGTGGTGGAGCAGATACAGGTGGCCGTGCCCCGGCCTGGCCCGCAACCCGATGCCCTGCGGGCCGCTTACCTGAATCGCCTCTTCGAGGCAACCAGCCAGCTCTCGCTGGCCGGCATTGACCCCAAGGCAGCCAGCCAGTCCGAAGCGCGTCTCAACCTGGGAGCGGTCTACACGGCCCTGCTCACCCTCACGCCCGAGGCACACGAGCGCCTGGCGCGCGGCGAGGCGGCGGAGCGGGACGCGCGGCGCCTCTCGGCCCTGGAACAGCTCAACCGCCACAACCGGCTGGTGCTGCTGGGCGACCCCGGCAGTGGCAAGACCACCTTTGTCAACTTTGTGGTCATGTGCCTGGCGGGAGAGGCCCTGAGCCGGGGGGACGTCAACCTGGCGTTGCTGACCTCTCCCCTGCCGGACGACGAAGGGCAGGATCAGGAGGAAGGCCAACCGTGGGAGCATGGCCCGTTGCTGCCGGTGCGGGTTATTTTACGCGACTTGGCCGCACGCGGCCTACCGCCGCCCGGCCAGCGGGCCACGGCCGAGCACCTGTGGCGCTTTATTGCCGCCGATCTGGAGGCCGCTGCCCTGGACGACTGCGTGCCCCAACTGCGCCGTGAGCTGCTGGAACGGGATGGGCTGCTGCTGCTCGACGGGCTGGACGAAGTGCCCGAGGCTGGCCGTCGCCGGACGCAGATCAAGCAGGCGGTGGAGGACTTTGCCGCAGTCTTTTCTCGCTGCCGGGTGCTGGTGACCAGCCGTACGTACGCTTACCAGAAGCAGGATTGGCGGCTGAACGGTTTTGCCGAGACGGTGCTGGCATCCTTCAGCGCGGGCCAGGTGCGCCGCTTTGTAGACCGCTGGTACGCCCACATTGCCGCGCTGCGCGGCCTGCACCCCGACGACGCCCAGGGGCGGGCAGAATTGCTCAAGCGGGCCATCTTTGGCAGCGACCGCCTGGGTGGCCTGGCCGAGCGCCCGCTGCTGCTGACACTGATGGCCAGCCTGCACGCCTGGCGCGGCGGCAGCCTGCCGGAAAAGCGGGAGGAACTGTACGCCGACACGGTGGACCTGCTGCTCGACTGGTGGGAAAGTCCCAAGACCGTGCGCGATGCGCAGGGAAAGGTGGTGGTCCTGCAGCCCAGCCTGGCCGAATGGCTCAAGGTGGACCGGGAAAAAGTGCGCGGCCTGCTCAACGAGCTAGCCTACCAGGCCCACGCGGCGCAGCTAGACCTGGCGGGTACGGCCGACGTGCCGGAAGGGGACCTGGTGGGTGGGCTGATGCGGTTGAGCCAGAACCCGGACGTCAGGCCGGGGCGACTGGTGGAGTATCTGAGCCAGCGGGCGGGGCTGCTTTTGCCGCGCGGAGTGGGAGTGTACACCTTTCCGCACCGCACGTTCCAGGAGTACCTGGCCGCTTGTTATCTGACCGATCACGATTACCCCGACCTGGTCGCCAGGTTGGCCCGCCAGGATCCGGACCGCTGGCGGGAGGTTACACTGCTGGCCGGGGCAAAAGCGACGAGGGGTATGGCGCCGGCCATCTGGCTGCTGGCCGAGGCGCTCTGCTACCGCGAACCAAAAGCGCCCGAGAGTGGCCCGGCCGATGCCTTGGGCGCCCACCTGGCCGGGCAGGCGTTGGTCGAGACGGCCGGCCTGGAGCGGGTCGGCGAGCGCGACCGGGCAAAGGTGGCGCGGGTGCGGAGTTGGCTGGTACACATTCTGGAGAGCGGCGAGCTGCCGGCTGTGGAGCGGGTAACGGCGGGGGATGTTCTGGCCCAACTTGGCGACCCCCGTTTCCGGGCGGACGCCTGGTACCTGCCCGACGAGCCTCTCCTGGGCTTTGTGGAGGTGCCGCCGGGGCTGTTCCTGATGGGCAGCGACAAGGCGCGAGATCAGGACGCCTGGGACGATGAACTGCCCCAGCACACTGTAGAGCTGCCGGTGTACTATGTGGCCCGCTACCCGGTGACGCACGCCCAATACTGGGCCTTTGTGCAGGCCACGGGGCACAAGCCACCTACCGCCGACATTGATGCTGAGTGGCCTTACGAGTGGCGGGGCGGCCGGCCCTCGCCCCAACTGCTCAATCACCCGGTGGTGCTGGTGATGTGGTACGACGCGGTAGAATATTGCAGGTGGCTCACAGAGCGATTGCGGGGTTGGGAGGGGACACCGGAGCCGCTGGCGACGCTGCTGCGGGTAGGGGCCCCGCGCTGGCAGGTGCGGCTGCCCACCGAGGCCGAATGGGAAAAGGCAGCTCGTGGGACAGAGGGGCGTCTCTTTCCCTGGGGTGACAGGCCTGACCCTGACCGGGCGAACTATGCCGACACGGGGATCGGCGCGACGAGTGCGGTAGGGTGTTTTCCTGGCGGAGCCAGTCCTTATGGCGTAGAAGATCTGAGCGGCAACGTGTGGGAGTGGACGCGGAGTCTTTACAGGGACTACCCTTACGACCCGGCGGATGGCCGTGAGGAGCTAAGAGGCAAGGGCTTCCGCGTGTTGCGCGGCGGCTCGTTCGGCGGTGGAGGCGGGGGCCTCCGCTGCGCTGCCCGTTACAGGCTCCTCCCCGTCGGCTGGGTCGGGCACGGCGGTTTTCGCGTGGTGATTGCTCCCAAATTTATATCTGATCTCTGAAGGCTCTGGACTCTGGCACTCTGATCCTCCGGTCTCTGGAGCGAGCGAAGCCCTGCCCTGAGCGGAGTCGAAGGGGAGCGACCCGGATAAATCTCGCCGAAGGCGGGTCGCCGCAAAAATGGCAGATTTACATTCGCTCGGGGCGGGGACTGTCGTCCCCTCAGAGCAAACACAGCACACGAGGAGGTGGGGATACATTCGCTCGGGGCGGAGCACACTCTGCCCTTCGGTCGGGGACTGCGGTCCTCTCAGAACAAACACACGATACGAGGAGGTACACAAATGGATCCAATCACTTCATCCATCGTCATCATCCTGGGCAAGTACGCCCTGGACAAGGGGGGCGAGCTGGTCAAGGAAGTCGGCCCCAAGGCCCTGGAGATGGCCAAAGAGATGTTCACCGTGGCCCTGGATCGCCTGCGTCGTAACTCCAAGGGCGAGGTCATCGCCGGTGAATTCGAGCAGGACCCGGAGACCTACCAGAAACCGGTGGAAAAGGCCCTCGATGCCGAGGTGCAGGCCGACACCGACTTTGCCGCGCAGCTCAAGGCCCTGCTGG
>CAYNKW010000383.1:0-1100 GCA_964397845.1 uncultured Anaerolineae bacterium
CCCGGCGTCACCAGCTTGGGTGGGGCATGAGTTCCCCCCAGGTCCTGGGCGTAAAATATCACGCGGTATGGGCCCTCTTCGGTAAAGCCGCTGGGATAGGTCGCCGTGTACGAACCCTCCACATCGGGGTCCGCCTCCAGGAGCACAACCGGCACCCCCAGGTTCAGCGTGGTGGATACCGGTTCCTGGAAGGAAGGCGAATACACGGCTGCCCAGACCATGTCGATCTCCTCGGCGCCCTGCTCTACACTGGCCGTCAACGTACCCGATCCATCCACGACGTCGACCGAGGCACTCTGGATCTCGGGCTGGAAGGAGCCAAAGGCAGAGGCTATGTAACGATTCTGGGCGATCGAGCCGTCGATGGGGCTGGCCAGGCCGTCGCCGTTGTCGTCCAGCCACGGTGTCTGGTCGTTACCTGTCAATGCCACGGCGGCCTTGGCTTGATCGTAACAGGTCTTGAGGCTGCCGCTGCCCACGACGCAGGAGAAAAAGGCGTCGGAAAAGTAGGCCCCTTCCGTCGAGGCATAGGCGTTGTTGTTCCGTCCTGTCGAGGCGATCACCACCCGTCCGGCTTCGGAGATACTGGCGGCCTCCCCCTCCACGCGGTCAATAAAGCTGCCAGAGCGACAGGCCTCAATGATCACGTTGATCGTGTCGGCCCCGGTGTTTGACTCTAACGTGTCCAGCCAGCTATCCAAGTCATTCGACATGGTTCGCCCGCTGCTCCCACAGCCGTCGGTGCAAAAGTACTCGGTTTCGCCGTGGTCCATCATATAGAGGTGGAGGGGCTTGCCAGGGCCTACCCGCCCGCTCGCAACGGCCCACGTCTCGATGGCGTATTGCAGGTTCGCGGAGGTGGCCGTCGCGTCGACTTTGTTGTTTCCATCGCCATAGGGAGCCTGCTCAGTGGGGGAGAGATAGTAGATGGCAGCGTCACTAAAGCCAGCGCCCTGGAAAACGCGGTAGGCGCGGTTGGCCGCGTTGTAGATGTTGCTCTGCAAGCTGTTCGACGCGTTGTGGCCGGCGACAATGATCACCACCCCGTCATCGGTTTGGCCCAGACGGTGGAAGGTCAGTGTGGTGCTACCTTCGTTGCC
>CAYNKW010000383.1:1200-3961 GCA_964397845.1 uncultured Anaerolineae bacterium
TTCCATTGAAGGATGAGAGCCTCATCGGCCGGGGCCGAGCGCGGACTCTTGGGAGCAGACGGAGGCATAGTGTCCAGCTCCACCGAGATGTCGTACCGGGTGCTCTCACCATAGACGTCGGGGTCATATTGCTGCAGCATCAGATAGAACGTGCCCGCGCTGGTGCTGTTCCACTCAATGTGCACCGTCTGGCCAAAGGTGGTGTCGTCCGACCCCAGGTCTGGCGCGCCGCAGGCATCGTAGAGAAAGAGGGTGGCGTCGTGGTCTGCGCCGACGTTGGACGTCTCGATGACGTACGTCTTGTCGGCCTCGACGGTGAACTTGATCCAGTCCTGATCTTCGGCATCGTGAAACGTATGGGTCTGAATCGAGCCGTCGGTGAGGATGGTGCTGGCTGCATCGCAGGTGTCGTCTACCTCGTAGGAGTCGCCCTCGGCCGGCGTCTCTCCGCTGATGTTGATGGTGTGCGTATCGGTGAACGCCCCCCCACAGTTCCACGCCGCCAGGGCGAGGGTATAGACGCCGGGCGTTGCCCATTCGTAGGATGCACTGGGCATGCCTTGCCCGCTGCTGGGCGAGGGTGTCCAGGTGTAGATGACGGGTTCTGTGGCGTCGGAGGGGGTGATGACGGTGGTAAAGGCATACAAAGTGTCGGTGTAACCACTGGTGGGGCCCTGGATACGGGCCTCGCTCAACGAAACCGTACAAGGAGGCGCTGCCGGTACTCCATACCAAAAGCCCGGCTCGATATTGTAACGCGCGCTGGTCGACGTCCGGTCGGCCCATTGGCCTAGCGAATCATCCACCCAATAGGTGCTCGAGCTTCTGAACCCGCCCCCGCCGGAGAGCAGGTGCCAGCTCAGGTCAAAGTGAGTGGAAACCTGGGCGAGAACCACGCCAGCCAGCCCCAGGATGCCTATCAAGATCGCAAGCCAGAACAGTGTCCTTTTTGTTTTTAATTTCATGCTCTCTCACCCCCTGCTGCCAGTGTCGATCTACGGTGCTACGGTGTCTCATTGATCTACGGTGCCTCATTGATCTACGGTGCCTCATTGATGGTGTACGTGATCAATGCAGCATTAATCCTGAGGGTGTCGCTCCACGCATCGGAGTAGGCTTTTACATGGTAGCTGTAGGACGTGTTGTCAATGGTGGCGTCAGAGATGATTGTGTCAACTGCGCTGCCGTATCCTGGAGTACCCGAAGAATAGACCTCGGCCATGATCGTATAGCCACCACTAAACCCCTGCCATTGCAAAGTGATAGTCATATCGCTGGTCGAGCTATCGCGGAAAAAGGCCTCGAACTCGGTCACCACGGCTCCTTGAGGCAGATGCACCGGGGCCACCAATGCGCCAGAGCCGGAGTGGATATAGGCTCCGCCCGTGCCACCACCGTTTTGGTAGTCCAAATTGGCCCAGGGAACAAATCCTTCGCTCCCGACGACAAAGTAGTGCGTACGAGGCGAAGAATAGATAACGCTGCCGGCCTCCACATTCCCGCCCACGGCCAGATCGCCCATTACCTCCGCCACTCCGTCGGCATAGAGAGCTGGCCCGCTGCTGCTGGAGAAGTAGCCTCCGGGCCCACTGCCCGAATTGACTCCCGACACACCGGCCCCGCTTCCCATGGCCTCGCCCCGCACTCCATTGGAGTTGCCGCTGTACCCGTAGACACCGTAGGAGTTGGTGCTGGAAAAGTGTCCACCGGCGCCCAAGACGCTCTCTCCGCTCACGCCAGGGCCTGCCCCATCGTTCCAACCCGACACCGCGGGAGACTCGTCTGAAATGGTATAGCCAGCGACACCGCACCCTCCTCCACTGTTGACTCCCATGATGGCCGTAAGATTGGGATTGGTCGAGTCAGTGACTCCCTTCAGCGCATTGCCTTCGCCCGTGTGCTTCAGCGTGAGCGCCGGTTGGCCGTCACTCTCTCCCGTCACCACCGCGCCGGGTACCAGGCTCAGCGCGTAGGCCACGGGCAGGACTTGCTGTCGCGGCGTCGCTTCGGCGTCCATATCCACTCTGATCCCCAGCCACAGTGCCTGACCGTTGAAGAGGTCCTGATCCAGCAGGGTGGAATCGCCCAGCACGGTGCTGAACAGCCCGCCCTGTACCGACAAGTTCTTTGTCTCTTCCCACAGTGGCGAGCCGCCGGACTCTATGTCGTAAAGCCCGAATCTCATCGAGTACACGCCGTCGGCCACCGCCTCGCCCATGCCGGGATCGGTCAGCCGTCCCTGGTACTGGAGCAACGGCGATACCACACTGGCGACACCTACCCCGCTTCGACCAGCCGGCTCATCGGCCGGCGGATGAGCCCTAACGCTGCCAGAGATCCACAGCAAGAGCATCAAGCTCATGACAGTGATCAGAGTCTTTGATCTTTTGATTCTCACTTTTGTTCCTCCGTTTCTTACGGGTGGGTCAACCAGGTCTAGTCAGTATTATACACTATCATTGAGTCCCGTGCAACAACCCAGTAACCGTTCACCTGGGGGTCAAGAAACCGGGTTTTTTGTACAGAAAGACACCCCTGCCAGGGGAAAAGCGCCCGCAAGCAATACTACTCTGCTTGTGGAGCACCAAAAACCCGGTTTCTGGTCTGCCCCCTGAACGGATACCATGCCCACACGTTCGGATGCTGCACAATTACACAACCACCACGGCAAATTGGCTCATACGCACAGCGAGAACAGACGACCTGGACGTATCTTCTCAAAAAGTAGGGGCAAAAGTCGCACCTTGCTCCGGCTGGATCG
>CAYNKW010000384.1:0-3947 GCA_964397845.1 uncultured Anaerolineae bacterium
TGCTGCAGGGCGGGGAAAAGCTATACGAGTACCACTCCGCCCAGGGCCGTGATAGCGCGGTCTTGTGCAACCGTGGCCTGCCAAGGCATCCTCTCCCCACTCCGCCACCAGCGAACAGCACGCAATAGACAAGTCAGCACTGAAGAACACAGGCCCAGGGAAAGAACCAGCGGGGTCCAAGACCCCGCTGGTTTCTCGTAGAACTGCCAGCTACCGAGCTAGCGTCGCACTAGGGATAGCTCCGGAATACGATTGGCATATAGATGTGATAGCCAACCGTAACCAGAACCGGGGCGCTGACCGCCTTGTGGCCGTACTCATCCATCGCCTCGACGCGGGCCCAGTAGAGCCCCCGCTGCAGGTACTGGTGGGATATGGTGGCATCGGTCGTGAACGCGACGCCGGTCCCGTCTCCAAAGTCCCACCGGTAGGAGACTGCATCTGCGCCCAGCGTAGAGGTCATGGTGGCGCTGAAGGTGGCGGAGCCAAAGTCGGCGGGGACAAAGTAGTAGGATTCGTCAAAGGCTACCGTCACCTCGTCGTCCAGCCAATCAAAAAGAGCGGCCAGCAGTTGCTCGCGGGTGGTGTAGCCGGTGTCATTGTTGATCCCCTCTAGACCGAAGCCCAAGAACGCCACGCGCCACGAGACCGGCTCTTGCGGCTCATTGATGGGCTCCTTCACCCGCTCGATGGTGGGTTCGTAGGAGCTACGGGTGGCAACATAACCGCTTTCGACGGCGGGGACGACATTGACGACCTCAAAGAGCGGTCTGGTGTCCAGGTCAACGTAGTTGAGCCACTCGACTTCATCCACCCCAAGCTGGTTTCCGGCCCCATCGCCAGCATCGCTCAGGTCAAGCGTCATATATTGGAGGAAGGGATTGAAATCTTCCAACCCTACAGCGCTTGGTTGTGGCGGCATAGTCTGGAACACGCCATCTGCCAGTGGCATATCAGCCGCACCGCGCATGGAGGGAGCCAAACCGTCCACAGTGCCAAGATCGTAGGTCTGCATGACAGTGTCTCCAAGCGCGTCTTGACCCATGACCAGCATTTTTCCGCCGGCAGCTAGGTAGTTGCGGAAATCGTTGCCAGCCAGAGAGTCAAAGAGATATAGATCGAGGCCAATGAACCCCGTCCCGCCGTAGTCACCGGTGTAGACAATCACCTTGTCATATTGGTCTAGCACTGGACGCGGTGGTGACAACTGGTTCCATACATCCCAGTAGTCATAGGTAACGCCCATCGCCTGAAGTGTACCGGTGTAGTAGCCAGTGTAATCACCAAAGGGGACACCGTAGAGATTGGTGGAACCATAGTCATCCGTAGCCCCAGATTCATCCAAGTCCACCAGCAGCACTTCTGCACCGGTATCCTCATAGAGGCGCAACCAGTAGGGGATATGCGCCATATGGCTGGTGCCGCTGACGACGACGTTGCCTTCCAGGTCTTGCACCGTTGCGCTGGCGCCAACCTCTATCGTGACGGTAAAGGAACCGCTGCCACCGGCCGTCATGTTGAGGCTAGCCGGGGTAACGGTGACAGTGACGTTGCCGGTGTCGGTGATCGTTTCCTGCACGCTGAGGCTGTAGGTCTCGGCCGCACCAGAGACGTCCGTGGCGGCGATGAGCGTGCTGTCATTGCTGCCCTGGGGCACCATGCCAAAGCTGTGGCTCGGCTTGTCAAAGGCAAGACCGGGGTCGCCTGCATTGCTCAGGTCTATGCGACCGGCGCCCTGAGTCATCACGTTGGCCCTGGTGGTCTCATCGGTGTCCAGGACAGTCTGGCTGGCGGTGCTCATGAGCGCGCTCTTGACCTGCGCCGGTGTCCAGGTGGGATGCAGTTGTAGCAACAGCGCTGCCGCGCCGGTGACGTGCGGTGCAGACATGCTGGTGCCGCCCCAGGGAGCGTAGGTGCCGTCCTGGATGCCGCTCAAGATGTTCACACCCGGCGCCACCAGGTCCGGCTTGATGTCCAGATTCACGTGCGGCCCACGCGAGCTAAAGCTGGCGATCACATCCTCGGTCTCAGTATCAAAGGGTGAAACCGGATAGCCGATTTGCAGACGGGCCGCGTCTTTGTGGTCCTTCCACCATTCTACCAGCCCGCCGCCCCATTCCTTGCCGGTGATGACGGTGTAAAGGGCCTCACCCTGCAAAGTGAAGCCGCCCTTCCAATCATCGTCGCCATAGGCTGAGCCAGGTGGCAGGTAAATGACCGCAGCCACAGCGCCCTGCGCCTTGGCGTTCGCGGCCTTTAAGGAGAAATCGTACGTCCCACGAGGAATGACCGCCATCCAGCCGGTGGAGTAAGGGACCGTCTGGGTGATGCCTACGGTCACAGTTGGCACCACAAGGCTACCGACAGTCTCTGTCACTGTGGTCAACAACTCACCGGTCAGTCCGGTGGGCAGATAGGGCAGTGGCCCGATGGTCGTGGTGGGGACGGCGCTGGCGTCAATGTCGGACATCTCTGTGGCCGGAAAGCTCTGCAGTGTGTCAGTGACCGGCGTTGGCGCCGTGACCTCTAGTGTGTTGTAGTAAGCCCGCTTGGTGGTGCTCGCCCCGACCTCGATGAACTTGGGTGAAGTGGGACTGCCGGCCGTGTTATAACCGGGGCCGGCGTTGCCGGTGGAGAATACGACCACGATGCCGGCGTCTACGGCTGCTTCGTAGGCCTGTATCAGCGGGTCGTTCTCAGGCATGACGATGGTGGAGCTGCCCCAGCTATTGTTGATCACGTCCGCGCCGTCGGCAATGGCGTCTTCCACCGCCCCAGCCAGCATGATGTTGGAGCCACTGGCATTGGTGCCAGCCGCGTTCAGAAACAACCCTTTGTAAGCCATGATCCAGGCACCAGGCGCCACGCCCGAAACCTCAGGGGTGCTGGTGCCATAGCTGGCTGTCACCCGATTGCCAGCCGAGGTGCCAGCGGTATGGGAGCCGTGACCGTGGTGGTCCTGCGGTGTCAGTTCCTCACCAGCGTTCACCTCAAAGGTCGGTGTGTAGTACCGGGCGGCGATGATCTTGCCGTTGCAGAAGCTGGCGTGGTCGGCGCAGTAGCCCTTGGGCCAGGTGCCGGTGGTTGGGTAGGACCAGCCGGTGCCGTCAAACAAGGGATGGTCGGAGTCAATGCCGCTGTCAACGACGGCGACCTTGATGCCCGCGCCGGCAGCGTCCTGCCCGCCGAGCTGGTTCCAGAGCGTTGAGGCGTTGATCAGCGGCAGGCTGTAGTCCATGTCAACAGTGTAAATCTGTTGCGGCGACACCCGTTTCACGCCCGGCATGGCCCACAGTTCATTGAGCGTTTCTAGATCGCTACTGGGCAGTTCCACAGCCACGGCATTGAGGACGATCTGATAGCCACGCTCGACCCTGGCGCCGGGAATGATCTGGGACAGAGAGGCCATAAAGGCAGCCTGTTGATTCTTGAGTCGGCTGATATAGGCCTGGCTGGCCGGGGTATTCACGTTGAGCTTACCGCCCACAGTCATAGCGCTGACGTCACCCGCGCCGGACGTGGCATAGACAGCCAGTGGTGAGTCTTCGAACTCGGCGATGAACCAGTTTCCCCCCGCCATCACCGGCGCTGATGCCAGACCCTCGGCCTCATCGGGTGCTTGAGCCGTGGCTGGCGCCAGCGACAGCACCAGGGTCAAGATCAACATCAGAGTCAACCAGCTAAACTTTTTCATGAGAATACCTCCTTTGTACATTCACGAACACCGAACAAGATAACTCTTACGCTCTGAACAAGCTTCGGCTGCCATCACCTCCTTTCCTCCGTGCAACAGGTGATCACCCCACCCATAACAAACACATACCGACACACATAGGCTCACGCCGATGGCAGTCATGAGCCCACACGTGCCGGCTTGTCAAACAGTTTGTAAGGAACACTCAGGCCAATAGCACCCAGGTTCCAACTCACTCCCCCTACCCGCCACG
>CAYNKW010000385.1:0-3940 GCA_964397845.1 uncultured Anaerolineae bacterium
GGACACGGATGGGAAGGTGAAACATCCAGTAACGGGAACTCCGCAAGGAGGAATCGTTTCACCCATCTTGGCCAATGTATACCTGCATTACGCACTCGATTTGTGGTTTCACAAGGTTGTCAAGAAGCACTGTAGAGGAGAAGCGTGTCTGATAAGGTACGCGGATGATTTTGTGTGCGCGTTTCAATATCAGGCTGACGCGGAGCGATTCTACGAGGCTCTTGGCAAAAGACTGGGAAAGTTTGGGCTAGAAGTATCGGTGGAAAAGACGCGGGTTATCCCGTTTCATCGAAGCCCACCGTCGGGCAAGTCCCGTTTCCAGTTCTTGGGATTCGAGTTCTACTGGGGTAAGGATAGAAGTGGAAAGCCACACCTCAAGCGTCGAACCTCACGCAAGAAGTTGAGAAACTCGATAAAACGCTTTACCGAGTGGTGCAAAAAGAATAGGAATCTGAAGCCGAGGGCACTATTCAGGCGGTTGAATGCCAAGCTCCGAGGGTATTACAACTACTACGGGGTGATTGGCAATTATGACAGTCTGAAACAGTTCTTTGACCAGGTGAAACGGATTCTATTCAAGTGGCTTAACCGGCGAAGCCAACGACGGAGTTACAACTGGGAAGGCTTCGACCAGCTACTGGAACACTACAGGATAGAGCAGCCACGAATCAAAAGACAGTACAAGACGAGACAACTTCAACTGGTCTGAGCTGGATTGCGGAAGCGAGTATTTCTGAAGAGCCCGGTGCGGGAAAACCCTTAGTCCTTCGGCCTAAGCCCCTGGTACTTTGTCCCAGGGACAAAGTGGACGAAGGGCCGCACGCCGGGATCTGTGCGGGGGCTGCTGGGTAACTGGCAGTCCTACCGCGATGGGTGCGCGCGCGTTTTAACCTGGGTTCGGAGGGTAATATGACATTTTCAACTTTCACATCGAGAAGAATATCAAGGACAAGTATCATCACCTTGAATGCCCCGCTGAGGGAAGTATTCCCGCTGTTTGGTCCCATAAGAGAAAGAGAATGGGCTGCTGGATGGGATCCTCAGGTACTCTACTCAACCACAGATCTTGTGGAAGAGCATATGGTCTTCAAAACACCGTCCCACCACGGGCACGGCGAACCTGATTATACCTGGACAGTATCGAAATACCTGCCTGACCAAGCGCTCATCGAGTATACGGTCTTTACCCAAGAAAGATTATGGTGGATTACTATCCAATGCTGTGAGGATATTCCGAATCAAACAACCAAGGCGGAGATTACGTACACGTACACTGGACTGACCGACAAGGGCAACGCAATCAATGAAAAGGCTCTCCAATTGATGTATGCTCACGATCTCAGAGACTGGGAAGAAGCCATCAATCATTACCTTAAGACGGGAGAAAGACGAAAACACCATTAGTCACCTCTCTTGCGCACGATCTCGATATCTTCTGTTGGGCATGAGAGGAGAGGGGGAGGAAGCAATAACTCCGAGAGAAAACACTGGTGGAACTCGGCGCGGCCTAACCAGCGGTTGCAGCCGACACGCTGATCGAGAGTCCTCTTGTATCTGGTTTTGGTTTGCAGTCGCTTTGGTAATTGCTGGGCGCGTCGTTTCACTCGCGTGCGGCTGAACCGCCAACCGTTAGCCCGCCTGCCATTCACGTGAGATGCTAAACTGATCAGTGATACTATGGACAAAATAACCTCAGAATACACCCACTGGGCACGTATCCACCTATCACCCAGCCATCTTTTCTCTGCAGCTCACTTTGCCCGTATGAGTGCTTGTCTCGAAAATGAGACTGATGTAACACAGGAGCTTATCAAGGAGCGTCATCGAAGTTGCGTTATTGGTTCGATATTTGCGTCTGTGGCATTTCTCGAAGCGGCAATCAATGAACTGTATGCCGCTGCTAGCGACAAGATGCTAGATCATCCGGGGCTAGCCGATGAACTTAGGACACGCCTAGCAACCATATGGTCAATTGAGCACTTCCGACGCGGGGCACGCGTTTTGGAGAAGTACCAATGTGCGCTAGGACTGGCCGGGGCGAAACAGTTCGATAAAGGTGCTCAGCCATATCAGGATGCGAAACTGCTTGTTGATCTTCGCAATGCTCTAGTGCATTTCGTTCCCGAAACTGCTCCCATAAAGGGTGAATCTGGTGTTGAAATCCCGGTGCACAAGTTTGGGAAGCAGTTTAGAGGCAAGTTCAAAACAAATCCCTTCGCAGCCAAGTATGCCGTAATATCGTCGAGCAGTTCGCCCGAGACGGCCACATACCCATTCTTTCCAGAGCATTGCCTCAGCCATGGATGTGCACAGTGGGCAGTGAATACTAGCCTGACATTTGCCGATCACTTTTTCAATGCTCTGAACCTAAAGTGGTATTATGAGTACCTCCGTCCAATCGTGGCGACTGACTGCAAACCGAGTGAGGCGGGCTAACCACCGCTGCACCCGACGCCGCTTCGCGGCCATGTATCGCGGCGCGATTTGGCTTTGTGAAGTGCGTTGGATTGAGGGGTACGGCGCGAAAGCCGCGGCGCGGGTGAGCTTTTTCGTTAGGCAGCCTGACAGCACAAGTGACGATTTGAAGTCTTTGGAGCCACAAATGACTATCCCAGTTGGATCATTGAGTACAAACGATGAAAAGGCAAGAACTACATTTCGCCGACTATTACTTGCCAAACAGCTCTTCCTGCACGGTATTGATCACTCAGAGAAGGCCGGGTCGTTGAACAAGATGATCGCAATTCACAATCTGCATAACGCAGTTGAGATTGTGCTTAGGGCCATCTTTCTCCATTTCGAAATCCGCCCTGAAAAGGAACTCAACATTGGTTTTGAGAATATGCTTGCCGAGATTGACAGATACTCCGACTTCAAAAGCCAAGACATCAAGCTGCCCTATCGCCAAGAAATGAGAAACCTAAACAAGTACGCAACCTTGTTCAACATCACGCTACCGAGCCTGCTTCTAGTACAATCGAGGAATCAAGAGTATTTGTGCGCCGCTTCCTAAAACTGGCATACCAAACTTATTTTGGCTGCGATTTCGAAACTATAAATCCGGTTTCTATGATTGAGGACGAACTCCTCATAAAATTGATGGAGCTATCATCATCGGAGATCGCGGCAGGTGATTTCAAGAAGGCCCTGGTGCTAACTGATGCGGCCTTCTATTGGGCTAATGCAGCCATCGGAGAGGTTTTGCCGGAGCCAAGTTGGTTCATTGATCGTTTTGATGAGTTGCGAGAATTCTCACATAACTTGGGAAGCGTTCTCAGTAGTATAAAGGATTCTGGCAACGATCCCTTCCGGTTTGGCAGAACAGGTGTATATGGGGACAGTTTTCCAGAACTTGAGAGATTCGCAAATCGCCTGGGTGACTCGTTAAAACATGTGCAAAATAGAGCTGCGTATTACTCAGCTTTGTTGTCCAGCGGTGTAGACTTTGTTGACTACAGACGTTTCAAAGATTGTACCGTCACCACACATTTTGAGAGTTCTACGAATGTGTCATCCACAGGCAAGACGACAAAAAGAACCATTAGCGCTTATTGGGGTGATAAAGAACCCAGTAAAGAAGAAGCTGTGTGGGCTCACAGTTTTGCAGTTAACACCATTGTTCAGTGGCAAATACTGGGTCTTAGCCCGAAAGTTCCTGATAGCTATGTGAGCGAGGCACAAAGACTTCTTTCTTGGGGAGATGACGTCATTATCAACTGAATCAGGCTGCCTAACCCTCGCTGGAGGCGACAGCGCTTTCGGCACTCGTTGAATCGCGGCTTTTGGCTATGTTGGCACACTTGTTCAGAAATCTGGTTCTGCAAACCCGGCGCGGCGGCTCACGCTGACCGATAGGCGTGACGCGAAGCGTCACGCCTATCGGCACAACTTATGGATCGTATGGAAGGAGGAGAGGAAGCGATGAAACGGCAAATCTGCA
>CAYNKW010000386.1:0-3928 GCA_964397845.1 uncultured Anaerolineae bacterium
GTCCACGGGGTGGCCATCGTGTTGTCCCCGAATCTGCTCCGCCTCGTCGCTCAGGTGCACAAAGACCTTGTAATCGGTTTCCATCGTGGCCAGACTCTCCCAGTAGAGCGTCAACCGCACCTCACTTCCGGGCACGATCTCCCTCTCCAGAGACAGGTCAAACCCTCGCAGCCGCACCAGCCCACCCAGGTCCGCCTCCAGCGGATGCGCAATAGAGGGAGCAGTTACATAGGGCCAACGGGCCCGGTAGACCACCATCTCCTCGTCGCCGGCGATGGTATTGCGCGCCAGCCGGATGGCGTGAACAGGTGTCAACACCTGGCGGTTGCGGGTCAACTCTGGATACCAGTGGGGAAACAAGATGGCATAGTCCGGGTGGCGATAGCTGAGGAAGCGGCAGAGGGCCACGTCCTGCTCCCGGCCGGGAGCTTTGCCCGGCAGGGTATCAATGACCTCAGGCGAGACCAATCCTACCACGTCCACCACTCGCCGCTGAGAGATATAGCCAATCGCGCCGATGTCGTTGAGAGCCAGTACGGCGCCAGGCGATGTGTGCCCGGCGGCCCAGTGCCCCAGGGCAACCTGCATATCGTTGATGTTGTCCACGTTCCAGGCAAACTGGTCGGCCCATTGCGCAGCCTGGTAGGTAGACGCAGCGAGGGTGAGGATCAGCCCGGCCAGCCAGATCAAGCGTGGAAGGGTCTTGATGCTCTTGGAAATAGCCCCTTTTGCCCATTTGCGCCCTGTCCAATCGGCGAGCCAATTCAGACCGACCAGTGCCAGAGAAAAGTTGAACGGAACCACTGGCATCAGGTAGCGGCCATTGTGCCACAGGCGCTTGGTCACGAATGCCATCAGCAAAGGGAACAGAAGCGTCCAGGCAGGCACCAGGAGAGAAGAGACCCCATTGTTATTGCGGTGACGGGGTTTGAGGGCCATGACTGCCCAGACCAGCCAGCCAATCGGTAGCAGGAGGCCTACGACAGGGTTGTCTTCCCACAGCATAAAGCGGACGTATTCCCGCAAGAGGCGAAGGCTGAAGGTGAACTCTGGTGTCGCTTTGGCCAGGAATGTGTTAGGCAACAGGTGGCGAGTCGTCGCGTAGGCAAACAGGGCATAAGGAGCGTTGACGAGCAGGTAGATTACCGTGCCGCCGATCGCTTGTCTGCACAGACGGTAGGCGGTTCCTTTCTTCCACGCCCCCCGGCGCAGCGCCGACCACAGGTTATCCGCCAGGGAGAGAGCAAACAGCAAGTGACCTTCCGGCCTCGCCTGGGAGGCCAGCCCAAAGAGCACTGCTGTCAAAGGGCGAGTGCGCCCTATGATCAGATCGCGCTCATGACAGTCCACCGCCAGGACGCTGAGCAAAATGAACAGAGTCGTCTCCATGCCCGACATGCCTGCCCAGACCAGCCGCCCGGCCCAGACAGTCAAGACGCCAGCAGCAAGGGCCAGCCGTCGCCTGCCGGTGCGGCGTTGGGCATACTCGTAGAGCGCCCATCCACTGCCCAAAAGCCCTAGCGCGCTCAATGCCCTGGACGTAATCAGGAATTCGCCGGTCACCAGGCGCGCCCCAGCCAGCAACAACGTCCACAGCGGCGCAGTGGAGCCCGGCGTCGGCTCTCCTGGGTTGTAGGAGAAGCCATAACCTTGGATCAGGTTGTCGGCGAAGCGGTAGTGAATCCAGGCATCGTCCAGCGGCACCCCAGCTTGCCCGCCAGTGCGGGCCCACTCCCATACCTGGAACAGCGCCAGTGCCAGACAGCCCGCCAGAGCAATAACGAGCCAATCTATGATTCGACGTGACTTGGTCTCATTCAACGTATCCTAATCCCCTCAGCGATTCTCTGATAGCCGCCTCCTCGCTTTCGGACAGACCAGAGTCGCTCCCTTTCTCTTCAACCAGTGGCTCGACCCTCTCCACAGGCCGATCCAGCTCGAAACACTCGGTCAGCACCCGGCCGTCCATGTTGGTGGGCACGGGTTGCTCCAACAGCCACAGCAAGGTGGGGGCCAGGTCCAGCATGTCGGCACCGACGGTCAACCCTGGCCGAACGACCGGCCCGTGCCACACGAACATCCCTTCTGGCCGATGACCAGCGTAATCGTTGGGCACCGGCTTGATGAGGTGATGGCTGCTGAAGCGGGTCTGGAAATACCGGGCGTCGGTGGCGGGATCGGCCCAGCGGACGATCAGATCCGGCGCGCGCGCCAGTTGCGGCCCATGCCACAGATCCTCGCAAAAGATCACCTGGCCCACAGGCTCCCAGCTTTGGAGCGCCGCCGCGATCTTGGCCCGCGTCGCCAGGTACTCCTCGCCTGGCTGCACGATTCCTTGCGGGTCTCGCCCGGTCAGGTTCAGCCAGACGTATCCTACGGCGGTGGTGCCAGTGGAAAAGGCGCGGGTGCGCGACCAGTCTACGTCGTAAAAGTCAATGGCCAATCGCTCAGTCAATCGATCCATCAGCCCCTTGCGCTGCACGCCGGCCGTCTCTGCATCCATATCGGCTGCCATCGCCCGTCCCTTTTGTCGTTCAAAGAACCGGAGCAACGCCAGCTTGAGTCGCTCCGGGGCCGCCTCCCGGATGGCGGCTGGCGAGAGTCCCATTTTGTAGATCTGTTGCTTCAGGCGCACCCAGGCCGACGACTTGAGCACCAGGTAGCCTTTTTGCACCAGCCAGTTATTCAGCCAGACCTGGTGACGGGTGGGGCCAAAGCCGTGGTCTGACATCACACACACGGTGGTATCCTGGCCAACGGCTTCGATGATCTGCACCATCGCTCGCTCCGTCTCCTGGAAAAGCCGCAGGATTGCGTCGCTGTGTGGCCTTGCCGGATCGTAGCGTGGCTCGCCTTCCATGAATTGCCAGAAACGATGTTGCCCCTGGTCGGTTTCCAAAAAATGTACGGCCAGGAAATCGGGGTGATGCCGGCGCAACAGCCAGGCAGTCGCCTCCGCGCGGGTGCGGGTAAGCCGGACCAATCCATCGTAATAGTCAGCATAACTGCCTCCCAGGTCGTCTGAGGCATTGAGCGCCAGGTCCCAGCCGTGCCTGCGTAACTCGTCCAGCAGCCCGGCCGGGTGGCAGACCCGGGGGCTTTTTCCAGGATAAGGGATGCCGGCAATGACAAAGCCGTTGATTGCTTCGGCCGGGTAGGTCATGGGCACGTTGACCACGCCGACCGTCAGCCCGGCATCGGAGAGAATTCGCCACAGAGTCCGGCCATGCACGTCTGTGCCGTTGGTCGGCACGAAAGCGGTGTAATCCGGGCCAATGAGCCGCCCAAAGTCATAGACTCCGTGCTTGCCGGGGTTGGTGCCGGTAGCAAAGGAGGCAAAGGCAGTGGGGGTGGCCCAGGGGACAGTGCTCTGCAGCACTCCGCCTGCCCCTTCGCGGAAAAGACGGGCCAGCAATGGCAGTTGACCAGCCGCCATCCACGGTTCCAAAAGGTCCAACGTCGCGCCATCCAAAACGATCACCAGGGCTTTGGTCATAGATCAGTTTTTCTCCGATGGATATGTATGGATTTCTTCCAGCAACACCCGGTCACCGATGGGCTGTCCGGCCTCGTCCACCACCGGCAACCGCTCCAGCGTCGGCAGGTAATAAAACCCGACTTCCAGTTCGTACTCGCCTGGCGGCGCCTCGGTCGGGATGGGTACGACGTATTCATCCACGACGATCTCGCCTGTATCCCAGGCGGCCGTGGGATAGGTGCCGTCGCCCGGCTGGGCGTCGTGCTGGTCCCACAGCGGGCCGTTCGTCGCCAGGTTGAATGGCCCCAGCAGATGGACGAAGAATGTGTACGGCAAGTCCATCTCGTCCAGGGCGCGCCAGTAAACCGTGACCGGCACGCTTTCGCCGGGACAGAAGGGGCCGTCGGGCAGGTCGTAGCCCAGCAACGCGATCTTGTTCGCCCAGTTCGC
>CAYNKW010000387.1:0-3922 GCA_964397845.1 uncultured Anaerolineae bacterium
GACTGTTGACCACAGGCAACTTGTTGCTGCACCTGGGCGTCGTGGTGGGCCTGGTGGGAGTATTGTTAGGCGATATTGTCTAATCCGTTTAGTCTAGTACTACAACATTCTTCGCTCCCTTCGGTCGCTCAGAATGACATTTTGGGGAAAGTAACGTTGTAGTACTAGAAGGAGACACAACTTGAACAAATTCAACTATGGCGGGCAGGCGGTCATCGAAGGAGTGATGATGCGCGGCTCGAAGAGCATGGCAGTGGCCGTGCGGCAACCCGACGGCGAGATACTCGTCCATACGGAGGCCCTGGATCCCCGCATCTACACCGGCCTGGTGAGCCGGTGGCCGTTTCTGCGCGCACTGCCCTTGCTATGGGACACATTGGTGTTGGGCACGAAAACGCTCATGTTCTCGGCCGACGTGGCGCTGGCCGAGGAGGAGGTTGAGTTCAAAGGGCCCCTGGCCTGGGGCACGTTGGCCGTGTCGCTGGCCGTGGCGGTGGCCATCTTTTTTGTCACACCGCTGTTGCTGGTGGGCCTGGTGGACCGATACATCACCTCCTCCATATTGAGCAACCTGGTAGAGGGCATCATTCGCCTGCTGCTGGTCGTGGGCTACATCTGGGCCGTTGGCCTTATGCCAGACATCCGGCGGGTATTTGCCTACCACGGGGCGGAGCACAAGACTATCAACGCCTACGAGGCAAGTGCGCCCCTGGAACCTACAGTGGTCAAGACGTTCACGACGCTGCACCCGCGCTGCGGCACCGGGTTCTTGCTCATTGTGGTGGTGATCTCGGTGTTGGTCTTCTCTCTGGTGGGTCGCCCACCGATGATATGGCGCGTACTCTCACGGATCCTGCTGATTCCGGTGGTCGCTGGCCTGGGCTACGAGGTCATCAAATTCAGCGCAGCCCACAGGCACAACCGCCTGGTGCAGTGGAGCCTGGCGCCAAGCCTGGCCCTGCAACGCCTCACCACCCGCGAGCCGGACCTCAACATGCTGGAAGTAGCCATCACAGCCCTGCAACGGGTGTTGGTTGAGGAAGGACTTGCACCGGCAGCAGAAAAGCCGGCAGACTTGGCCAGTGGTACGCAGCCCGTGGAAGTCATTGCCAGTCTGCCAAGATCGTGATATAATGCGCAGGTGGGCAACGGCGCCCTCGGCACTGGGCCAGCAGACGAGTCTGGCTGGCGGAACACATTGGAAACGTGAGCTTTGCTGAGGAGCTGGAGGGAGACGGTCTGTTGTTGCCCAAAGCTCCTCATGTTTATTGTCGCCGTTACTAACCGCTCTAATACCAATTGCCTAATCAAAGATCACGTTTAGCGGTTGGGCATGGGAGCCAAACCGTCGGTTGAGTAGGCCAAAGGCCGTATCGAAACCAGGTTTGGCGGCCTGCAAATGTAGTTCTTGGCCTCGACACTGTCCTGGACGGTCAGTACAGGGTACGGCCCTTCGGGCCTACCCTGTGTCCTTGGGCCACAGGACCAAGGGCTCGGCCGGCGAACTGCGCAACTCCTAATGTGGCACTTCAAACGACAATTGGTATAAGCCCAAAGGAGGACATAACATGGCCGGGGAAACCGGGACTACTGTACAAGCTGATGCATTGCGCGCCTTCTGCGTGCGGGTCTTTGAAAAGCTGGGCTTACCAACGACCGAAGCCGAAATCACGACTGATGTGCTGCTGGCCGCCAACCTGCGCGGCATTGACTCTCACGGCGTGGCCCGACTGCGCCGTTACGTCAAGGGTCTGCAAGACGGCGTCATGCTGGCCCAACCCGAAGAAAAGGTGGTCAGCGAAACAGCCACCACCGCCTTGATTGACGCCGGCGCCGGGCTGGGACAACCAGTGAGCTACCGGGCCATGAAGCTGGCCATCGAAAAGGCCCAAAAGTATGGCACCGGCTTTGTCACCGTGCGCAACTCCAACCATTACGGCATCGCCGGCTACTACGCCATGATGGCCCTGCAGCACGGCATGATCGGCATCTCGATGACTAATGCTGCCGTGCTGGTAGTACCTACCTTTGGCCGTGACGCTACGCTCGGCACCAATCCCATCGCCATGGCCGCGCCGACCGGCCAGGAGCGCCCCTTTGTGCTGGACATGGCCACCAGCACTGTGCCGCGCGGCAAGCTGGAGGTGTATAACCGCCAGGGAAAACCTCTGCCCCTCGGCTGGGCTACCGATGAGATGGGCACCCCCACCACCGACGCCGCCCGCGTGCTGGACAACATGCTGGCCCGACGGGGTGGCGGCCTGCTCCCCCTGGGTGGTGCCGGTGAAGATTTCAGAGGCTACAAGGGCTATGGCCTGGCTTTGCTGGTAGATATCCTCAGCGGCGTGCTGCCCGGCGCCGGCTACGCCAACAACATCTACCCCAAGACGCCTGAGGGCAAGCCATTGCCCGCGGACGTGGGCCACTTTTTCGGCGCCATCAAGGTCGAAGCCTTCCGCCCGCTGGACGAATTCAAAGCCACCATGGACGACATTATCCGGCGTCTGAAGGACACCCCCAAGACCGAAGGCGCCGACCGTATTTACATCCACGGCGAAAAAGAGTACGAGGAGGCCGATCGCCGCGCCAAAGAGGGCATCCCTCTGGGGCCAAAGGTAGAAGCCGACCTGAGGGCCATCGCGCAGAAGTTCGGTGTCGAGTACGACTTGTAAGGCGGGATGGCATCCCGCCCTACGGAGGAGCCAAACATGTACCGTGTGCCGTACGGTAAAACCAAGATCGAGTTTGAACTGCCGGCTGGCATGACCGGCACGGTGGCCGTGTCCAAGTCGCTACCGCCGGTCGAGGACGTGCCGGCGGCGGTGAAGGCGGCACTGGTGAACCCGGTCAACTCGCCGCCGGTGCAAGAACTGGCCAAAGCGGGCGACAAGGTGTGCATCGTCTTCACCGACGTCACCCGTGCCAGCCCCGACTACCTGTTGGTGCCACCGCTGCTGGCCGAACTGGAAGCGGCCGGCGTCCACGATGAGGACATCACACTGCTGTGCGGCATCGGGATGCACCGGCCCAGCACGCCGGAAGAAAAAGTCGCCAAGCTGGGCCGGGCGGTGGTGGATCGCTACCGTGTGGCGGACAACGAACCGCAGAACCCGGACGCTTTGGTAGACCTGGGCACCACCCTTCGACAGGCCCCTGGTCCTTTGGCCCAGGGACCCTCAGCACATGTCCTGGACGGACAGTACAGGGTCCTTGGGCCTGAGCCCTGGGTCCTTGAGCCCCAGGATCAAGGAGACCAAGGGCAAAGGGCTCAGGATGCTACCGCTACCGAGAGCGGCATCCCCCTATCGGTGAACAAAATAGCCTACGAGGCTGATCTGCTCATCGCCACCGGTATCGTCGAGCCGCACCAATATGCCGGCTACTCTGGCGGGCGCAAGACACTGTCCGTCGGCGCGGCCGGCGAGGCAATGATCGCCTATACCCACGGCCCGCAGATGATCGATCACCCCGGCACAAGGTTGGGCAAGATTGAGGGCAACCCCTTTCACGAAGCGATCACCGAAGCAGCGCGCCGGGCCGGCCTGCGCTTCATCCTCAACGTCGTCATGGACGACGAAAAGCGCGTGGTGGCCGTCCGCGCTGGTGAGCCGGAAGCCACCTTTGCCCAATTGGTTACCGTTGCCCGCTCCATCTACGAAGTGCCAATACCCCGGCAATACGACGTGGCTGTGGGCGGCGTCGGCTTTCCCAAAGACGCCAACCTCTACCAGACCAGCCGGGCGGCCAGCTACCTCTTTTTCGCGCCGACGCCGGTGGTCAAGCCGGGTGGCGTCTTTATCATCCCCGCCCGCTGCCAAGAGGGCGCTGGCGAGGGCGTGGGCGAGCAGCGATTCCTGGAAAAGATGAAATCGGCGACCGGCATGCCCTCGCTGCTGGCCGAGTTGCGACGCACCGGCTACCC
>CAYNKW010000388.1:0-2495 GCA_964397845.1 uncultured Anaerolineae bacterium
TCGACCACCCCCGGCTCGGCCTGCCCCACCTCGCCCAGCGCGGAGGCGGCGCTCCAGCGCACGTTCTCCTCCTCGTCGCCCAGCAGACCTAACAGGCCCGCGACCACCGTGAGAGCGTTGGGGCTGTTTCCAAGCCCAATCAATGCCTTTCTGGCTCTATCACGCAGCCCCTGGAACTCCCCGGCCCGGAACTCCTCCAGCAGGCGCGACAGCACCTCCTCTTGCAGGTGCGGGCTAATGTTGACCACGTCCACCAGGCAGCGGGCGGCCAGGAACAGGTTGTTCTCGAAAAGGTCGTCGCGCTGGGCCAGGATGGCCTCGATCAGCGGGGTGGCATCCCGCATCCCGGCGTAGAGCAGCGTCACCTCCAGCCACCAGGAATCGTGCAGGTGTTTCAGCAGTTCCTCCCGGCCCTCTTCCCCCCGGTCAATGAGATAGCTGGCAGTCAGATACTCCTGGAAGGTAGTGTGGGAGAAGCCATAGATGCCCAACCCCCGTTCCATCAACAGGCCGCTGCGTTCTCGTACGTTTCTCAGGAACCCCGTTGCCCCTGCTTCTTTCTCACCCACGGTAGGCAAAGTCTTAGCGATGACCTGCTCCACCTGAGCGCGCTCCGCCTCGCGCAGGCCCTGTTGGTGCATCCAGTGAGCCAGCGGCTCCAGCACGCGGCGCTTGCGGGCCCAGTCGAGTTGTCCGGCGATGCCCTTGGCCTCGTCCCAGTAACCAAGCAGCACTTCGGTGCACTCGTCGTACAATTCTACCCGCCGGTTGGGCAGCGTGGCCCGGTAGCGATGCACCATAGCCACGATGGTCAAGAGCAGAGGATTAACCGTCAGGCGGCGCACGCGATCGCTGGCCCGGATGGCGGCGACGAGTTCCCCGGCCTCGCGTCCGGCCTTGCGGCGGGCCACCGCATCCGAAATCTCGCTCTCTACCCTCCTGCCGGCCAACTCCACGGCCAGGCACCAGCAGCGGGCAAAGGCCTCCACGTCCTCGTCGCTGAAATCGCAGACGTCCAACTGGGTGAAACCGGCCAGGGCCACCCCGCCGTACCCTGCCGGTCGCGAGGTGACGACGAAGCGATTGTCGCGGTAGGTGGTCACAAAGTCCTCGATCTGCTCGGCCACTCGCCGGCGCTCTTTCTCGCTGGTCACCTCGTCCATCCCGTCCAGCAGGACGATGCAGTTGCCATCCTGCAAGTGCCTCTTGAAAAAGTCTGCCGGGCACTCCCTGGCTATCTCTGGCGCGACACACAGGGCCGGCAGATTCTCAGCCGTAAGAGACAATCCAGTGCGCGGCAGTTCTCGCAAGGGAATGAGAACGGGCAAGCGCTCTTCGTCCAGTTCTAGTGTTTCCTTGGCCTGCCCATGAGCGAACTTGAGGGCCAGATAACTCAGCAACGTAGTTTTGCCCGTGCCCGGCCCACCCAGGATAACCAGCCGTTCGGGACAGCTTTGCAGAACCTGGCCGATGGACAGTCGTTCCGATTCCTCGGCTCTAATCTCCAGACGGAGGTCTTGCTCCGGTCGCCTGCCCTCTGGCAGCTTGTCCATCAATGCGGCTTCCGCTGCCATCCGGCCATCTGTCTCACGACGCGACGGCCTGTTTAATTTCAGGGGGACGTACACCTCCTCCAGTTTCACCGGCACCGGCGACCGGGTGCGGATGCCGCGCACCTTGAGGAATAGCTGTTCAGTACAGAGCCACTTCAGGTACTGCCGCTCAAACTTTCCCGCAGAAAGACGTCTGCCCAGGCTGGCCCCCATTTTCTCCCACAGCCTGGCGATTGCCTTCCACAAGCCAGGGAGAATCTTTTGCCCCAACAGGGTCGCAGCCAGGGTCGCGACGGCTGTCGCGATGACCAATATGAGTTCTTTGTATTCTTGCCAGAGCTGGTCAAAGTCCATTGTCTTCCAACCTTCCTTTGCCAAACCCTCCATACCAGGTCACCGCCAGGGCAGACCCTTGCCTCACATTCCACGGCCTCTCTGCGTCACCTTGGGCGGACGTCAGAAATATCCTCGCCTGAGCACATCATCTTTGGTGTCAGCGCTGACAAGTTTACGAATGTAGTTCAAGAATCTTGAAAACGTCTCTGCCGAGAAAGGATGGGCTGCCAGGTACTCTGTGAATACTGCTCTGTTTTGTCGTCTACCCGCGGCGGTGTTGAACTGTCCACGAATGTTGGATGAAAGCCTCTTCGCTTTCCGTAGAATGATGATCTCATCTATAGCCGTCGTGCTCGTGCTGATTGGCGTCATATCAAGCCATTTGCACAGCAGGTAGTATGCTGCTCCGGGAACTGCTGTTTTCACATCCAGTGCGGTTGCTGCTGCCTCTTGAAACATCGTTTTGTCGAGGTTCGTTTTGCACTCCGCAACTACGTAGGCGATGTGCGTTTCTGCTGTAATGCTTTCCTGAAAATCGGGTTGGTGTGATGGTTGAATATGGGAGATGGTCGAACTTGATCAATGTTCGCCAGGGCCAACCCTATG
>CAYNKW010000388.1:2595-3917 GCA_964397845.1 uncultured Anaerolineae bacterium
GTTGAATATGGGAGATGGTCGAACTTGATCAATGTTCGCCAGGGCCAACCCTATGCCCTCTTTGGCCCCGTCAGAAGCCACCGAATGTGTAGCTTCTAGTACGTCCTGCGCTACTTTTCTGGCAAGCTCTAAAAACGACGTACCTGGGCTGCTGGTTGGTGGCGAAAAATGAAGGATATCCTCAAAGATACTTTGCCCAAAACGATTCAGGAATACTCTCTCTTGTCTGAGGATCAAGTCAAAGCCCAATGCCCTGTGAGCGACCTCTGCGACAATCTCACCGTTAAAGAATAGAGTCCCCCGAACCGTTGATTCTCTGCCAACCACAAAAATCAACCTGCCGTCGGAGCGGCACACTCTCACCATCTCGTTGAATGTTTGGGCTATGTCGAGGCAAAACTGTATCACTGTTAAGAACCTGTTGCCTCTATGTTTCCTATTGGAGCCGATCTCAGACCTGGCTACTGTGAGCAGATTCCAACTCAATGCTTCCATGGATGCTCGATATTGCTGATGGTAGTTGAAAACATTGATATATGGGGGAGATGTAAGGACAAGATCAACGGATGAATCTGGCAGGGGGGTCTCCCGCGCATCGGCGTGAAAGACTTCGATGGGCTGTTGGGAGAATGGCAGCTCAAGTACAAGCCTGGCAAGCTTTTTCCAGACCGTGAAGATTTTGTCCGCTGACAAGTCCGACTGATAGAAATCCAGCAGTACGATTAGACTCTCTAGCAATTGGTACTGTAAGCGCACCTCAACTGCCGGGAGCAATTCCACGAGCCTTGACTTGATGGCTTTAGCATCTTGCCTGTCTGGCTTTTGGCCAGGGTCCTGGAAAAGCGGAAGTGTCTGTAGAAACTCGCGTTGAAGAAGTTGGCCAATCTCTCTCAAATGGACACGGCGTAGCTCAAGTGGAACATTGATGAATCTATAAGTTTGCGCCAGCGTAACGGCAGCGGGATTGATTTCAGTACCACTGGCTGAAAGACCTGCCAGACCTGCTTCCAAAAGAACGGTGCCACTTCCCAGGAAAGGGTCAAACGGAACTGATCCAGGAATTGCATACGTACTCAAAAGCACCTGGACTAACTGGGGTGAAAATTGACCGCTCCAGCGTAGAGGATTGCTACGGGACTTTTTCACAATATTGAGATCGGCTTGAGGTATTTCTGACGTATTGAGAGGGGTTTCCACATAAATTCCGGCGAGAAGTGACATTTCTCATTCCTGTCAATCGAATCGGCCATCTGCTAGGGCAATCGCGTTTGAAATGTGCCCTGTCAAATCTGTCATTCTGAGCGACCAAAGGGAGCGAAGAA
>CAYNKW010000389.1:0-3910 GCA_964397845.1 uncultured Anaerolineae bacterium
ACCAGCCCGACCGGCAGGCTTATACCTTCCTGGTGGATGGAGAGATGGAGGAGGTTCACCTGACCTACCAGGAACTAGACTGGCAAGCCCGGGCCATTGGCGCCAGGCTTCAGAGCCCGGAGGCAGTGGGAGAACGTGCCTTGCTGTTGTACCCGCCAGGTCTGGAGTACATCGCGGGGTTTTTCGGGTGTCTGTACGCCGGGAGCGTTGCCGTCCCTGCATATCCGCCCGATCCGACTCGGCTCAACCGAACCTTGCCTCGCCTACAGGCCATCGTCGCGGATGCGCAGGCGACTGTTGCACTCACCACGGCGCCGATTCTGGCAATGGCGGAAATGCTGTTCGACCAATCGCCGGGCCTCAAGGCGCTGCGCTGGCTGGCGACCGACGACATCGTCAGCGACCTGGCAGAGGAATGGCAGGAACCGAGGGTGAGCGGTGATACTCTGACGTTTCTCCAGTACACGTCTGGTTCGACAGCCGCACCCAAAGGGGTCATGCTGACCCACCATAACCTACTGCACAATTCTGCCCTGATCCACGAATGCTTTGGGCTCACCCCCGAGAGCCAGGGTGTCATCTGGTTGCCACCCTATCACGATATGGGCCTGATTGGCGGCATCCTACAGCCACTCTACGGCGGATTTCCGGTGACGCTCATGTCCCCCATCGACTTCCTGAAACGACCGTTCCGCTGGCTACAAGCGATTTCTCGCTACAAGGCCACCACCAGCGGCGGTCCCAATTTCGCATACGACCTGTGCGTGCGCAAAATCACGCCCGAGCAGCGCGCCACCCTCGATTTGAGTAGTTGGGACCTGGCCTTCAACGGTGCTGAGCCGGTGCGCTACAAAACGATGGAGCGGTTCGCGGCGGTCTTTGAGTCCTGCGGTTTCCGTAAAGTGGCCTTTTATCCCTGCTATGGCCTCGCCGAGGCCACTCTCATCGCGTCTGGTGGCCTCAAGTCAGAGCCACCCGTCGTGCAGACCGCCGATGGCACCGCCCTGGGGCAAAACTGTGTGGAGATTGTGGCGTCCACACGCGCAGATGCCCAAACCCTGGTAGGTTGTGGTCACACTTTGACCGACCAGCGAATTGTGATCGTCAACCCCGATACATTCCACCAATGCTCTGCCAGCCAGATCGGTGAAATTTGGGTCTCCGGCCCGAGTGTGGCGCAGGGCTACTGGAATCGGCCGGAAGCAACAGCCGAGGCCTTTCAGGCCTATCTGGCGGACGCCGGCGAAGGCCCCTTCTTGCGTACTGGAGACTTGGGCTTCCTCCAGGATGGCGAGTTGTTTATCGTCAGCCGGCTCAAGGATCTGATCATCATCCGCGGCCGTAATCATTATCCCCAGGACATCGAACGGACTGTCGAGCAAAGCCACCCTGCACTGCGACCGGGCTGTTGTGCGGCGTTTTCCGTCAAAGTCGCTGGCGAAGAGCGGCTGGTGGTAACACAGGAAGTAAGACGCCAGATCACAGAGCCGGGTTTGGATGAGATCATACAGACCATTCGTCAGGCAGTGGCCGAGGAGCACGAGTTGCAGGTCTATAGCGTGGTGTTGCTGCGGGCGCGCACCATTCCCAAAACCTCCAGTGGCAAGATTCAGCGCCATGCGTGTCGGTCGGGCTTTCTGTCCGATAGCCTGGATGTGGTGGCAAAGAGCAGCCTGGATGTAAGCGCAGATGTTCCACCTGTCGAGCCTACGTTCACTCAGTCCGAGGAAGCGAGTTTCATCCGCAGGGCATTGAGTGCCATCAACGAACTATCTGCACGTCATTCTCTGCTGACGCTTTATCTTCAGGAGCAGGCAGCCCGCGTACTGCACCTTGCCCCGTCCCAGGTGGAAACCCAACGGCCTCTCAACGCTTTCGGGCTCGACTCACTGATGGCTATAGAACTGAAAAACGCAGTCGAGACCAGCCTGGGTGTGGACTTGCCGGTCGTCAACTTTCTCCAGGGGCCGAGTATCGTCCAGATCGCTGACAACGTCCTCGCTCAGCTCGACTCGCCCTCTACCCCGCCTGAAGCCACGCTGTCTCCGGCTGCAGAGCCGCAGACAGAGCACCCTCTCTCCCATGGTCAGCAGGCGCTCTGGTTCCTCTACCAACTGGCGCCAGGAAGCGCTGCCTACAACGTGCCCAGCGCCGTTCGGATCCGGTCTGAGCTGGACATAGTGGCCTTGCAGCGGGCCTTTCAGAAGCTGGTGACACACCATCCTTCCCTGCGCACCACGTTTACCGTTTCATCTTTGTCAGGAGAACCTGTTCAATGTATCCATGACCAGATGGAGCTTGATTTCGAGGCGGTAGACGCGTCAGCTTGGAGCGACAAAGTCCTCAACGAGCGCCTGGGTGAAGAGGCTCACCGCCCATTCAATCTGGAACGTGGTCCACTGCTGCGGGTACGGGTGTTCAAACGATCAGGTCAGGAATACATCCTCCTGGTGGTGATGCACCACATCATAACCGATTTCTGGTCGCTGGCTGTGCTCGTCGAGCAACTGAGCTTCCTGTATCCTGCGGAATGTGCAGGTGAGCCGGCGGCGCTACCTCCGCTCAAGCTCCAGTACACGGATTACGCCCGCTGGCAGGCAAAGATGTTGGCCGGGCCGAGAGGTGAACGACTGCGAGCGTATTGGCAAGAGCAACTATCGGGCGAGTTGCTCGTGCTGGATCCGCCCACCGACCACCCGCGGCCACCGGTGCAGACTGATAACGGCAGTGTTCATACCATCCGGCTGAGCGCCGATCTCGCGGATCGGCTCAAAGCTCTGAGCCAGGCACAAGAAGCCACGCTGAACGTGACCCTGTTGGCGGCGTTCCAGGTGCTGCTGTATCGCTACACGGGCCAGAAAGACTTTCTGGTAGGCTCTCTCGCCGCGGGCCGCACTCGAGCCGGGCTAGCTGGAATTGTGGGGTACTTTATTAACCCAATCGTGCTGCGGGCCAAGCCGTCTCCGGCGCAGACGTTTATTGCATTTCTTGAGCAAACGCGCCAGACGGTGCTCACCGCATTTGAACACCAGGATTATCCCTTTGATGCTCTGGTGGATCAGTTGCAGCCGGTCCGGGATTACAGCCGATCGCCACTGTTTCAAGTGATGTTCGTCTTTCAAAGAGCCTACAAGTTCAACGAGCAGGGGCTGACACCGTTTGCTCTGGACATCACGGGGGCCCAGATGGAACTGGCGGGTTTGCAACTGGAGTCCCTGGCGCTGGGACATCGGGTCGCTCAATTCGACCTGACGCTGACGATGGGCGAAGCGGATGGCGGGTTGGTGGCCTCATTTGAATACAACACCGACCTATATGAGGCGGATACCATTGCCCGGATGACGACTCATTTGCAGGCCCTACTGGAAAGCATTGCCACCGATCCGCACCAAAGCCTTGCTGAGTTGCCGCTTCTGTCGGAGGCCGAACGGCAGCAGTTGCTCGTAGCGTGGAATGGCGCGCAGGTGGATCAGCCGCACGAAACGACTATCCAGGCATTGTTTGGAGCCCAGGCTGCCCGGACGCCGGAGGCGATTGCTGTGATTTCCGGGGACGGGCAGTTGACCTACCGCGAACTCGATTGGCGGGCCAACCAACTGGCAGCCTACTTGCGGGGACAGGGCGTGGGGCCAGAGGTGCTCGTCGGCATCTGCATGGAGCGCTCGCTGGAGATGATCGTCGGCATTCTGGGCGTGCTCAAAGCCGGCGGCGCTTACATACCGCTCGACCCGGTCTATCCGCAGGAACGTCTTGCCTTTGTGCTGGCGGAAACGTGGGCACCGGTATTGCTGACCCAGGCCCATCTGCAGGCTGGCTTTCCGCAGCGCACAGCGCAGATAGCCCGCCTGGATGTGGATTGGGAGACGATTATGGCCAACGCTTCAGCAGACGAGGTCGTCCCAGACGTTCC
>CAYNKW010000390.1:0-3910 GCA_964397845.1 uncultured Anaerolineae bacterium
GATCGCTGTCTGTTCCTGTTCCCCACGACCGAGTTTGAGACGCTGGCCGCTCGCATCCGTGAATTGCCCATCACCCAGGAGCAAGCCCGCGAATTCCGGCGCCAGATGTTTGCCGACGCCAGCGCTGACATCCCCGACAAGCAGGGGCGCATCATTGTGCCCCCGTTCCTGCGCGAGTACGCGGACATTGACAGCCAGGTCATCATCATCGGTCTCGATACCTTCATCGAGATCTGGCCGGTCGAGGTCTGGAAGAGTCGAGAGATGCCCAACAGCGAGCACTGGGAACAGTTGGGTATCTAGGGGGCAGCGATGGACGGCAACCATCCTCTCCCTAATTATACACACGAACCTGTACTTTATCAAGAAGTCTTGGCCGCGCTGAGGCCAGCGCCCGGTAAGCGGTTCATAGACGGCACAATAGGGGGGGGAGGCCATGCCTGGGGGATCCTGGACGCCTCATCCCCCGACGGGCAACTCCTGGGCATGGACGCCGACCCCGAGGCCTTACAGATGGCAGGCAACAGGTTGGTAGCCTTTGGACCACGGGTCACGCTGGTGCAAAGTAATTTCGTCCGCCTGGAGGAAATCGTCAGACAAAGCGGGTTCTACCCCGCTCACGGCGTTCTTCTCGACCTCGGCATCTCCTCCATGCAGTTGAGCGTCGCAGCGCGGGGTTTTTCTTTTCAACAGGATGGGCCGCTAGACATGCGTATGGACCCTCATCTGGAAAGGACCGCTGCCGACCTGGTGAACGAACTGCCGGTTGAGGAACTGGTGGACCTGCTATGGCGTTACGGCGAAGAACGGTACGCCCGACGCATTGTGCGGGACATTGTGGCCGCGCGCCCGCTGGTCACGACCGGCGAACTGGCCCAGGTGGTGGCGCGCGCCGTGGGCCGGCGGGGGCGAATTCACCCGGCGACGCGCACCTTCCAGGCGCTACGCATCGCCGTCAACGACGAATTGGGCGCACTGAAAGCTGTCTTGCCCCAAGCGGTGCGAGTGCTGGCGCCAGGCGGCCGGCTGGCGGTCATCGCGTTCCATTCTCTGGAAGACCGGCTGGTCAAGACCTTTTTTCGCCAGGAATCCAGGGACTGCATCTGTCCGCCAAAAGTACTCATCTGCTCATGCGGGCACAAGGCTTCTCTTCAAATTGTGACACGCCGTCCGGTGGTCCCGTCGGCCACGGAAAAGGCGCGTAATCCCCGCAGTCGCAGCGCCAAACTGCGGGTCACCGAAAAGTTATCAGCGAAGGCCTTGGCCGAGCAATGAATTGCCCGGCTGAGACAAAAAATGCGACAGATCGCAGTCGAATTAACGGATTTCCTGTATCAGCCGAGGTCTTTAGTCTTCAGACCGAGGGTCAACCAACAATACCCAAGAGAGGGACTATCTTTCGTTTGCCTTTGAGGAAAAGATGGCACAAAGCAGACACCCTATCTCCAGCAACGTGCCGAACCAACTCCATCGCCTGGGACCGATGAGGCTGCGCGGAGCACTAGGCTTGCTGGCGGCCATTTTGGTCATCGGTTTAGTGGGCTGGATGTATTTGAGTCAGGCCAGCGAGGTGGCCGGGACAGAGCGCCGCATCGGGGAATTGCGCCAGCAAAAGGAAGGACTCCAACGGCAGAACGATCAACTCACCTACGAGATAGGTCGGCTGGCGTCGGTGGATCGGTTGGAGAAACGGGCGCGCGAGTTGGGATATGTGCCGGTGTCGCAGGCGCGTTTCCTGGTCGTAGGCAACTACCCGGCCCAGGACAAAGGTACAGCCAATGAGGCAACGACGCTGGTGCAAGGCGATTCTGCCAAGCGCCCGACGCCCCTGGCCGTGGCTGGCTGGTGGAAGGCTGTCGCGGATCAGTTCGAAATGTGGACTCGTACAGATCAGCCATAGGAGCCAGATATGGCGGCAAGCGTGGACACCTTCCCTCGACATCGCCTGATGGTATTGGCCGCGATATTGGTAGGTTTTGGGCTGGTCTTGACCTGGCAACTCGTCCGGTGGCAGGTGGTCGAACGGGATCGCTTCGTTTACATGATCCAGAACCGTCCCACCGGCGACGAGCAAGGGCCGCTCCGACGGGGGCGGATCCTGGATCGACAGGGGCATCCCCTGGTGCTAGATACCATCGAGTATCAGATCACAGCCACGCCTAACTGGGTCAGCCAGTCCGGGGATGCCAGCGAAATTGCCGGTCGCCTGTCTGTCTTGTTGGATCTGCCACCGGAGGAACTGACCACAAAGCTCTCCGGCGACGCGCCGTGGGTGTTGCTTCGACGCCACGTGTCCCGAAAAGTGGGCGAGACGTTGCGCAAGTGGGACATCTTTGGCCTGCATGTCACACCCTGGCCCCGCCGTGGCTGCCCAGAAGGGACACTGGCTGCTCACCTGCTGGGTTTCGTGACCAAGGAGCGGCAAGGTTTCTATGGCATAGAGGGCTATTACGACCGGCTGCTCGCTTTTCCTGCTCGCCTCGATCTCAATGAAGGGGATGAGAACACAGGCACATTGGCACCCCTTGCGGCGGCCGGGGCTTTTCCCTTCGATCCCACAGAGATCACGGCGGAAGGCAGCCCTGACCTGGTTCTGACAGTGGATCGGATGATGCAGCACATTGCCGAGAAAGAGCTGGAAGCCGCCATCAGCCAGCACCAGGCCAGTGGGGGAACGGTCATCGTCATGGCTCCGCGCAGTGGGGCGATCCTGGCCATGGCCAGCCGGCCGGTCTACGACCCGGAGCGCTGGGCCGAGGTACCAGCCGAGCGTTGGGTCGACTCGGCCGTCACCTGGGACTATGAACCTGGCTCGGTTTTCAAGATCGTCACCGTGGCGGCGGCGTTGGACTCTGGGCTGGTGGGAGCGGACAGCGTTTTCGAGGACAGAGGGATCACCGAGGTAGGCGGCCAGCCGATTTATAACTGGGACCGGCTGGCCCACGGCCGCGTGACCATCACAGAGGCCATGGCTTTGTCACTGAACACAGTGATAGCCCAGATCGGCTCCGAGTTAGGGCCAAAGAGATTCTACGCCTACGCGCAACGGTTTGGGTTTGGGCGGCTAACCGGCGTGGATCTGGCCGGCGAGAGTGCAGGGCAGTTCAAGTTGCCCAGCGACGCGGCGTGGCACGAATCGGACCTGGGCACCAATGCCTTTGGGCAGGGACTGGCGGTGACGCCCCTCCAGGTGGCGTGCGCCGTGGCAGCCATCGCCAATCGCGGTACAATGATGACACCATATGTCCTGAAGGAAATCGTGAGCGAGAATCAAACCTGGCCGCGCCATCCCACTGCCGCCCGGCAGGTCGTGACACCAGAGACGGCAGAACAGCTTACACAGATCTTGATCCAGGCGGCGGAGGAGGGTGCGCCCGAGTCGGTCGTACCTGGTTACACCATCGCCGGTAAAAGCGGCACAGCGGAAATCCCCATACCGGGCGGCTACGATCCACGGGCGACCATCGCCTCCTTTGTGGGGTTCGCGCCAGCTCACGACCCACGATTCCTCATCCTGGTCAAAGTAGATCGGCCCCAGGACACGCCATGGGGTGCGGCAGTGGCCGCGCCGGTGTTCCGCAACATTGCTCAACGATTGTTTGTGATCATGGACATTCCACCGGATAGAGAATGAAGGACGAAGCGTGTTGGAACTCACCCTGGCCGATGTCGTCGAGGGCCTGACAGGCTGGCGACCAGCGGCGATGGATCAACCGATAGCCGACGCTCACATGGACTCCCGAGAAGTCGTCGAGGGCGGTCTGTTCTTTGCCCTGCAGGGCGAGCAACTGGATGGCCATACCTTCATCCCCGAGGCCTTGACCAGGGGCTGCCGGGTCGTCGTCACCGAGCGAGCGCCAGAGAGCGGCTGCGCCGTCGTGGACACGCGCAACGCAGAGGCCCTTTGCCC
>CAYNKW010000391.1:0-3908 GCA_964397845.1 uncultured Anaerolineae bacterium
TTTCTGCTTGCTGGTGCGCTCGTGCACCTCCTCGAACGAAGGCTGCTCTGCGCTCGCCTGCTCGCTCAGGAACTGGGCCAGGTCCGCGATGGTTGGATACTGCAACAGGTTAGCGACCGACATATCTTTATTAAAACTTTCCACGAACTTGCTGTGAACCCGGGTGATGAGAAGCGAATCGCCGCCCAACTCGAAAAAGTTGTCGTGGACGCCCACCTGCTCGATACCCAGCACGTCCTGCCAGATCTCGGCAAGTTTCTGCTCCGTCTCGTTCCGGGGCGGGGCGTAGGCGCTCATCAACCTGGGCCGCGGGTGCTTCGGCTTCGGGGCAGCACCACCCTCCCCTGACCCGGCCAGAAGCGAGACGCTGCGCGCCCGCTCGATCCGCGCCAGGAGGTCGCGTGTCGAAACTACGACCCGGGGCAGCACGCTCCCCAGAATACGGTCAAAGACGGCCACTCCCTCTGCGGACGACAGTCCCTCCCTGAGGTCTTTCTCCAGCAGCTCTGCGCGCGCGTCCGTGCTCCCACCGTCCGGGGAAAGAGCGGACGACCTGGAAAGCGCACCCAGCTTGCCGACGTCGTCCAGGCGCATCACGGCGAACTCTTCGATCTCGACCAGCTCCGCCCCCCCCTCGTCCAGCAGCGTCACGTCGAAGCGCAGCGTCACGCCCTGGGCCGGGTTGCCGTCGGCGAACCTGACGTAACTGTACACCCGCCCGGGCAGAGGCCCCCTCATCCTCAGCCGCTTGTACGAAAGCGGCAGGTAACTCCCCTGGCTCTTGAACAGTCTCAGGAAACTGGTGGCGAAATCCAGCAAGGCCGGGTGCAGCTTGTAGGATTGGAGATCCGCGCCGAACGCCTCCGGCAACTCTAGCAAGGCCAACCCCTCCTGCGCCCCCAGCTTGACCCACTGCAAGCTGTGCCACCTGGGGCCGAATTCCATCGCCCGCGCCTGGGCCCCACCGTCTCCCTCCGCAATGACGATCGAGTCCACCGCCAGCGGTTCGCCTCGCAACGATGAACCCCGCAAGATCGTCCGCCGTTGCAGATCAAAGCTGCCCAACCTGGCTTGTGCCAGCGGGTTCACGATTTCCCGTTCGCTACATCTGCTCTCAATTTCGCTTAGGACACGCCTTCCAGGCGTCGCTGCTCCCAGAGAGGCGATTGTCCCCCTGGCATGCTCCTGCCACGCATCTCCTGCCCTGCTCATCACGGAGAATGTGAAGGCATCCCCCTGCTGCTTTAGCACTGTGCGGACTTTTTTTCCCTCGTCGTCTTCCACGATCAGGGGGGTGAGAAAGTATGCGTCCCGAATCTCGACCGCTCCGTCCCCGGCACGGGCTTCGAACGCCGCCCGGGCCATCTCCAGATAGGTCGTTCCCGGAAGCGTCGGCCGGCCCAGAATCCCGTGCTCGTGCAGTGTCCAGTGTTTATTGACGGCAAAGTCGGTGACATAGACGTCTTGGACCTCGCTCTCGAGGATACACCGATCCAACAGGGGATGGTCCACTTCCCTGGATGGCGTGGCCTTTGGTCCCTGGGCCCCAAGGCCAGGGGCTTGCTGCTGCGCCATCCTCGCCGCCATCCCCACTTCCCGCCAGGTATCCCAGTTGATGCAAAAGGTGGACGCGCCTTCGCCGGCGTTTCTCTCGTGAACGAATGTGTCGAGGAAAGCATTGGCCGCGCAATAGTCCACTTGCCCCACGCGGCTCACGACAGAGTTGACAGACGAGCAGAGAACAAAAAAGTCCAAAGGAATGTCCTTGAGAGCAGCATTGAGGGCCAATGTTCCCCTCACTTTGGGCGCCATGATGCTCTCCGCCACCTGGCGAGTCTTGAGTTGAATCATGCCGCCACCAGGCACACCTGCGGCATGGATCACGCCATCGATCCGGCCAAACCGCTCCAAAACCTGGGCGATGGCCGACTTGGTCTGCTCCACGTCGGCAACGTCTGCACCGATGATCGACACCTCGGCCCCTAGCGCCCCGAGTTCCTGCACCTGGCGAATCTTGCGACTGATCGCATCGTCCTCGCCGTGCGTGGATAACCACTCCTCCATCGCCCCCAGGGCCGGGAAGGCCGACTGTTCAACCAGAATCAGTTTGGCTTGAACCGTCTCCGCTATGTGCCTCGCCAGCGTAAGCCCGATGCCGCCCAGGCCACCGGTGACGAGATACACACCGCCCTCCCTTAGTCGCGGCGCCGCTTCTTCAGATTTCTCCAGACGAATCGGCTCAAAAGTCTGTACCCAGCGATGTGGCCCACGGTAGGCGACAATCGGATCGGAAGACTCTGCCGTGATCTCTGTCAGCAACTGGTCTACCAGGTTCTCGTCGATCTCCTCGGCTACTTTTTGACTGAGGAACACCACGTCGACGCTGCGGCAACTGATATTGGGGTACTCGTGTGGCACAATCATAACCGGCCCAAGTACCGTTGCCTTCTCCGGACACAGTACTTCTCCCCCGGTCACTTCTTGCACGTTATTGCAGACGACCGTGATCTGAAGTTCGTCCGTCACATTCTGCTTGCCAAGGGCCTGCGATAAGAACAAGAGGCTGTAAAACCCCAGGTCCTGGATTCTATCGAGCTGTTCGAGTCGTGATTCTGCGCGACCATTCGGCGTGACACTCCACAAGTGAACAATCTTGTGAGGGGTTTTCTCTTGCCCCCCTAGTTCACTGAGCAGTGCATTGTAGTCATCAGATTGACCGGGATTCAGAGTGTATTTATCGCTACCCATTTTTGCAAATCTTGTCCCAGTCTGCACCACGACTACGTCCTGTCCCGCTTGTTCCAGCCGTTCAACCAATCGGGAACCCAGGCCACATTCGTCGGTAAATATCAGCCAGCGGGACTGAGCCAGATCACCGCTCGGCTGATAGGCCGAGGCGACAGAGCGTTTCCACGATGGGACGTAGAACCAGTCCGCCATGTCCGGCTTTCTGGAATCGACCAACTCTGACCGACGAACGTCTGTTGCCCGCCCTTGAGGTTCGATCCAGTAACGCTGCCGCTCGAAAGGATACGTCGGCAAGGGAACACGCAAGCGTCGCTCGTGGAGGTGGAAGCCGGCCCAATCCACCCGCGCGCCGGTGAGCCACAGCTTGCCCAGTGTGGTGAGCAAAAAGGCTACATCCGATTGCTGGTCCTGCGGGTGGCGCATGGAAGAAAGAACGATTTGTTCCGCCGCCTTGCTCGGATGCCGCGTGGCTAACGTGGCCAGCGTCCGCCCAGGGCCAACCTCGAGCAGGATTTGATCCGGATCTTTCATCAATTGCTCTACACCTTCGGCAAAGCGCACCGTCTGGCGCAGATGCCTGGCCCAATAGACCGGGTCTGTCGCCTCCTCGGCGGTCAGCCACGTACCTGTGACGTTGGAGATGCAGGGGATGTAAGGCGGACTGAGCGTGACTCGCTTGACCTGCTCCGTAAACGGTTCCAAGATAGGGTCCATCGTCGCCGAGTGGAAGGCGTGCGAGGTGCGCAAACGACGACACGTCACTCCCCCTTGAGTCAGTTGGTTCTGCAGCGCCTCTATCGCCTCCGTCGGACCAGAAACCACGCAACGAGCTGGCCCGTTGATCACCCCCACCGAGAGCTCCTCGCCGAGGAGTGGTTGCACCTCGCGCTCTGGCAGAGGCACACTGAGCATAGCCCCACCTGGCATCTGCTGCATCAACCGCCCTCGGGCAACCACCAACGCCAGGGCGTCTTCTAAGGAGAATACGCCCGCAAGGCACGCAGCCGTGTATTCTCCGATGCTGTGACCGATCATTGCCTGAGGATGCACACCCCATTCCATCCACAATCTGGCCAGGGCGTACTCGATCACAAAGAGCGCCGGCTGCGTGATCATCGTCTGCTTGAGTTGCTCTGTCGCTTCTTCAACCTGTCCGTCGC
>CAYNKW010000392.1:0-3900 GCA_964397845.1 uncultured Anaerolineae bacterium
TTGAGCACTCTTACGTCAAGGATCACTGCCCCGCCGCCCAGACGAGGCATCGCCTTGCGCTGGTGCACCACTGCCCTCACGCGGATCCGGTCGCCGATGAAAACCGGACGGCTGAACTTCCATTTCAAATCACGGAAGGCTAACACGGTCTCTTGCATGAAGCCCAGTTGCCACGACAACCCCAACGCCATTGAAAGCACCAGCAAACCATGGGCCACCTGTCGCCCAAACATGTGCGTCTTGGCGTATTCCGGGTCGGTGTGCATCGGGTTATCGTCGCCGGTCAGCCGGGCGAAGGCCATGATCTCCTCTTCCGTTACCACGTGTTCCCCGGCGACCATCGCATCCCCGATTTCAAATTCTTCAAAGTAACGGCCTCGTGCTTTTTCTGTCTGACTCATAGACCCCATTCCCCCGCTTTTGATCGTTTTGTCGTTGATCATCGTACCATTTTTCACCCGGTCCACAGGTCCGCAGCTATCTTTGTCAACCCCAACGACTCTAGCTTGCGCCTCAAGGGCTTGCCAGTGGCCGGGTCCCAGTCACGGGCGGTGTAGTACTCGCGCCGGAGCAGCGCTTCGTCTGGCACAAAGCCCTCCGTGCCGCCCTCAGACAGCGGCTGTTGCAGCAGCTTGGGCAGGCGCTCGCCCTCCGGCGTGTAGCCCAGACGAATGTTCAGCGCTCGCTTCAGGTTAAAGATCCGCTCGCCGGCCTCCAGCGCACCAGCGGCATCCAGGTCGCGCCCCGTGGCGGCGTTCAGTAACTCGATATAGTCCGTGGCCGGGGCGTTGGAAAAGGTGCAGATCACCAGCGCATTGATCAGGCTGTTCCAATTCTGGTGCCGGACGACGTAGGTCGCTTTCCCTGCATCCTCGTGCCGGCCGGGCGAGAGGACCTCCAGTTCTTCGATGACGCGACCGGTTTCCACCCAGTAGTAGTCTGAGTGGTTGTGGCTGCCGCCGATAGGCGAGGTAGTGTAGATCAGCGTCATGCCGGAAAAGGCACGCGGGTCGTGCATACCCGGCGACATGCCGTTGAAATGCACCGCCAGGTCGGCGGCGCCGTACCGCTCGGCGAAACGCTTTGTCCCTTCGGCCAGTGCATCCCCGAATCCCTGCCGATGAGCTACCTGCTTCACCAGATCGGCCACCGTGTCGGGTTCGCCCCACTTTAGTTCCAGCCCCCCGGTCTCCGCCGGGCCAATCCTCCCTTCCTGGAAAAGGTAGTGGGCCAGGGCGATGGTGTTGCCGGTGCTGATGGTATCCAGGCCCAGACGATCGCACAGGTGGCCCAGGTGGGTCACGGCGGCCAGGTCGCTGATGAGCAACTGAGAACCGAGCGCTGCCAGCGTCTCGTATTCGGGGCCTTTGATCTCGCCGTCTGTGGCGTATTTGCCCTCCGGGATCGTCACCTTGCGACCGCAGGCCACCGGGCAGCCGTAGCAGCCTTCCGTGCCGGTGAGGATGGCCTCGGCCATGACGTTACCGCTGATCTCGGCAGCCTCCCGCCACTCGCCTTGGGTAAAGTAACGGATGGGCAGCGAGCCCAGCAAGTGAAGGTAATCCAGGTTGCCGCTCGTGCCGACGGCGTGCAAAACCTGGGAGAGGACTTCGTCTTTGAGGATTTTTTTCATTTCCTGAGCCACAGTGTTAAAGTGTGCTTCGTCGGCCAGGACCAGGGGGGCGTGGTTCATAGCGCGTACTGCAATAGCCTTGAGTCGTTTGGCGCCCATCACCGCGCCGAGACCGGTGCGGCCAGCCGCGCGCGCGTTGTCGTGAAAGACCCCCGCGTAGCGCACCCGGTTTTCGCCGGCCGGCCCAATGCAGCCCACCCGCACCCGCTTGTCTCCCAACGCCTCCTTGATGCGCGCTTGCGTCTCAAAGGTGTCTAGCCCCCAAAGGTCGCCCGCGTCGCGCAGTTCTACTTGACCGTTGTGAACGTAGAGCCAGACGGGAGAAGTGGCCTGGCCGGTGAAGACGATGCCATCGTAGCCGGCATGGCGCAATTCCGCACCCACAAAGCCGCCGATGTTGGACTCACCCAGCAACCCGGTCAGCGGAGAGCGAGCCACCAGCGCGTGCCGCCCGCACAAAGGGGCGCGCGTGCCGGTGAGAGGCCCCGGCATGACAATGAGCGGGTTCCCAGTCCCCAGCGGATCTGTGTCGGCGTGGATCAGATCATACAGGTAGCGGGTTGCCAGTCCACTGCCGCCGACGAATCGTTCTGCATAGTCATCGTTCAGCGGCTCGTCGCGCACCTGGCCGTCGGTGAGGTTTACCCGGAGCAGTTTGCCGTAATAGCCATGCATTGCATTCTCCTGTCAGCAAGTCAGAAGGTCAAAAAGTTGGAAGTCTGGGAAGTCAGCTTGTATCAGCCTTTGACTTTGACCCTAGAAATCCACCGATCTGCCCTCAAAGGCGTAGCGACAAATCTTTGCCACCTCTTCTTCTTCCGGGAAGCGCAGACCGAGAATCATGGTGGTGTCGTTGAGAGAGTTGTCTATTAACTGAGGCAAATGGGCCTCAAAGTCGTAGAGTGAGATACCTGCCTCTGGCAGCGAAGTGGGCTGGCCGATGCGGCAGGCCAGGTCACGGATCGCCTGCACCAGGCTAGCCGCACCTTCGGTCTCGCCGGTGGCGGGCAGGCCGAGAAAACGGGCAATTTCGGCGTAGCGGGTAGGCAGGTCGCCACGGACGGTGAACTCGACTGTATAGGGCAGGAACAGCCCCACCGCCCGCCCGTGGGGCACAGGAAAGAGTGCACCCAGTGAATGCCCCAAGCTGTGGGCCATGGCCGCCGCCGAGTTGCCAAAACCCAGTCCGGCGATGGCGGCGGCGTTGTGCATCTTTTCGCGGGCTTCAGGGTCGCTGCTGCCACCCTCGCAAGCGCGGAGCAGGTAGTCGAAAACAAGCTGGGTCGCTTTCAGGCAGAGACCGTCGGTGAAATCGCTCTGCCACTGCGAAGTGTACCCCTCCACAGCGTGGGTCAGGACGTCCATGCCGGTGTCGGCGGTGATCTGCGACGGTAGTTGGCTCACAAAAACGGGGTCAACGATGGCAATATCGGCCAGGTTCTCCGGGTGGCCCAACACGATCTTGCGGTGCTCGGCCGTGTCGGTGAGAATAAAGGGCCAGGTGGTCTCGGCACCGGTGCCGCTGGTGGTGGGGATGGCGATGAGCCGCGCCTTCTGGCGCAGGCCCAGCGTGCCGAAGGGTGCGACTTCGTCCGGCGCCAGGTCGGGACGCTCATAGAGAACCCAGATTGATTTGGCAGCGTCCATGGGTGAGCCACCTCCCAGGCCGACGATCCAATCCGGCGCGTAGGCCAGGGCTGCTTCGGCACCCCGCCGGACGGTTTGCATTGACGGGTCCGGCTCCACGTCGGCAAAGACAGCCGTCTCGATGCCAGCCTGGGAGAGTTTGGCCTGCACCTTTTCCACGAATCCCAACGCGACAATGTTCTCATCGGTGACGATGAAAGCTTTGTGACCCTGGATCTCCGCCAGGTAGTCCAGGGCATCCTCGCCAAAGACGATCTCTGGGCTGCGAAAGAACCACATGGTACACCTCCGTTATGGGTGTGTGAAACGTAAAACGTGAAACATGAAAGACAGTTCACATTTCACGCATTACGCATTATGTCCTACAGTCACTTTTCCGGCGGGAACTCGGTCGGCACATGGGTGGAACAGTTCACCAACTCTTGCGCCGCCTTGACGTAGCGCATTATCTTCGACATGTTGCCCCGGAGCTTGATCTTGCGCGTCATCATGCCCCTTATGGGGTCGAGTCTTTTTTCTATGATGGCCTTCCAGTTGGCGTCGGACGTTTCCAGGCGGAAAACGGGTGAGAACTGCGCTTCATCCTCGACGAGGCAGGCGTCGCGGCATTTGCCGTGCCA
>CAYNKW010000393.1:0-3900 GCA_964397845.1 uncultured Anaerolineae bacterium
GTGGAAAAGTGGGAATGTCTGGCCTGTGGCTACATCTACGACCCGGCGGGGGGCGATCCCGATAGCGGTATTGCCCCTGGCACGCCATTCGAGGATCTGCCCGACGATTGGCTTTGCCCCGAGTGTGGCGTGGGCAAGGACATGTTCGAAAAGGTGGAATGAGTGAAGTACCTCATCGTGGGCGGCGGTGTGGCCGGCGTGATGGCAGCACAGGCGATTGCGCGAGCCGATCCGACTGCTCAAGTGCACGTCTTTAGTGCGGAGCCTCATCCCTATTACCAGCGCCCCCGCCTGTGGGAGTTCATCGCCGGCAAGATTGAACGGGATGCGCTCTATTTCCGTCCGCCGGTATGGTACGCGGAGCGCGGCATCCACCTCCATTTAGGAGTTCGGGTCACAGAGATCGATCCCCATGCTCACCGCCTCACCCTGGCCGATAGCTCGCGCGTGGAATATGATCGCCTCCTGCTCGCCATGGGAGGTCATCCTTTTGTTCCCCCTTTTGAAGGCGTCCGCAAAAAGGGTGTCTTTACTCTGCGCACCCTGGAAGATGCCCTGGCGATCAAAGAGTACGCGCAAGGGATCGCCACGGCAGCAGTTATCGGTGGAGGGTTGCTGGGGCTGGAGACGGCCCGGGCGCTGCTTTCTCCTGGACTGGAGGTATCGGTGATCGAGTTCGTGCCGCATCTGTTGCCTCGCCAGTTGGATGTGGAGGGAGCGCAGATACTGCAGTCCCGCCTGGAAGCGCTGGGGCTGCGCATCGTGACCGATGCTGCAACCGAAGCGATTTTAGGCGATGAGCGTGCGGTGGGCGTAAGGCTCAAGGATGGGCGCGTGATAGACGGTGAGTTGGTGTTGATCTCGACCGGCATCCGCTCGCGGGTTGAGCTGGCGCGGGAAGCCGGGCTGGAAGTGAATCGCGGCGTGGTGGTGGATGAACAACTACGTGCCAGCGCCACCGACGTCTATGCGGCTGGTGACGTGGCCGAGTTCGAGGAAGTCGTCTACGGCATCATCCCAGCGGCCATAGAGCAGGCCCGGGCTGCCGCGATGAACATGGTCTCCAGCAGCAGTGCTACCTATGGTGGCACTGTGCCCGCCACCACGCTCAAGATCGTTGGCATTGACCTGATCTGCCTGGGCGAAGCGACGGCCACGGGTGATGAGTTCACCATCCTGCGTCGGTCGGACGCTGCGGACGGCGTGTACCGGCGGCTGGCGCTGCGTGAGGGCAAGATTGTCGGTGCCATCCTGTTGGGCGACACACAAAACGCACAGTCGTTGAAAAAGCTGATCGCCACGGGGCGCGACGTGTCGGCTTACAGTGGTCGGCTACTGGACGAGAGTTTTGACCTGAAAGCCCTGGCGTATGGATAAGCATCAACCTCCACTAATTTGGAGGGAGGTAAATCATGAGGAAAATGACAAAAGCTAATCTGGAGGCCGCCTTTGCCGGCGAGAGCCAGGCGCACATGAAATACGCCATCTTTGCTGACAAGGCTGAGAAGGAAGGTTATCCCGAAGTGGCGCGACTGTTCCGGGCCATCTCTTTCGCCGAGCGGGTGCACGCCACCAATCACCTGCGCGAGTTGGGCGGCATCGGCGATACAGTCGCCAACCTGGGGACGGCCATAGAGGGCGAGAACTATGAGAATACCGAGATGTACCCCGCTTTCAACGCTGTGGCCAAACTGCAGGAAGAAAGGGGGGCAATGCTCAGCATTCACTATGCCCTGGAAGCGGAAAAAATCCACGAGGCAATGTACAGTGAGACCCAACAGATGGTGACGGCAGGCAGTGACATCCAGTCTGCGCCGGTTTTCGTCTGCGCCGTCTGTGGGCACACCGTCATCGGCGAAGCGCCAGACAAGTGCCCTATCTGTGGGGCACTCAAGGGAAAATACCGCCGATTCTAGCGCGCGGAGAGCGGCGTGCAACAGATCAAGGTGTTGGGCATCGGCGGTAGCCCGCGTCGTGGCGGCAATTCGGACCTGTTACTCGATCGGGCGCTGGCGGGAGCGGCTGAGGCAGGGGCGAACGTGGAAAAAGTCGTCGTCGCGCGGCTGCGGATCGCGCCCTGCATCGCCTGTGATGGTTGCTGGAAGACTGGACGCTGTGTGGTGGCGGATGACTTTCAGGCTGCTTACGAAAAACTGATCGCTGCGGAGCGCATCGTCCTGGCGACGCCGATCTACTTTATGGGCGTCAGCGCCCAGGCCAAAGCATTCATTGATCGCTGTCAGTGTGGGTGGGCGCGCAAGTACGTGCTCAAGCAGGCACTCCCGCCCACACCCAGCGGAGAACCGCGCCGGGGCGCGCTCATCACCACGGCCGGACATCACGTACCGTCAGGATTCCGCTGCGCGGCCACGACGATGCGCTATTTTCTGGACACGCTGGATGCCGAATTCGCCGGCGAGTTGCACGTCGGCGACGTTGACGAGAAGGGAGCCATCCGCGAGCGTCCCGACATGTTGGAAGCGGCCTATGCCCTGGGAAAGCAATTGCTGGGGCAACCAAACAACTAAAAAGGAGAAACAATGAATTGGGAAACATTTCTGAACGTGATGATCGAAGACGAAAAAGGCGCCATCAACAAGTACCGACTGGCCATGGAGCAAGCCGATTCAAAGAAACTCAAGACCGTCTTTGAGCGGCTCATGCACGAAGAACAAGTTCACATCGATCTTTTAGAGGAAGAGATCCGCAGGCTACAAGCCTCGTAGGACAAGTTGTACAGTTGGAGCGAGAAAGAAGGCAAACCTGTGCCAGAGCAAACACTCTCGGCGACTTTTTGGGGCGTGCGAGGCGGGTATCCCAAACCCGGACCGACGACAAACAAATTCGGCGGCAACACTACCTGCCTGGAAATCTGTGCCGGCTACCATTTGATCATCATTGACGCCGGCACGGGCATCATCGGTCTGGGCGAAAGGTTGACCGCCCAACACCAGGCCGATAAAGAGCCCATCGTGGCCACTATACTCTTTACCCACACCCACCACGATCACACCCAGGGCTTCCCCTTTTTCATACCATCGCGTCTGGGCAGCAGTGTATTGTACATCTTTGGGCCCAAGTGGTTGCATCAGGATCTGGAAGCTGTCCTGGCTCGTGCCATGCTGCCGCCAGTGTTCCCCGTCGCCCTGGACGAACTAAGATCACTGCGGGTTATCCGTAACATATCTGAAAGCGAGATGATTGTCTTTGGTGAACCCGATGCACCGCCCCAAGTGTGCAACATCTACCGCAAAGTTAAAGAGTGCTCCCCGTGGGAAGTCAGGGTCAGGACCATGCGCAGCTCCGCTCACCCGCAAGGAGTCCTTATTTATCGCATCGAGATGGGTGACAAGAAACTGGTCTTTGCCACCGATGTAGAGAGTTACGCTGGCGGATATAGACAACTGATCCAATTTGCCCGTGGGGCCGACCTATTGATCCACGATGCCGAGTTTACTCCGGAGGAATACCTTGATGGGAACCCTCCCAGGCAGGGCTGGGGTCACAGCACATGGGAAATGGCCACCGAGATGGCCCAGGCCACCGGGGCAAAAAAGCTGGCTCTCACCCACCACAACGCCAACCACGACGACATATTTCTAGAAGACATAGAACGACGGGCCCAGGCACTCTTCCCGGCAACTATTGTGGCACGCGAGGGCCTGACTCTGAGAATATGATTCAACCCCATAAGGCACGCAGAGATAGGAAATTACAGAAATGAAAAACAAAGAACGATACAAAAGTAAAGATCTATTCTTTTCTGGAGTAAACCCACCCACCGCTGGTGCGCCGAGTTTGGTTCCGTGGGCAGGGATGCTTCCGCCCTCTTGCATCTCCAGGCATGTCCTGAGCCCTTTGCCCTTCGTCCTTGGGCCGAAGGACCAAGGGTCCCTGGGC
>CAYNKW010000394.1:0-3895 GCA_964397845.1 uncultured Anaerolineae bacterium
GCCGCATTCACGTTGCTACTGCCCATGGTCTTGTTCATCGCGGCAGGCCGTCTGAATTGGGCGTGGGCCTGGGTTTATGTCGGAATAGTTGTTTCTTTTACATTTGTAAGCCGAATTGTCGTGATACGCATAAACCCGGATTTGATAACAGAACGCGCCCAATCCCTCGAAAGGGAGGACGTCAAAGGCTGGGACCGGCTACTTATCCTTTTCCTGATCTTGGTTGGCCCGCTGGCCATGATGATCGTGGCCGGATTGGATGAGCGCTTCGGCTGGTCGCCACAGATTCCCCTCGCCCTCCAGCTTGCTCCGCTGGCCATCATGGTGCCGGGCTGCGCTGTGGGTGTCTGGGTAATGGCGGTGAACAGATTTCACTCGGCTGTGGTGCGCCTCCAGGAGGACCGGGGGCAAACCGTCGTCACCGATGGGCCATATCGGTTCGTGCGCCATCCATCTTATGCCACTGGGATTGCATTCTACCTCGTAACGCCGATTATGCTTGGCTCGCTGTGGGCGCTCATCCCAAGCAGTCTGGTGGCAGTGGTCACAGTCATTCGCACGGCGCTGGAGGACAAGACATTGCTGGAGGAACTCGACGGCTACCAGGACTATGCCCGGCACGTGCGTTATCGCCTGTTGCCAGGTGTGTGGTAGGCACATCACTTTCGATAGAATGGAAGCACTAAAACTGCTCAAGCTACTGTTGGTCCCACTGGGTGTCATAGGGGGGCTGCTGTTCTTTTGGCTGTTCCCGCTCAAGTTGCTGTCCAGGCTGGCAGCCCGGTTCGGCAAGTCGGCACCTTGCCCGGCATCGTTGGCCTGGTTGGTGGACAACCCTATTCGCCGTCGCTACATGCGCCCCGTCCTCAACCGGGTGGGCATTTGCCCTGGCGAGTGCGTGTTGGAACTGGGCCCTGGGTCGGGCATGTTCACCGTGGATGCAGCGCAACGCGTGGGGCCGGAGGGGCACCTCATCGCCGTGGACATCCAGCAGGCGATGATCGCCCAGGTGAAGAAGCGAGTTCAGCAAGCTGGCCTGACCAACGTCGAGACGCGTGTCGCCAGTGCCTATGACCTGCCGCTGGATGACGCCAGTGTGGATCGGGCTTTCCTGGTCACGGTGCTGCCAGAGATTCCCGACCAGGCCCGCGCGCTGGCCGAGCTGCATCGCGTTATCAAGCCGGGCGGTCTGCTCTCCATCACCGAAGAGTTCCTCGACCCCGACTATCCGTTCGCCTTTGAGACGATTCGGCGCGTGGAAGCGTCAGGGTTCAACCTGGAACGGCGATTTGGGAACTTTTGGCTCTATACGCTCAACTTTGGGAGACCGCTTGCGCAGCATGTGCGGCGTTGGCGCGCAAGGCAAGCCACGTCCTGAGCCCGCCGAAGGGCTGGGACGTCCAACTCGTCCCAAAAACGAAATGTGCCCAGCCAGCGAGCGGGACTGTTTGCGTTTTGGGCAAAGTGGTGTAAAATAACGCCGGAGGTGAGTTCATGTCCGGTGTTTCGAGCCGCTTTGCCGCTCTTTGGTTGGCCCTCATCATCCTGACCTACCTTGTCGTCGGGACGCTGTTCGCCGTCTACACACCGGCCTGGCAGGCGCCCGATGAGCCGGCCCATTACAACTATGTCCGGTACCTGGCCGAGCAGGGACGCTTCCCTGTTCTGCAGCAGGGTGATTACCCCCACGACTACCTGGAGGAAATCAAGCGCCTGCACTTTCCCTCCGAACTCTCCATTGATCCTATCCGCTACGAGTTTCACCAGCCACCACTGTATTACCTGCTGGCGACGCCTGTCTTTAGGCTGTTCGGCGGCCTGCTGGTGCCACTGCGCTTGCTGTCTGTGGCACTAGGCGGCGGGCTGGTCTACGTGGCCTACCGGCTGGCGCTGGCGGTCTGTCCCGCGCAACCGGCGTTGGCGCTGGGCACAGCGGCCTTTGTCGCCTTTGTGCCGATGCACGTGTCCATGACGGCGGCGGTGAACAACGACACGCTGGCCGAGTTGCTGCTGGCCCTGGCGTTGTGGGGGTTGGTGCGCTACCTGCGGGAAGAGGAGAAGAATGGAGAGGGGAGAATGGAGAGGAGAGAATTGGCCAGCGTGGGGGTGCTGTTGGGGCTGGGATTGCTGACCAAGATCTATGCCCTGATCGCGGTGGTCGTGGGCGTGGCAGCCGTGACCCTGCGTCGCTGGCGCGATCCACGGCGGATAGCGGGTGAGTTGGCGTGGCTGCTGATTCCGGTGCTGGTGCTGGTGTTGCCCTGGCTGGCGCGCAATGTGGCTGTCTACGGCTGGCCGGACGTGGTGGGCCTGGCCCGCCACGACGAGGTTGTCTTTGGCCAGACGACGACGGCGAACTGGATCGCGCAGCACGGTTGGGAGGACCTGATCAAAGAAGGATTGCGGAGGACGTACCATTCTTTCTGGGGCAAATTCGGCTGGATGGCTGTGCCGATGGACTGGCGTATTTACCTGGCACTGGGCATCTTTGCCGCCGTGGCGGTCGCCGGCCTGGTCAGGGAGCTGGTTGCCGTCTCGAGGCAATCAAAAAGCTGGTCAAGACGATCTGCTCCTGCCGTGTTGTTACTCCTCTCGACGCTCCTGACGTTTCTTTCCTACTTGTGGTACAATACCAGGTTCATGCAGTTCCAGAGTCGTTATCTCTTCCCGGCGCTTGTCCCGGTGGGGCTGGCGTTGGCGCTGGGTTGGTGGACGATCGTGTGCTGGGCAAGGAGCTTTGCTGCCAACGTAGGGTGGCCGGATCGTGTTGGCGGGCTGCTGTTTGCCTCGCCCTACGGCGGGCTGGCCGTGTTGGACGTGGTGTGCTTGTTTGCTTTTGTTGTCCCTTATCTGAGTTGATGGTGGGTAGTGGCAAGTTCATCAGTGAGGAGGAGTACTTTGACCAGGGTAGCAGATGATCAGAAACTATTGGCCAACACGTTGCTCTTTAGCGGCACGGCGCATCCCGCTCTTGCCCGGGAGATCGCGGGCTATTTGGGCCTCGAACTTTGCCCTACGGTGGTGCGCAAGTTCAGCAACGATAACTTTTACGTCCACCTGGGAGTCAGCGTGCGGGCCAAAGAGGTATTCATCATCCAGCCCATCTCGCCGCCGTGCAGCGATAACTTGCTGGAATTGCTTTTCATGCTGGACGTGGCCCGGAGTGCTGGAGCCAAAGGCGTTCATGCCGTCATTCCGTACTACTCCTATGCCCGCTCTGACAAAAAGGATGCGCCTCGCATTTCCATTGCCGCCCGTCTCATCGCCGACCTGCTGGTGACGGCCGGGGCCACCCAGGTGGTGACGATGACGCTCCACTCGCCTCAGGTGCACGGCTTCTTCAGTGTCCCTACCGACCATCTGACGGCACACTCGGTCTTTGTGGAGCATTTTAAGAGCCAGGACCTCAGCAACGCCGTTGTCTTCTCACCCGACATTGGTCATGCCAAGCGAGCGGCCAAAGTCGCCCGGGCGTTGGGCCTGCCGGTGACCGCTGCCGAAAAGAAGCGTCTCACCGACGACACCGTCGTTGTCGTCGGCATCATGGGCGACGTGAGAGGCAAGCGCGTTCTTCTGGTGGACGACGAAATCGCCAACGCCGGCACCATCGTGGAAGCAATGCGCGTGCTACGGGCCAAAGATGTGCGTCGTGTTACTATTCTGGGCACCCACGGCCTGTTTACCGGCCCGGCGGTCGAGCGGCTCAATGCCATCGAGGAGATCGAAGAGATCGTCGTCACCAACACCGTCCCTCTGCCGGCAGAGCGCCAGCCGGCGCGGTTGAAGGTGCTCTCGGTGGCCCGTATCTTTGGCGAGGTGATCCGCTGCAACGTTCTCGGCAAGTCTGTGGGCGCGTTGTTCGAGTTCTGGCCGACGACTTGATGGTCCGATGATT
>CAYNKW010000395.1:0-3891 GCA_964397845.1 uncultured Anaerolineae bacterium
CGTTACGTCCCATATGCTTATCCAGGGCCGATTGCGCTATTCAAGGCCAGCGAGCGGTTCGACAGACAGGTGTTCGCCGAGGACTTGGGTTGGGATACACTAGCCGCTGGGGGGGTAACCGTGCACGTGGTTCCGGGTAATCACTATACGGTGGTTCGTGAGCCCAACGTCGAAGCCCTGGCCGGGCAACTCGAGCATCACTTGCGGATAGTAGGAGCAGAGGGGAAATGACAACGACAAAACGGCTCGCCATAACTCATCCCTTGCGCGTCTTTGGCCTTATCTGGTTTGGGCAACTGGTTTCCCTCGTCGGCTCTGGCGTGACAGGATTTGCGTTGGGCGTTTGGGTCTACCAGCGCACAGGGTCGGTTACTCAGTACACACTTATCGCGTTGTTCACAGCCCTACCGGCCATTGTGATCTCTCCTTTAGCCGGTGCGTTGGTAGACCGCTGGAACCGGCGTTGGGTAATGCTTCTCAGTGACACCGGGGCGGCTCTGGGCACACTCAGTATTGTGCTGCTGCTTTGGGGTGGGTGGCTTGAAGTCTGGCATATCTACTTGGCCATGGCGGTTAGTTCGATCTTCAGTGCCTTTCAGTGGCCAGCGTACTCTGCTGCAACGACGCAACTGGTTCCCAAGAAGCACCTTGGCCGCGCAAGCGGCATGGTGCAGTTCGGGCAGGCGGCCGCGCAGCTTGTCTCACCAGTGTTGGCCGGCGTGCTGTTCGAGTCGCTTGGACTTCGAGGTGTGGTTTTGATTGATTTCCTCACCTTTCTTTTTGCCCTCACGACGCTACTGCTTGTTCGAATCCCAAAACCTGAAACCACCGCCGAAGGTGCCGCTGCGAGAGGTTCGTTGTGGCGCGAGACCACTTATGGCTGGCGCTACGTCGCAGCCCGGCCTGGCTTGCTTGGGTTGCTGATCTTTTTTGTGGCTACTAATTTCACCATGGGCATCGTTGAATTGTTGATTACACCACTCGTGTTGAGCTTCGCCTCTGCTACAACGCTCGGCCTGGTATTGTCCATTGCCGGTTGTGGCATGCTGGTTGGCACGCTGGTGATGAGCGCCTGGGGTGGCCCGAAGCGCCGGGTGTACGGCGTCCTTGGTTTTACCCTGTTGCAAGGGATGTTGCTGTTTCTGGGTGGACTGCGCCCCAATGTGCCGCTCGTGACTTCTGCGGCCTTTGTCTACTTGTTCAGTTCCCCAATCATCTTTGGCTCTAGCCAGGCAATCTGGCAAAGTAAGGTCGAGCCCGATGTGCAGGGGCGGGTTTTCGCAGCACGTGCTATGATCGCCTGGTCGGCCCTACCGTTTGCCTATCTCAGCTCAGGACCACTGGTCGACCATGTCTTCGAGCCGCTGCTTGCTCCAGGAGGGCCACTGGCGGGAAGTCTTGGCCAACTCGTTGGCGTGGGGCCGGGGCGGGGCATTGGCTTGCTGTTTATCGTTCTGGGGATCTTGTCCGTGTTGGCAACGGTGGGCGGCTATCTATATCCGCGTCTGCGATTGGTGGAGGACGAGCTGCCGGATGCAGTTGGTGATGATGCACTGGCGGAGGCTGATGTGGCCTCGTCTACTGAGGCCGCACCAGTTCGGTTGTCACCCTGATTTTGCGCAAAATTCCCAGGGTTCAATTATGTGAAATCCTTTTGCTCTTTTCGGTACTCGCCCTTTTGAGCGGGGCAGATTCTTACAGGAAGATAGCTGCCTTCATCAAGGCCAATTACAGGGTGCTGGCAGAGGCCTTTGGTCTGACTTGGAAGAGGTCAAGCGCCTACACCACCATTCGGGTCACTATCCAAGGTACATCCTCGGCTGAAATCGAGTAGAGGTTAAGGCAATACAGTGACTTTCTGGCTGGCGGGGATACTGCCCAGCGATTGGTCGCGTTTGATGGGAAAGTGCTATATTTGTTGTAAACACTATACGATTGGCGTGGAGAAGGATCGCCTGAAAGGTGATCCTTTTTGCGTATGGCAAATTCGCCCTTTTTCCGACGGCAGGGTAACCTCTTTTTAGTATACTATGAGCAGTACAGGAGTGGTCAGGGGGGCAAAGCGATGGGCTATGCAAAGCCTGGCAGGGGAATTTATGAGAAAAAATATTATTCTTCATTGCTGAATACGGAGGTTGTCAAAGAAAAAGCTTTATGCTATACTCTACATCATATGAGGGTTGACAACGGATCAGCTTCATGCTATACTTACCTACATCATAATCAGTATTATATCCTTTGCTGTAGCTTTGGCCTGGCTTCCGAATAATCCCGCCGTTACCGCGCCGATTATCGGACCGTGGACACGGGAACAGCTTACCGGCAATCTGCAGGTATAGGGGCACGGACTTGAACCTGATGAAACCGGTTTTGTTCACCATTCTATTGCTGGATTCAGTTTGAAGAACCGGCACCAAAGGTTAGTAGCCAAACCTGGCAGCAGCCTCTAAGTAATTCACCGCGCATGCTTCCTCGGGGGGGAAATGTCTGCAGTCTTCCAAAATAACATAATCTCTTGCAGATCGTAACCGCATCTAGTCAGATGGCGGGGTGACGGCTTTGCTCGTTTGCCCTCCGACCGAGGCTGGTTTGTCAGTCGGCTCAATTTTGCCGTGCCTACGCAATGGAGAAATGGAACAGCAATATCTCCAGCGCGTGGCATTATGCTGCGCTGTGAAAGCAATGTGGCCTGTCGGTCGGGACAACCTGAGGGGGTACGTGGATGAGCAGACGTTTCTTGATCCAGGCGCCCGGTGTTCCACCTTGGTTGAGCTCCTCCGCTGGAGAGCACAACACCAGCCCGGGCGGCGGGCTTATGCCTTCCTGGTGGATGGCGAGACGAAAGAAGTTCATCTAACCCACCAGAAGCTGGACCGGCAAGCGCGGGCCATCGCCGCCAAGCTTCAGAGCCTGGCGCCGCCAGGCGGACGTGCTTTGCTATTTTACCCACCGGGCCTGGAATACATCGCCGGATTACGCTCAAGTCTAGCACGCTGTAGAGGTTGACAGTTACTGCACTTTACAAAACAAAGGACTTGGTGTACTAATAGGCCAGTTTGAAGACACTCCCTTGCAAGGAGATGGCCTATGGTTCGCACACCAAGTCTGGGATGTATTATACTCGCTTTGGCAATCGTCGCCACCTTTTTGCTCCAGCAACAGGTGGAGTGGCACACGGGTGTGTGGGATTTCCGGTTGGTGCCTCCTGTCCGGTGCCGGCAGCATACCAATCCTCGGCGGAACCGGAAACGCTGGCTTCGTCGTTGGGCCAAGGGGCGACGACAATGGCCGACGCCGAAGCGTCAGCGTCGGCGACGCCATCGAACTGAAGGTGTCCTCATCCGCTCCGCTTCTGTGCCTCCTATCTGGCTGAAAGAGGGGAGCAAGTGGCTCCTCTTGAGCGCATCTTTAACAGCAAGACGATTCCAGTCCCGGGGGACCAGTGCTCGGTGAATCAGACCAAGTATGTAGACCAGCCGTATAACGTGCGCTCCGGCCCGGCACAGCGGATGATTGTGGATCTGGGCGATTGGAATGATACGCTGGCGGTCAACTCGGTGGGACAAAGCGGACACCTCTTCCACTCACACCGAGAAGACCAGATCTCGATGTGGCAGAACGTCGAATATCGCTCAATGCCTTTCTCGCGAGAGGCGGTGGAGAAAAACGCCGAAGCCGTGCTGACGCTAACACCGCAGTAGTGATAGGTGGATAACAGAAGTGGCGAAATACAACGAGAGAGGTGGCAATGGGTAACCTGACCAACTATGACGGCGATCCGTCGGAGCACATCGCCATCATCGGCATGACCGGGCGTTTCCCAGGGGCGAAGAACGTCGAAGAGTTCTGGCAAAACCTCCGCGACGGCGTGGAGTCCATTACGTTCTTCAC
>CAYNKW010000396.1:0-2614 GCA_964397845.1 uncultured Anaerolineae bacterium
TCCAGTTCAGCAACTGGCCGTTGGCGCCCTGTCCGCCACCATAGGCGCCTGTGACCCTCTTGAAAAAGTGAATTTCCAGTGCCTTTTCACCTGGCCACGGGGGCGTAAAGATACTGCAGCCCTGGGTCAGGTCGTACAACCTGGCATCGTCCATGATTTTGATGAATTGTTCGCGGTTCATTGTTTTTCTCCTTTTCGTGTTGTTTGGAGATTGGAGAGTTGATAAACCTCCAAATCACGATAGCTCTTGATCGCCACCTTTGCTCCCTCCCTCCAACCTCTAACCTCTAACCTCCAACCTCTAGATCCCATACTCCTCGGCAAAAGCCACCAGCGCCTCCTCAAACATAGCCATCGGCGGCCGGACCAGCCCGGCGCCAATCTGTCCCACACCGGCATCCTTGTGGGCGATGCCCGTGTTGACGCGCGGTGTGATGCCCTTCTCTACCACCTTGCGAATGTCAACGCCGGTCGGCGTGCCCCGAAAGTCCAACGGAGGCATGGTAAAGTACTTGTGCTCGGTGTAGCAGATTTCGTACATCTCTAACGTGGCGTTCAGTGCATCCTTGGGCGTGCCGCTGACGAACGTGACAATGGCCGGCGCGCTGGCCATGGCAAAGCCGCCAATGCCTGCCGTCTCGGTGATGGTGCTGTCGCCGATGTCGCCGCTGGAATCCCCGGCCGTAAAGCCGGGAAAGTAGAGGCCCTCAGGGATCGCGACCGGGGCGGTGAACCAGCGGTCGCCCAGCCCGCTGACGCGGATGCCAAAGTCGGTGCCGTTGCGGGCCATCGCGCTGACTATCGTGCTACCCTCCACTCCGTGGGCGGCGTCTGCCATTGCCTTGCAGGCAGCCATCACCGGGTTGAGCACGCTCAGGGCATTGTCGCCCAGGAAGCGCAGCACCTCCGAAGCAACGTCAGCCTCGGTCACCTTGACGATGAAAGGCGCCAGTTTTGTTGTATACAGGATAGAGCCAGCTTTGTTGCGGTTGTGTCCCTCATCGCCCATGTGCAAGGCCTCGGCCAGCAGCGATCGGATGTCAACCCCGCCGCTGGCCTCGATGGCATCGGCCAGGACGGGGGCCATGACATCCTCCATCCAGCGCAGGCGAGCCAGCACGTCTTTGCTGTACGCGCCGTAGCGCAGCACCTTGCCATAGCCCTCATTCAAGTTGGAGAAGGACTTGTTGCCGCCTGCGGTGAGCCCAGTCGAACCATGGGTCTTGTTCTCCAGAATGTAGACCGACATGGAGGGGCAGATGACGCCGGCCATCGGTCCGACGGCCTGGTGGTGGTGGCAGGGTCCAAGTTCAATCTCACCCGATTCGACCAGGGCCTGGGCACCCGCCTCATCTTTGGCTTTGCCCTCAAAGATCAAGGCCCCGGTAATCGCGCCACGCATTGGCCCGGAGGCCCGCTCCCAGGTGATGGGCGGGCCGGCGTGCAGCAGCAAGTTGTCGCGCATGTCCGGGATCACATCTCGGGCCTTGCCCAGTCCCACCAGTACCGGGCGGGCCTCCATCATGCGCTCTGTGGCTTCCGCATTGGCTTTTTCGATGTCCATAGTAGTTCTCCTTTCAATCTTTTTGGGGCATTTTCCACACGGTATAGAGCTAACGCTCAGACCCTTTCACCACAGACCAGGAATCAGCCGATAAGGTGTTTCCTCTGCATAGCTCTGATACCCTTCCAGCTCTTCTCTGAGCATCCGATCCTCTAACCTGGTCCGGATTATGAGGGCAACCACCATAACCAGTGCTGGAACCAGCGCCCAGACCGCATCCAGCATGATCGGCAAGGCCAAAGAGGCAGGGAGCGCTCCAGCATACGATGAATGGCGCACAATTCGATATGGGCCTGTTGTCACAACCACCTGCCCCCTATCCTGCTGGATCCGCGCCACAGATGAGAAATACCGATTGACCACCATTGCCCAGACGGCCAGACCATACCCACCTGCGATGACCAGGGCAGCCAGATACTGACCAATCTCAGGGATGATCGTCGCCCAACCGAAGCGGTGATCCAGTCCTGCGACAATCATTGTTGCCATCGGACCAAAGAGACCGACGATCGCAACCAGAATGCGATCCCAGGACTTGGTCCCTTCTGAGGCGGTGAATCTAGCTCGCTCACGCAGCGTGTCAGGATTCCTCTTCAAGACGATCAACCTGCTGCCAATCGTAGAGGCCAGGAGCAGGACCACATACACCCAGGCCATAGGCCACTTTACCGTTCCGGCCGAGATGAACAAGAGCGCTGGCACAAAGAACAGGTAAAGCATGAAGCCAATGACGGTGCGAATGACATTCCGTGTTTGCATATAGCTGTTCACTCTCATTCTTTGACTTCCCCTGGGCCTTTTCAACGCCACTTTCAATGGAAGTAGATTTGCTGCCTAACGACCCGCGCACAAGCCACCGCCCCCAGGGCCATTGCGACCAAACCTCGTCATCCACATCTCTTCCGTGGTAGAGAAGTCAAAGCATCGGTAGGCGGGAACCCCATTGGGAGAATCTGACATTGTCAAGTAATCAGCACTATGCTGAGTGCATATCATCTGCCTCAGCTACATAGTTCGGCAAACTGGCCTCCAAATTGCGGATCGAGGGCA
>CAYNKW010000396.1:2714-3885 GCA_964397845.1 uncultured Anaerolineae bacterium
TCTGCCTCAGCTACATAGTTCGGCAAACTGGCCTCCAAATTGCGGATCGAGGGCACGATGTAAGCCACAATCCCGGCAATAATCATGAGTATCCCACTCGCGAATATCATCAGGCCCATACCTGATCCAGGATCCCCTCCCACAATCGGCTCTACCCAATGCCACCACAAACCTCCTACGGCCGGTTCAAAAACCCGATCGGCCAAGGGGCCGTAGACCAGGTACGCCAGCGGCGTGATGATAAGCGAGACCTGAAGCCGCGTGGCCATCACCCGACCTTGCAGGTCGGCCGGGATTTTGATCTGAAGAATGGACATAAAGGCTGCGTTTGCGAAAGGAAGCCAGAAAAGCATCAGAAACAGCACGATCCCCAGGGACAGGGGAGTTCGCACGAGACCATAAATTGCCAGGAACAGCGCCAGAAGGACGTTGCTAGGCAGGATGGTATGGATGCGCGGGCGCGTGCCACCCCAGACGCCCATGATCAATCCTCCCACCACATTCCCTGCGCCCAAGGCAGCGGTGAGGATGCCCAACAACTTTTCACTGTTATTGAGGGAGAGCAGGTAGGGCGTGTTGAGGATCAACGCCCCATTCACCAAAAAGTTGGGAATGGTGGTGTATAGGAGCAGTAGAAAGATCGGTTTTTTAGAAATCAAGTAACGCAAGCCAACTGTTGCCTGCTGCCAGCGGTTGCCCTCCAGAGTTTGGGCTTCCTCCGTTCGCTTCGGACGAGGGATTTGAACGGCAAGTACCACAACGATGGCAAGTACAAATGTGGCCAGGTCGATAAGCAAGACCCCGGCAAGACCAACGAGAGCATAAAGAAAACCCGCGAAAATCGGCGCAATCAGACGACCGGTTGGACCTGTTATCTGCTGGATGGCATTTGCACGGTCGCGATGTTTGTCCGGGATCAACATGGTAATCGAGGCACTGAAGGCTGGCCTTTGGAAAATATAGAATGTCGACTGCAGCAAAGTGATAATGTAAAGATGCCAAAGCTGGAAAGCTCCAGATGCAAAACTGATTAGCAGAAGAAGAGTGCCAAGCGCCTGACCGGAATCAGAGATCGCCATCACATAGCGGCGATCCCAGCGGTCAGCTAACACCCCTGCAGCTCCCGCTGCCAGGATCATGGGAATCACGGAGAAGAATCCGACCATGGCCA
>CAYNKW010000397.1:0-3875 GCA_964397845.1 uncultured Anaerolineae bacterium
GTGCGGCTCGGTTTTCTCGATCCGGTTGGCAACATTAGCGAAACTCACGGCTCCGTGGCGACGCTAATGGTTAGGGGGCGTCCAGCCTCGCCGGGGATCAGCGCCAGGTCTCGATAGCGTCCCAGAGGGCTGCGCCATACCAGGCTGAACCCCCAGCCATGCCAGCGCCAGACAGTCACCGCGCGGTCCAAACCATCACCCTGCTCCTCCAATACGATTAGCTCTTGCACGTTGTCGCCGTCAACGTCGCCCAGCTCCACCTCGTGGATCGGGTCGCTTACCGCCGACCCGCCCCACAAGGGGCGATACGCTCCCTCCCGATAGCCGATGATGAAGGGATGGCTGCGAAGCACACCGGCTGTGTCTTGCTTCCAGAGGGCGAGCAACAGCTCGCCTCGGCCGTCATCGTTTGGATCGCCCAGGGCCAAGTCTGTCACTCGCCACTCCGCTGGGCTCCGCCACACCTCAACGCCGTCACGATAGATGATGACTTGCTCCCCTGCCCGTCGCACCCGCTCCGGGACGCCGTCTCCGGTCAGGTCTATCTCGCCGGCCCAGAACAGCCCCGTCTTGGGAGTCTGAGGTACCTCGGCCGGATAGCAGCCCCTGGTCTTTTGGCCCAGGGACAAAGGGGCCTGGCTGTCGCAGGTGAAGCCGACGTGAGGAGGGGGCGGCTGCACCCGCGCCAATAGCAAAGTCGCCTCATCGGGAGTCATCAGCCTGGGGCGAGGGCCAGCCCAAACCGGCAGGGCCTGCACGGCCCTCAGGCCTCGATCGTCAAAGAAGGCCCGCAGTGCCAGTCCTTGCCGTGTTTCCTCCTGTTGCTGATCAAAGACGAAATTGCCCAGGCTGTAAGCCACAAACCGGCCACCGCCGGTCGGGCTGCCAGCCGGTTCACCGGTGACTTTGCAACCCTGCGCGACGTGCGGGTGATGCCCGATCACCAGGTCAGCACCAGCCTCCAGCATGGCGTGGGCTGCGTCACGTTGGGCGGGGCCGGCATGTGTCTCATACTCGTAGCCCCAATGAACGGAGACAATCACTGCATCGGCCTGGGCAAGAGCGGCGGCGATGGCGGCCGCGACTCGGTCCCGATCCCACCCGGCCCGGGTCCAGCCCTCGTTCTGGCCAGAGGCTTTGGTCCTGGTCAAGCCCGCGTCTGCCGGATCGGGCACAGCGTTGAAGGCCAATAACGCCAAACGCACTCTCCCGACCTGGCGGATCAGCGGCCTGAGGGCCGCCTCGGCATTGGGGCCAGCCCCCACGGTTGCCATCCCGGCCGCTTGCAACTGCGAAACCGTTTCGGCCAGCCCTGCCGGGCCCAGGTCGAGGGTGTGGTTGTTGGCTAGCCCCAGGATGTCAAAGCCGGCTTTGCGCAAGGCGATGGCCGCTGACGGTGGGGCACACAGACGGTATGGTTGTAACGTGGGCTCGTCGAACCGGCCGGGACAGGGCGTACCTCCTGGGGCAATGACGCACTCCAGGTTGGCCAACGCCAGGTCGGCCGCGCGGAGCCAGGGAGTCACAGCGGCGAACGGCTGGGGCACACCGGCCACTCCCCGGCCCAGCATCACGTCGCCTACGGCGACCAACTCGACCACGTTCTCACCAGTGGTCAGCGGTTCACCGTCGCGCAGGTAGAGCCAGGGGTAGACCGACAGGTCAGGGAGACCTTGTTCCGGACGCAGAGCCTGGGTGGCGATTACAATGACCACAAAGAGAACAAGGAGTGCGGGCAAGAGAAAAAGTATCCTTGTCTTGATTCGCCCTTTGTGGTTCAAAGAATCATCCGTGCTCTTTCTCTTTCCCCTTCTCTTCGCCAAGTGCGGTTACCATTCAGGCGGCTCGTTAGCGTATACGACGCGGGTCACCAGCCAGGCCGGCCCGTACTCTTCCGGCGAGGGCTCCAGCGTGTAGGTAACGTCCAGCGTGTAAGGGCCACGATGGGCTATGGGTTGCTCGGCAACTTCGGGCATCTCGCCTTCATACAGCCAGTCCTCCCACGTCTCTCGTACGGTGACCACGGCCAGGTTTTCAGATTGCAGGTCGAAGGAACGAAAGTGCGAGCTCAACAGTTGCCGGCCCTCGTAGCGCTTCTCAGCGCGCAAGGCTTCGATCTGAGGGCCAAACTGTGCCAGCACCTCGTCCCCCCGCAGGTTGGCGGGTGACACATACCAGAACGCTGTTGTCAGCGAGCTTTGGAGGTAAAAGATCGCTGCTCCCAGTTCGCTGTATTCGCTCTCGCCGGTGAAAAAGCTGTTGGTCCACTCTGGCAAGGGTGGGGACTCACCTTCATCCAGCATCCGGCGCCACTTCTCATCGGTCAGCCGGTCTTCAGCCGGCCATGGGAACTCGTAATAAGAAAAGACGCCGCCCTTGGCTGCTTGCAGGTAGATCGTCCCGTCCTCCTCGACCACCGGCACAACGACGTGAATCTCGTTGATACGGCCCACCGCCACCTCCAGCACGACCGGATTGGGCACGCCGTCGCTGTCGGGATCGGGGTCAGTGGCCACGTCGGCGATGACCGCGGCCTGCGGTTCTTCATCCATATACCTGGGAGCGAATGGGTCCTCTGCATCCGTATCGGCAGCGGCCATGGTCAGCTTTTCCAACTCGCCGCCGTAAAAACGGATGATGCGATACTCCTCCTCTGTCAGTGGTTCGCCGCGCAGCTCTTTCTCAGCCATCACCTGGAAAGAACGGACCAGGTTCTCAAGTCGTTGCAGGCTGTTACTGTCCATCTCTGAGAGTAACCCACGGCTATCCAGCCCCTCCCAGGTCATGGCCGTCAACGCTGCCAGCCGGGCATAAAACCGGGGCACCGGCTCGACATAGCCTTTGGGCGGCAGCGGCTCGGGTGGCGGAGGGCCGGCGCCCAGCTCGGCGTAAACCTGCTTGGCATAGAGGATGGTATCATGCTTCAGCTCGGCCCAACTGCCCAGCACGGTGTTCAGTTGCTTGTCCAGCCAGACTGGCGATTGCATAAAGGCCGGATAGCCATCGCCCGGCACCTCTAACAACGGGAAAAAACTGTAGAGCCACGAGTTATTCAGCGTCTCGGTCCACTCCTCGACGCTGAGGTCAGAGAGCCATGCCCAGACCTTCTCCATCTGCTGCGGGTAGTTTTCATAACCCGTCTCGCCCATATCATCCAGGATGTGGTAGGCTCGCTCGGAACCCATCGCCGCCAAAAGATCCAGCCCCATAGGCAGGCCCCGCCGATGCGCAAAGGTGCCGACGTTACGGTAGATCAGTTGCCGGAAGATATAGGCGTCAGGTACGAAACGCTGGCCCATGAATCGCAGCCCCTTGGTCGTCTCTTCGATCTCGTCGGTTTCCACGATAACCATACCCAGGATTTGAGGCGGCGGCAGCTTGTACGCCTCCTCGATAAACGTGTCCAGCAACGCATCGTCGGCCAGGGCATTGACGGCGACACTCTCGCCGTAGATGGCATCCATTATGTTCCTATACTGGAGCACTGTCAGGTCGTCGCTGCGGCCAACGAAAAAGACGGTGGGGCTATACAGGTCGGCCCACACTTCCAGAGCTGGCCGTCTATTTACCTCAGTGGTGCACAGGGCGTGAACCAGCAGCAGGGCGGAGCGGGTCTCGGCTCGGCCTACCTCGGGATTCATGGTCTTTAGGCGGAAGGTCATCCGTCCGTACCACATCATGCTCCTGAAATAGGCTTCCAGCTCGTCGCTCTTGGTATAGTGGCCCCGGGGGATGTACTGGGTATAGTCCTCACCGTACTCCAGGCCAGGAAACAGGGGCGAAGGCATGATGCTGGCCGCGTCCTCGATCAGGGCCAGCTCGGCCTCCACCAGGTCGGCCGCGTATTCGGGCAGCCGGACGTCGGGATCCAGCAG
>CAYNKW010000398.1:0-3859 GCA_964397845.1 uncultured Anaerolineae bacterium
CCGTTTCACCTGATCACTTTTGCGGAAGGGTACACGACTTATGACCTGTCAGTAGACGCTACGCCGAACGACGACCCCCTACGCACCGACCTGGTAGTGGACAACGTCCAGGCGTTTTTGGAAGGCGATATCTATGTCGTGAGCGGCAATGTCACCAATCCTGGTGCCTCGCTTGAGGCTTATGCTGAGGTTGCCGTGGCGCTCCTGGACGAAGCAGGACAGACCATCGGCGCCGGTTCGGAGTGGCTTTTCGGGGAGGACCTGGAGACGGGACAGACTGTGCCGTTCGAAATCATGGTAGACGAGTTCCTTGGCACAGTTGCCGGCTATGAGATCGTGGCCGTGGGGCTGTGATTAGAGATAGCAGGCGGGTGGATTTGGCCCTCCTGGGCGCGAGGTCGTCTGCGTCTCGAGAACGTGCTTATCCGTGAGAACTGAGAAAGCAGAAAGGAGGGGAGACGTATCGAACGGTTGCAACTCGAGCTTGATTACAGTTGACTCGCAAAATCGCAGCAACATACATTAAGAAAAGAAAGGGAGAAAAGGTTCGATGAAAAAACTGATTTATGCTACGCTGTTAGTGATTCTCGTTGCCAGCCTGTGGATACCGTCCGTGGCTGTGGCACAGGGAGGTGAAGGGAGTGTTAACGTTATCCTCCAGACGGACGGCTCAACCGACGATCTGGCCACTCATATCCGGTCGCTCGGCGGCACCGTCAAGTTCAAATATCGGAACGTGCCGGCCGTGGCGGCGGCCATCCCCGCCAGTCGGATGGATGCCGTTGCTGGCTTCTCCGGCGTGACCAAGGTCGAGAAGGACAGCATGGTCTACCTGCACGACGGGCCCGATACGGGCAAGAATGCGGTACATCCCCTGTCCCATGCAGTAGAGAACATGGAAGGGATCGATCTTCAATCCGTGGACGCGGCCACGATTGACGTGGACACCCTGCCGGAGGGCTACACCAACTTCCTCTACACTGGCGCGTATGACGTCTGGTTCGAAGAGGGAATCTGGGGCGATGGCACCATCGTGGCTGTGGTGGACACCGGCACCGTGCCGAACACCTGCATCGGCCATGCGATCATCGGCACGCCTGACTTCCCAGAGGGCTACAACGCCACCGGCGATGGCATACCCGCCACCGACCCGAGCAACTACTGGCACGGCACTCACGTGGGTGGGGTAATCGCCTCGTCCTGCGCACTTGACTTCTCTGCCGCTCCGACGCATCCCATCTGGTTAGCAGTCTCTGCTTATCTGCCGTGGGACATAGACTTTGTGCCGGTTTTTGGTCAGGCGCCAGAGGCCCAACTCTATCCGGTCAAGGTCTTTCCCACCAGCGGCGCGGGCGTCCCAACCTCGATCATCCTGGATGGGCTGGATCACGTTCTGACACTGAAGAAGGATGGCCTGCTGGACATTGACATCGTCAACATGAGCCTGGGTGGTCCCACGGTCTGGGATGGCCGTGACACCTTTGACCGCTTTATCACGGAACTGGAGATGGCTCACATCCTGGTGGTGGCATCGGCGGGCAACGAGGGACCGATACCCAACTCTGTAGGCTCTCCGGCCACCTCCTTCTCCTCTCTGGATGTGGGTGCGCTGGACTACGCTCTCTCCTCGAGCATCCTCTACGAGTACCTGGGACTGGCCGTATGGCCGCTCGCGCCCGGCCAGGGCATGGTCATGCGCCCCACCGCCGAGACCCGCGTGGTCAACTACTCCAGCCGGGGGCCCTTGAGCGACGGGCGCGCCGGGCCGGACATCGTCGCCCTGGGCCATTGGAACTTCCATGAAGGCCCGAACGGCGAACTCCGCTGGGCTGGCGGCACCTCGTTCTCGGCGCCTACCGTGGCCGGCGGAGCGGCGCTGCTCAACGCCTACTGGGAAAACGTCGAAGGCAAGGAAACAGCCCCAGCCTGGCTCCGCAGCGCGTTGGTGCAGGGTGCGAATCCCAATGTCGTCGGCGAGGCGTGGCAGGGCATCAACGACCAGGGCTGGGGGGCGCTTGACGTACCCGCTGCCCTCGAGGTGTTGAAGACCGGTCATTGGCAACCCATCACCCGCTTTGCCGGTTTCCTAAAGTCCAACGTCCTGCCCTGGCCTCGCAGGAACAGAGTGGACGCCTGGGAGAGTGACACCATCACCCTCAGCCCCAGCGAGCCGTTCGACGCCGTGTTCAGTATCAGCCGCTACACCAGCAAGGTGACCATCGAGGTCTTTGACATTGAAATCCCCGACAACTGGGACTATGCCTACTGGCCCAACGCGCTGGAGGTCCACGTCCAGAGCGCCAAGCGCACGGGTTGGGCACCGCATCCGGTCGAGGGCTACTGGTACCCCTGGTATGGCGACTCGTTCGACATCGTGATTGAGGATGGTTCGTGGTCCTCTCCCTGGGGGGGAACTTACCAGCCCATGGAGCCCGGCCTGATGAAGCTGTCTCTCATCGGTGACTACTCCAACGAAGCCCCTGTCGTCAGCTTCAAGGTGCGCATCACCCGCGAGAACTTTCGCCAGCCACTGCGGCGGCCCATCGCCAGGGGCATCATCAAGACGGGCGAGGCCGTCACGATCCCGGTGGACATCCCGGCCGGTGTGACCACAGCGACCTTTGATCTGGATTGGCTGCGCAAGTGGAACCACTTCCCCACCAGCGACATTGACATGATCATCTACGACCCGGACCTCAATGTCGCGTCGTTCGATGGGGCCACCGGCAACGCTCCAGAACGGGCGGTGATCGCCGACCCAGCAGAAGGTACGTGGTACGTATACATCGAGGCCTACGAGGTGTACAGGCCCGATCCCTACAAGCTGTACCTGACCATCGAATAATCCTGGGGAAAAAGGTGCACTTGGAGGAGCCAACAAGGGGAGAGCCGACTGGCTCTCCCCTTCTTTTCATGGGCCCTCCTCTGCCTTGGCTATGGCTTTTCACACAGCAAGACCCGCTCCATATCGGTGTGGTATTCGTAGGTCTGGCCCTCACATTCCAGTTCGATCAGGAATCCTTCGGTCAAGACCTGGGCATAGACCTCGCCCGCTTGTGGACACCCCAGGCTGGTGTCCGGCCAGGTCGTTGGCTTGATAAAATTGCCCTTGATCTCTTCCACGTCCACGCTCAGCCGGGCGGCCAGGTCTTGCCGGGCCAGTTCGTACATACGGGCTGCAGTCGCGATCTCCTTCGCGGGTGGTGTTTTTACGATCTTAGAGGCACTCTCGCACACAACGGCCCGGCCGCTGCCGACGTGTACGTCATAGGTCTTTCCCTCTACCTGTAGCCACACGCGGTAGCCGGGAGTGATGACCTGGGCATACATCATGCCTTTCTGCGGGCAACCCAGGCTGGTGTCGCGCCACCGGACGGGTTCCGCTCTCTCAACGGCAATCTCCTCCTCGTCCACACCGAGTTCTTGGGCCAGCGTCTCTTTGGCCAGGGTCAAGGCTTCTTCTTCAATCATCAAACCGATCTCCGGTTCTGCGGTCACGACCAATGTCGGTATCCCGGTAGGCAGAACGATCGTTGGCATTTCAGATCGTGCTTTCTCTGCATCGGTGGCAGGGGTGGGAAACGCAGTGCTCGTGGCACCGGGCAGGTCCTGGGGCTGGGCCGTCGGAAAGGGCGGATCGCAACCTGCAGCCAACCCTATCAGCAAACCAATGAGCATAACGGCGATTACACGTTGCCAGTGTCTCATCCCTTCCCTCCTGAAAAGATGGCATATGTACAGGCTATAGGTCTACAACAATATAGACGCTGAAGGGACTCAAAAGGTTCCATAGCACGTCAAAGTAGGGGGATAGCGCACGGTCACCCTTGCGAAGGTTACAAGAAGCACTCTCAATGGG
>CAYNKW010000399.1:0-3854 GCA_964397845.1 uncultured Anaerolineae bacterium
ACCAACATCTAGATAATACCACAAGTCGCCATCAATGTCAAAACTGATCAAGTGGCTATCTAATCTTCAAGACGGGTCTCCGCCCATGTATGGATGCGCTGCCAGGCATCGCGCAGGGCCCGCAATTCTGCCTCAGTGTCCGGCAACTGGCCATAGTGAGCATCCACGTAGGCCCTGGTGAGCGCCCGCAACTCCGCCCCCCAGCCGGGGAACGTACCCTGCAACGCCGGCAGATACTCGAGAGGCGTCTGGGCTGGAGGCCGCGGGATGCCACGTTGCTCAGCCAACGCCAACAGGCTGGCATAGATCCTGCGTATGGTAGCCGCCGAATAGTCCCGCCGTGCCTCCCGGTCCGACCAGAGACCAACCAACTGCCGGAGGCCGTCCCGCAAGCCCCCCAGCAACCCCCGGCCCGCTTCTCTTGACGACCAAACCGACTCGCGCCACACGTCGGCTCCCCCCGACGGACGCAGCCGCCACCGTCGCACGACCGTGAGGAGCAGTACAAAGAGACCCACCACCACCAGAGCCGTCAGGCCCTGCCGCACCGCATCTCCCCACGCTGGCGACACCGTTTCGTCGGCCTGCAGCCACTCGGCAGGCAACTGCATAGGGCTCAAATAGACGGTCTCTAATCCCTGCGATTCTTCGCCCCGCCAGAGCAACTGGAGGATCGCATTGACGCCCCAGGCCAACACATAGCTCAGCACAAAGAGGATGTAGAAAACGGTTGTGCCCAACACAGTGGTCACAGGCCGTAACCACCGCCAGAGGGTAGCAAGATTCTCGGTCGAGAGAAGCACACTGGCCAGCAGACCGATCAACAACGTCCCCCCGGCGCCAACGAGCAGCAACAGTAGCCATCGCAGGCTGAACTGTCTGTCCCCCTGGCCTACCGGCACACTGTCCTTGACACGCGCCAGGGCCACCGACACCAGGCCACACAGGAACAGGGACAAAATCCAGCCAGTCATGTCCTGACGGTAACTCAAGGCCTGAACGATCAACAGCCCGATGAGCAAAAGAATGCCTAACCGAAACCGAAAGCCGACGGTGTCCGTGATCAGCCACGCCTGGCTCAGGCGAAGGGCCCGCCACCATACGGCAAAGGTCACCAGAACGAGGAACAACTCACTGCTTATGGCCCGATCAAAAAGCACCAGCTTTGCCAGCGAGCTGCCCACCCAACGCAGACTGAAGAGCGGCGCGCCGGGGTATACTTGCGCCCGCACCATCAGAAGCGCCGTAAGCAGAACGAGCACTCCCACAACGATGCGCTGATAGCGATCGACGATGTGCCAGCGGTTCAGCAACTCGGCAACGCCCAGCGCCAAAAAGAACAAGCCAAAAGTCGCGGCCGGCTTCAAGACGCCCTCTTGCAGGGTGGTGAAACGACCCAGGATCGCCAACCAGGGATAGAGCCAACTCAACTCCATCACCGAGACAAGGATAACGAGCAAGGAGCGCCGCCAGTTCATGACGCGCCCTCCCTCACCGCTGGCCTGGCCCACCGCGAGACAGGTCTTCCCACCCCCGCCGCCCCCACCAACGGGGTACCTGGGGTCGCCCTGCGGGCGAATGTGTAAAAGTCAACGCCAGCCGTGCCAGAAAGCACATAGGTGCGAATGCCCTGATCGGTGAGATCAGGACAATCGGCCGACAGAGAGACCAAAACCAGTCGCCGTCCTGCGTCTCGCAGACGGAGCAAGGTCGCCAGCAGGTCATCGTAGACGGTGGCCGTCACCAGCAGAAGTGTCGCCCCCCACGGCAAGCGGGGACTTTCGGCGGTCAACATTCGCTCAATGGACAACGTGGCAAAACCGGTCACAGCAGCCAGCGCCTCCAGGATACGGGTCAGTTGCTGGGGATCGCGGCTGGGCAGCACCTTCAGCGGCTGGTCAGAGCCGGGCACGCTGCCGTTGGCCAACAACCCCACCTGATATTTTTCCGTCACGCCGTAATTGGCGATGGACGCAGCCACGCGGATCGCTTCTTCCAGGACATCGGGCACGATTCCCCGCCACGGATGGGGAAACGTCGCCACATTGAGAAAAATGGCCAGGTGGTGAGACGTCGTCGGTTCGTAGAGCCGGGATTGAAACCTTTGAAGGCGCGCACTGGCCTTCCAATGGATACGCCGGAAGCTATCCTCCGGCTGGTACTCACGCACGCCAACGGTGCGAGCCGGATCCTCAAAGATGCGCTGCCAGGCCTTAGAGTCGCCAAAGGGGTCCTTCGTAGGCAGCCCCAGTTGCTCGAGGGAGCGCACCTCGGGGTAGACGATGAGCCATTCTTTCTGGAGCAGGGTCTGGCGTTGTTCAAAGAGACCAAAGAAATCGCCGGAGCGCAGTTCAACCGGGCCAAAGGCGTAAAACCCACGCCGATGCGGCTTCAGACGATAGCGTCGATTCACCCGCTCGTACCAGCGGAGGGCAAACAGCCCGCTCAGGTAACCTATCTCCGGCTGCGAAGAAGGCAGCACCTCTCTGTCCAGCAAGACGAGGTCGGCCAGCACCTGATCGTCCACGCGAAGCCAACTCAGCGGCAACAACTTGCGATTGGTCACCCGGATTACCAGTTCTACCAACTCGCCCTGGAACACCCGCCGCTCGCTGAACGTCCGTTCGTACTCTACGCCGTGCAGCGCGTAGCGGTTCCACACCCACGACACACCCACCACCGTCAGCAGCAGGCTGGCTACGGCCAAAAGGGTTGGCTGCTTGAGGAGCAGGCCAAAAATGACGGTGATTATGGAGAGAGCGATCCAGCTCTCATTGAACATAGGGATTCCCATAGAGGCCCCTCCACAACCATATCCGCCTCTTAAAGCTCATCCACTGGCACCGGCACCTCGTTCACGATCTCGGCCACCACCTCCTCTGGCGTGCGTCCCCGCAGGCGCGTCTGCGGACTGAGCATGATGCGGTGGGTCAACACCGCCGGGGCCAACGCCTTCACGTCGTCCGGGATGACGAACGTTCGCCCGCGGATGGCGGCCAGCGCCTGGGCTGTGCGGTACAGCGCCAGCGAACCCCGGGGACTGACGCCCAGGTCCACGTGCTGGTGTTTCCGCGTGTCACGGACGACCTTCACGATGTACTGGCGCACGCTCTCTTCCACCGTCACGCGGCGAACGGCCTCTTGCATAGCCAGCAATTCCTCCGGCGAAGCGACCGCTTCCAGTGTCTCCAGCGGATCTTGACGTTCAAAGCGGAGCAGAATGGCATTCTCCTCATCCTCCGAAGGGTAGCCCAGCTTGATTTTGAGCATAAAGCGGTCTATTTGCGCCTCCGGCAGCGGAAAAGTGCCCTCCAACTCGATAGGGTTCTGAGTCGCCAGCACCATAAAGGGCCGGGGGAGAGCCATGGTCTCCACGTCCACCGTCACTTGCTGCTCCTGCATCGCCTCCAGCAGCGCGGACTGGGTGCGGGGCGTGGCGCGGTTGATCTCGTCGGCCAGGACGATCTGAGCCATCACCGGCCCAGGGCGAAACTGGAACTCTTGCGCCTTCTGGTTAAAATAATAGATGCCGGTCACATCGGAAGGCAGCAGATCGGGTGTGAACTGGATGCGCCGAAAGGTACACCTCAGAGAGCGAGCCACCGTCTTGGCCAGCATCGTCTTACCGATGCCGGGCACGTCCTCAATGAGCACGTGTCCTTCACAAAGTAAGGCGACCAGCACCAACTCGATGACCGATTCTTTGCCGACAATGACTTTGTTGATATTGTCCCTAATCCGCTGCGCAGTGGCCTGAAGATCGAGCATAATCATCCCTCCATCAATCTACCAACGACCACCCCAGTATAACACGTCTTTCACTTTTTGGCTACTGTGTTACCTCAAAATAAACT
>CAYNKW010000400.1:0-1890 GCA_964397845.1 uncultured Anaerolineae bacterium
GATCGTCTCTTTCCACTTGATTCTGCCTTCCGCGATCCACCTGCCCACGTCGGCGTAGAACTGCGGCAGTCGGTCCAGGTGGTCGGAGACGATAAAGCCCTTGATCGTCAATCGCTTGCCAACGGCAAAGATCAGATTGCTCGGTCCGAGGGGTGGTTCGGTGGCATTGTACTGGGAGATCATGCCGCATAACACGATGCGCCCGAACGTGTTCATGCGCGCGAGCGCGGCTTCGAGGTGCTCCCCGCCCACGCTCTCAAAGTAGACGTCTATGCCGTTGGGGCAATGTTTGCCCAGTTCGGCGGTCAGACTATCCGCCCTCTTGTAGTTGAAGGCGGCGTCAATCCCGGCTTGGTCCACGAGCCAGGCCACCTTTTCGTCCGAGCCAGCGCTGCCCACCACGCGGCAGCCCTTGATCTTGGCTATCTGACATACGACCGCGCCGACTGCGCCCGAGGCGGCGGAGACAAAGACGGTGTCGCCTTCCTTCGGCTGGCCTATGTCGAGCAGGCCGACGTAGGCCGTCAGCCCCGGCATGCCGAGGGTGCCGAGATAGGCCTGAATCGGCGCGACCTTGGGATCGATCTTGGTCAGGCCCGCGCCGTCCGATACATAGTACTCGCGCCAGCCCAGCATACCCAAGACATAGTCGCCGACCTGAAACTTACCCTCCGACTTGACGACCTGACCGACGCAGCCGCCTTCCAAGGGCTTGCCGAGTTGAAACGGCGGGACGTAGCTCTCGCGATCGACCATGCGCCCGCGCATGTAGGGATCGACCGACATATAAATGTTGCGCACGAGCACCTCTCCCGCGCCGGGTTCGGGGAGCGGCACTTGCGCGAGCTCAAAGTCGCTCTCGCTCGGCATGCCGATGGGGCGGTTCCTAAGACGGATTTCGCGGCTTATGGTCCCGGCCATCGTTTTCTCCTTCCGGCGTTTCGAATTGACGCCCCACTTTCGCCCCTGGCTCGCGGCGGATCACAAACCGTTCAAGCCTGCCTCGACAGAAAGGCCATCAGTGCCTCGTTGAACTGCTCCGGCCGCTCTGCGGGTGTGGCATGCCGCGAATCCGCGATCACCACCAGCTCCGCCTGCGGCATCTTGGCGATGTATGCTTCTTTGAGTGATACGGGGGCATAGTCCTCATCCGCCGCAATCACCAGCGTCGGGGAACGAATGTCGCCAAGGCGGTCGGAGACACTCCAGCCGACAATTGCTCGCATTGCGTCGCTGTAGGCCCGCCTGTCATTCTCAGCCCAGCGTTCAACGAATACTCGACGCAACTCTTTGTGTTCCGGCTTGGGAAAGAGGCGTTTGCTCAAAACCCGGCCCATCTTGCGCATTCCCAGCAGACGGACAATGAGCAGGCGTTGGAGACCGCCTATGCGTTCTTTGAAGGTGCGGAGGATGAATTCCGGCCCGCTGTTGACAATCACCAGACTTCTCACCAGGTCGGGTGCGCTCACGGCCAGTTGAAAGGCGATCATGCCCCCCATAGAGATGCCAATGATGTGCGCCGGGGCGATACCGAGCGATTTGATCAATTCGGCGGTATCGGTGGCAAAGAGGGGGATGCTGTAGGGACCAGGGGGCTTGCCCGATTGACCATGGCCGCGAACATCAAAGGTAACTACCTGGTAATGTTTGGCAAAGAAAGCGACCTGCGGTTCCCAGTCACGGCTACTGGAACCCAAGCCGTGAATGAAAAGAATAGGTTGGCCTTGTCCAGCGATTTCATAGTAAAGATCAATGTCGCGAACGTGTAATTTGGACATGACGTTTCTCCTAATCATCATGCTGCAAACGCTCCATCCCAAAGCCTTGCTCGTGCGCGTCGGTCGCGTCCGTCACCCCATCGGTGTAGAGCAGGAGAAAGAAGAGTTCGCT
>CAYNKW010000400.1:1990-3837 GCA_964397845.1 uncultured Anaerolineae bacterium
TCAGATCAGCGTACCACTACCTGGAGGGAAAAGGTTTCCAGGGGCTCCACGTCCTCTTCCCAGGCGCGGTGGTAGACCAGTTTTAGAGCCATCTGGCCTGCGCTCATGGCCTCGAAACGGAAGGTCTCTGTGCCCCCCGTGCCCGGAGGCCCCTGTGGGTCAGAGGGTTGAAACTCTGCTTCTCCCATTAGTCGCAGGACAGACTCCTCGAATTCAGTCGTCTCCCATCTGTAGCCGGTAGTTGGGTTGGACTCCAGCGTAATGACCAGGGTTTGGCCTTTCCCCAACTCGATCTGGCGGCCATTGTCGTCCGCGTCAAGCTTGACCTCTCTGAAAGTCCCGCAGCCGGCCGCCAGGACCAAGACGGCCAGCAGCACCGCAATTGTGTTCCCCCACAGGGCAAACTCTTTGAACTCTTTCAACATTTCTGAACCTCCTCATTAGTAGAGTATTTCCCACTTGTCATGGGTAGAAAGCCATTGGTGTTGAGTTGTCACAGCTTATAGACGATGCAAAGCGGGAAATAGTTCCTTACCTAGCCTGTTTTCCGCGCAGCAGTGCCAGTAGCCGGCCGGGATTGCAGTGGGGCAGACATTGGGCCGCACGGTCCAACCGCCCCCGCCGGATGTAGGCCAGTGTCTCCTCCTCGAGCCAGGAGACACGCACGGCGACACCGTCCAGGTCCACCATCGCCTCCGTCGTGGCCGCCGTGGGCACCCAGCCACCGGCCTCCCGCCGGTACAGCTCCCCCATGACCTCGACCGTTACGCCGTCAAAGTCAAAGCGGCCAAAGTGGGAGCGGTAGGTCTCGCTCTCGCGCAGGACCACGGGCTCTGTGACACGGTTGGCAAAGAGAGCCTGGAAGCGGTGAGCGCCCTCGGCGTCCGTCTCCAGGCCCAGGTCGTGGACCGGCAGTGGAACGCCGTGCAGCGCTGCCGAGGTCCCGCCGACGACTTTGTAGGGCACGCCGGCCTTGTCCAACTGTTGGGCGATTCCACACAGCACGGCCCGCCAGCGGGGTTTGACGGCGACGACCAACAGGTGCTCGACGCAGCCGTGAATCGAAGGATCTACCGCCAGCCGGTAGTTCAGGTCTACCCACGCTTCCCAGTCCTCGCCGGAGAGGGCGTTCACCCCGGCCTCGATCATGCTCACCATCCCTTCGACGCCCAGGACGATGACGACCTCAAAGCCCGCACGCCGGCAGAGCGGGGCGACTTCTGTGGGATGGGCGAAATGGGCGACGAACCTCTCGCCTTCCGCCCCGCGAGGGGGCAAGACGCCGCTGGTCAGGATCGCCTCCAGGAGTTCCGGGTTCTCCAGGGGCCAGGTAGGCTCGTGGGCGGCTGCCCAACGAGGGACCGCGTAGCGGCTGATAAAGGCGACAAAGAGAGCCCCGCCGGGTTTCAGCACCCGCTGGGCTTCCACCAGTGCCTGCTCTCGGTCGGCCTCCTCCAGCAGGTGGTAAAGCGGCCCCATAAGCAGCACACCGTCGAAAGAGTCGCCGGGGAAGCGGGAGAGGTCGGTGGCTGTGCCCTTCTCAAAGCCGGCCAACGTCACGCCAGCGTCGGCAACCTTCTCTCGTGCCAGCCGGAGACATTCGGACGAGAGGTCAAAGAGGGTGACTTTGTAACCCCGGCGGGCCAGTTCGATAGCGTAGCGGCCGGGGCCGCCGCCGCAGTCCAGCACCCGCGCCGGCGGTGGCGGGAGGTGCTCGGCCAGCGCTCGAAGGGTCACGGCGAACTCGGTGCGATGATCATCCATACGCGCCCATTCTCGCCCGGGCTGCTGGTCGTAAGCGCGTTCGACGTACCTACTTGCCGGGTCTCTGTGCTCTGCTGGCAACT
>CAYNKW010000401.1:0-3832 GCA_964397845.1 uncultured Anaerolineae bacterium
GTTGGGTCCTACAATCGCCTTTGGCCTGGAGTTCACGAGGGCGATTGTAGTGCAGCAACAAGGTGTTTGATTCAGAAGCCAAGGAATGGACATCTCTGGATTTTAGTCAAACACATACATGTAGAATAAAAGCAATACTTTGCAGGAGCGCAGCGAATATGAACACCAAGGCACTCTGCATTCATGGGCATTTTTACCAGCCACCGCGAGAGAATCCGTTCAGCGGTGTCATTTCGGTGGAAAAGGGTGCGGAACCGTTTGCCAACTACAACGAAAAGATCGCTGCCGAGTGCTACGAACCTAACGCCACGATGGGCAACTTTAGCCTGTTGAGTTTCAACTTTGGCCCGACGCTGGCTGGCTGGCTGGCCGATCACAACGGGCTGACTTATCGTCGCATTGTCGAAGCAGATCGTCGCAACGTGGCGCATCGCGGTGTGGGCAACGCTCTGGCACAGGCTTACCATCACACCATCCTGCCGCTGGCTCACCGTCGTGACAAGGAGACGCAGATCGCGTGGGGCATCGCTGACTTTCGTCATCGCTTTGGTCGCTCACCCAAGGGGATGTGGTTGCCCGAGTTGGCCGTAGACTATGAAACGCTGGAAGTCATGGCCGAACAGGACATCGAGTTCACCATCCTTTCGCCGCGCCAGGCCCGGCAGAGCGTAGACCCTTCTCGACTCTACTGGGTACGGCTGCCAGCAGGGCGTCGCATGGTGGTCTTTTTCCGTCACGAGGACCTTTCCAACAGCGTTGCTTTTGACCCCTACCTCACGGAGGACGCTTCGCGCTTTGTGGAGTTCCTGGAAGACACCACCAACGCCAGTGGTGGGCTGTACCTGGTGGTCGCCGACGGCGAGACCTTTGGTCATCACCAGCCGGGCCGGGAGCGGTTTGTGCACGACTTGCTGGCTCAATTGGCGCCCCGGCAGGGCTACGAAGTCACTTACCTGGCTCGCTACTTGCGAGATCACCCGCCCATCGAAGAGATCGAGGTTTGGGAACGAACGTCCTGGAGTTGTTGGCATGGCGTCGCCCGTTGGAATGAGGGGTGCAGTTGCACCAGGGGCGATAGTCGCTGGAAGCGCCCGCTGCGTCGGGCGATGGATCGACTGGCCTGGGAGGTTGATGCTGCCTACCTGGACGAAACCCGCGGGCGCGTGGCCGATCCCTGGCAAATGTGTCACGATTACATCCGCGTCCTGCTGGGCGAAGCCGACCTGCATTTCCTCGTTTCCCATCATTCTGGCGGCACGCTCCGCACCGAGGAGGAAACGCGCTTGATCACGCTGCTGGAAGCACAACGTCACCGGCAGGCAATGTATACCAGTTGCGGCTGGTTCTTCGAGGACCTCAGCCGCATTGAGCCGTGTTTGGTCATTGCCTATGCTGCCAAGGCCATCCAACTGGTACGACAGGCCACCGGCGCTTCTCTGGAGGAAGGCTTCCGGCGAGACTTGCAGGTGGCCCAAAGCGGCGTCATCGACCAAACAGCAGCCGACGTTTACGACGGGATCGTAGCCCAATACTGTTGAGCGCTAAAGTGGTCTCCCCAGATGCAGAACGGGTGGCTATAAGACAGCCGCCCGTTTGCATTTCTGGGTTTGCTTTTTCCAGGGGCAAGAGTATAATTGTGCTGTGATGTGACCGAACAGATCAGATCAGTTTAGAGAAGTTCTATGTTTCAAAAGACGACGCTGGACAATCGCCTCCGCATCCTGACGCAGACCATGCCGCACACGCGCTCGGTGAGCGTGCTTTTCCTGGTGGGCGTCGGTTCCCGTTACGAAGCGGACGCAGAAAGCGGTGCGGCGCATTTTATCGAGCACATGGTCTTCAAAGGCACGGACAAACGCTCTACGGCCCAGGAAATCGCCGAAGCCATCGAGGGTGTGGGGGGCATACTTGGCGCGGGCACAGGCCGTGAGACGACCGTCTTCTGGGCCAAGGTTGCTGAACCACACCTGCCGATAGCACTGGACGTGCTGGTAGACATACTGCGCAACGCCCGTTTCGACGCCGGAGAACTGGCAAAGGAAGCCCAGGTCATCATCGAAGAGATCAACCTTTCGTTGGACACGCCGTCGGAGCTGCTATATCTGCTGGCCTACGAGCAACTGTGGCCCAATCACCCTTTGGGTCGAGACATTGCCGGCACGCGGGAGAGCGTGGCCGCTTTGAAACGCGATGTGCTGCTGGACTACATGGCGCGGCATTACGTCCCTGACCGAACGGTCATCAGCCTGGCGGGGAATCTGGAGCACGAGGACATCGTGGTCTGCCTTGCGGAATACCTGGGCGACTGGCAGTCTGCTGAAGCGGCCGCCTTTGCACCAGCACCCGACTCTTACACCGAGCCACGCCTTCATGTGCACTTTCGCGAAACCGAGCAGGCCCAGATTCACATCGGTGTGCCTGGGTTGCCGATCTCGCACCCCGACCGTTTTGCTCTCCGGCTGCTCAACGTCGTGCTGGGCGGGGGGATGAGTTCGCGCCTGTTCCAGGAGATTCGCGAGCGGCGCGGCCTGGCCTATAGCGTGGACGCCTTTGCCGAGATGCTATTGGACACCGGGGTGGTGGGCATGTACGCTGGCGCATCACCGAAGCAGGCTGTGATCACCGTGAGTGCCTTGCTGGCCGAATGGGATCGCCTGCGACAAGAACGGGTGCCAGAAGATGAGCTACGCAAGGCCAGAGAGTACCTCAAAGGCCGGATGCTCATGGCTCTTGAGGACAGTGCTGCCTATGCCTCCTGGTGGGGGCGACAAGAAGTCAGCAATCGGCCCCTCGAAGGCCCTGATGAGATCGTAGCTCAACTGGACGCGGTGACACCCGAGGCGATTCAATCCGTAGCTCAAAGACTGTTTCGAGAGAACAAGTTGAACCTGGTCGTCGTAGGGCCGTTTCAAGATGAAGCTCCATTCCTGTCTGCACTGCGGTTGTGATTCCGCTTGCTTTTAGATAGCGAGTGGGTTATAATTTGGCTGCCCACTGGAGCGTGCAATAGATTACTTCTACTGGAGAGAATAAATCTCATAATGGAGCTAATAAAGTTACTGATGAGCTGGGACATCAAGCCCGGCCAAGAGGCAGCCTATTTTGAGTTCCAGGTGCAAGAGTGGGCCCCTTCCATGATGCAGATGGGCCTGCATTTGACCGAAGCCTGGTACACGGTCTATGGAGAAGGTCCTCAGATTCTGGTCGGCGGTGTGGCCGACGATCTGGAGACCATGGAAAGGATTTTGGAAAGCGATGAGTGGCAATCGCTCCGCGAAAAATTGTTGCAATTTGTCACCAATTACTCCCACAAGATCGTCCAGGCTTCTAATCGCTTTCAGATGTAACGAGCACAGCAACCGAGAGCGGGCAGACTGGCGCGCTGTCCAGTCCGCCCGCTTTTAGTAAATATCTGTTCGTAGAAATGAGCCCACCGGGAACTCCGATGGGCTCATGAGCTTCGCGCCTGGACGCCATCACATTACGAATCCGGGGCGATGGAATCCGAATCGGAAGACGAGGACTTGGCCTTCTTTTCGCTCTTAATGTCGCCAGGCAAAGCCGTGGAGGACTTGGTCCGGTTGTCGGTAATGTAGAAGCCAGATCCTCTGAAGACGATGCCCACTGGCTGGATCACACGATGAACGTGCCCGTCGCACTCGGGGCAGTTGGTCAGAGGAGCGTCGCTGAAGTGCTGCTGGCGTTCGAAAGTGACCCCACAAGAATCGCATTGATAGACGTAGACCGGCATGGCGTACTTTACCTCTCTCAAGATGTTACCACAGACAGTTATTCTACACCAATTCTATCGAACGTGCAAGTCCGTCAGGGG
>CAYNKW010000402.1:0-3831 GCA_964397845.1 uncultured Anaerolineae bacterium
CGGGTGCTGCGGGCTTTGATCTGGGGGGTCAGCGGCAACCTGAGGATGGCTACCCTCGTGGCCTCCTGGTTTGGCCAGGGGATCGCCTTGCTGTTCATGCTATCGGGCGTTTGGCAGGTCTTCACCGGCGCTTTCATCCAGAAGGGAGGTACATAATGACAAGCAGGAGAATAGGAGTGGGGAATGTGGCCCCCGATTTTACCCTCAAAGACCAGAACGAGAAGGAGATCGCCCTTGGCGACCTCAGAGGGAAAAAAGTGGTGCTTTCCTTCCACCCTCTGGCCTGGACGAGCTTGTGCAGGGACCAGATGCAGGACCTGGAGAAGCACGAGGAAGATTTTGACCGGTTGGGCGCTGTGGCCCTGGGTCTGAGCGTAGACAGCGTGCCGTGCAAGAAAGCCTGGGCCCAAGCCATAGGCATTGAGGAAACCTCCCTCCTGGCCGACTTTTGGCCTCACGGAGGTGTCGCCCAGGCCTATGGCATCTTTCGGAAGAAGAACGGCTTCAGCGAACGGGCCGTCTTCATCGTGGACAGAGTGGGGGTGATCCGGTTCAAAAAGGTATATCCTATAAGAGAGGTGCCAAACATTGAGGAAATTCTCAAGGCGATGGAGGAATTGCAGGAGTCCGTGTGACAGGAGAACAAACGCGGCGCAACATCTACGAGGCCTTCGTCGGCGAGGCTAAGGCGTATCATCGGTTGCTGGCCTTCGCCCGCAAGGCAGAGGAAGAGGACTATCCGCAGATCGCCAAACTGTTCCGTGCCGTAGCTGCCGCCGAGGGGGTGCACGCCGGGCGCCACCTGCGCTTGCTCGGCGAGGCGGTGGTGCGGAACACGGAGGAGAACCTGCAATCGTCCTTCGAGCGAGAGACCACCGTAAACCAGGTTTATTATCCGCAGTTCATCCGCGCGGCAGAAGAAGAGGGGGAGCGAGCGGCGGCGCTGACATTCAGCCAGGCACGAGACGTGGAGGAGCGCCACGCCGAGCTCTACAAGCGAGCGCTGAACGCCATGCTGAGCGACGAGACGCACGATTACTATGTCTGTAAGGTATGCGGGTATGTCGCTGAGCGGGAAGCCCCTGACGAGTGTCCGATCTGCAGCGCAAAGCGTGAGCAGTTCCACCTGGTGAAGGTTTGATAAAGCGCGGTAGCATGGGAAGCAGCTTGAGACACGGAGGAAAGGAGGTGAGTGAACATGAAATTGGAAGGCAAACGCATCGCCATTCTAGCTGAGGACAACTACCAGGAATTGGAACTATGGTATCCGCTCTTGCGCATGCGCGAGGCTGGCGCCAAAGTGACCGTCGTGGGCATGCCTGGTGTTCAAGGATACCACAGCAAACTGGGCTATCCGGTGAAAGTAGACGTCGCTGCCGAGGCAGTCTCGGCGGACGACTTTGACGCCGTCATCATACCGGGCGGCTACGCACCCGACCGGATACGCCGTCACCAACCTATGCTCGACCTGGTGAGAGGCGTATTCGAGCGCGGCGGCGTCGTGGCTGCTATCTGCCACGCTGCGTGGGTGCCCATCTCTGCGGGCATCATGAAAGGCAAACGGGCCACCTGCGTCTCGGCGATCAAAGATGACGTGATCAACGCCGGGGCTACCTACGTTGACGCAGAAGTGGTACAGGATGGCAACCTGATCACCTCGCGGCTGCCCAGCGACCTGCCCGCTTTCTGCCGGACGATCATCGCGGCGCTAAAGTGAAATCTGCGCCCAAACAAACCAGCAATAAATGAAAAAAGAAAGGAGATCAAGTCAAAATGGGTACGAAAGGAAGACAAATCGTAGGCATAGACGTGGACAATCTCGTCGAAATGCTCAACAAGGCTCTTGCAGACGAGTGGCTGGCATACTACCAGTATTGGGTGGGGGCAAAGGTAGCCCAGGGCCCTATGAGAGGAGTAGTTGTTTCCGAACTCGTGGAGCATGCCGCTGATGAACTCAGACACGCGGAGATGCTCGCGGATAGGATCATCCAGCTTGGCGGTACGCCGCTCCTCAAGCCCAAAGACTGGTACACGATGACCAACTGCGGGTACGAGGTCCCCGAAGACTCTTACGTGGAGATGTTGCTGGAGCAGAACATCAAGGGCGAACAATGTGCCATCGAGGTCTATCAGCGACTGGTGGAACTCACCAAGAAAGCTGATCCGATTACGTATAACATCGTCCTTGGGATTCTCACAGACGAGGTCGAGCACGAGGAGGACCTTCAAGCCATCGTTGGAGACATCCAATTGATGAAGGAGAGAGGGTAAGCATGAAGTTGGGAGACAGGATTCAGTCGGCGGACTGGAAGAAAGAGAAGCACGTGCCGGTCATCGAATGTCCAGACCAGGTGAAGGCGGACGAGGTCTTTGAGGTGAAGGTTGGCCTGGGAAAAGAGATCGCCCACCCGAACACCACCGAACACCACATTCGCTGGATTAGCCTTTACTTCCACCCGGAAGGTGACAAGTTCACCTACGATGTGGGCCACTTTGAATTCAACGCCCACGGTGAGTCCGTCGCCGGCCCGAATGAGGGTCCCGTCTACACCCACCACCAGGTGATGGCATCACTGAAGGTCAGCAAGCCTGGCACGCTGCACGCTCTGGCCCTTTGCAACATCCACGGGCTGTGGGAGAGCAGCAAAGAGATCGGCGTGAGCTAAAGTCACGCAGTGCAGACCTCAGAGGCCCACGTGGGTCTCCGGGGTCTGCACTGCAACACACCAGGCTGCAAGGTCGCCTTTGACAAAGACCCGAAAAAGTACCTGTGAGGCGAGGGCCAGCACGAGCACTGACCCGGCGGAGGAACTGCTGGGGATGACGGATTGCGCCGCACTCGGGCGAACCCGGACTTTTTCGAAACAGAGAAAACGGCCAAGGTAACAGAGCCGAGGACAGATCCTTTGTGCATAAAATAGCTGCCCTCGCTGTCCTACAGGCGGAGAGGATTCCTGAAGGGGGATCGTTTGTGACTGTTGCCGCTGAACTCTTGCACAAGTCGCCATTCTTCTCTGAGCTTGGGGGGGACGAACTGGCTGAGGTCGCGCCCCGTGTCCACGAGCGCACTTTCCGCCGTGGTGAGCTGATCCTGCTGCAAGGTGAAGCACCTCGAGCAGTATACCTTATCGTTCATGGTCAGGTGCGGATTTACCATCTCTCACCGGAGGGTCGTGAGCAGGTGGTAAAACGGCTGGGGCCTGGCGGAGCTTTCAATTTGGTACCGGTTTTGGACGGTGGCCCCAGTCCTTCCAGCGCTACGGCCTGGACCGATGTGACGGTACATGCCATCGAGTGTGGCGACTTTGTGCGGATAGTGCGCCAGTACCCGGCGGTGGCTATGGCTGTCCTGGCTGACTTGGCGGCCAAGCTCCGCCACATGACGGCTTTGGTCGAAGATCTCTCTCTGCGCACTGTTGGGGCGCGGCTGGCTAAGTTGCTTTTGACTCAGGCAGTTCAAAAAGAAGCAGCTCCCCGGCGTATGACCCAGCGGGAGATGGCAGCCCAACTGGGCACCGTGCGCGAGGTGGTGGGGCGTGCCCTGGCCGAGTTGCAGCGAGAGGGACTGATCCGCATGGAGCGCCATCGCATCGTCATCGTGGATCGCACCAGCCTTGAGGCCAGGGCAATGCTCTAGACTCAGGCGGTTTCCGTTTGTGGAGAGTTTGATTGCTTCTGGCTACTGAGGGAAAGTTGTGGGCTCTTTGGGGGTGAATTTGCCCGGTGATGAAATGTCTTCCCCAAATAGGACTTTAGTCACAGACAGAAGTCGTCCCTTATGATAAACTATGTTCAGAAGAGGCGATTTATTCGTGGAGGATGATAGTGGGT
>CAYNKW010000403.1:0-3823 GCA_964397845.1 uncultured Anaerolineae bacterium
TAGCCACCTTGGTTACTGCGAGGACACGTAGCATTTCGGAAAATACCCTTTTTATCGTGCCGCATGGCCCGCTGGAGACCAAGGCACCATCCCAGGGCTTGGTCCCTGAGGATGATTCTCTAGAAAATGGGAGGCAAGATGAGAACAGTATTGCTTAACTGCGGGTTGGTGGATTGCACTGGAAGAGCACCGGTGGACCAGGCAGCCATCGTGATAGACGATAATTTCATCAGTGCTATTGGCTCAGCGGGCGATGTCTATCCTGCCGGGAGGAAGAAAGAGGGAGATCAGGTTATTAACCTGCAAGGCTGCTATGCCCTCCCGGGGATAATGGATGTGCACGTACATCTGAGCCTTACTTATCCTCTTGACGCCCCGCCACCACCTGGTTGGGAAATCACCTTGCCTTGGCGTTGCGCCAAGGCGGCCAGGGAGGCACTAGAGGCTGGGGTCACGCTCATAAGAACCTGTGGGGAAGCTCGGCATGTTGATATTGCTTTGAAGAAGGCTATCGAGAGCGGCTTGGCGGTGGGTTCACGGCTTATCTGTGCCGGGCGAGGTATCACCCCCGTAGGTGGTCATGGCAGTGGTTCTGAATGGTACATCGAGGCGAGTGGGCCGGAAGAATTTCGGCGAAGGGCCCGGGAGCAGCTAAAGGCCGGTGCAGATCACATCAAACTCATGGTTACCAGGGGACTTGCAGAAGCGCCCGACTTGCGAGGCAAGCCTCTGGTGACCCTCGACGAGGTGCGAGCGGCAGTCGAGGTGGCCCACCACGCTGGCAAGCGAGTCTGTGCTCACATCGGCGGTTCGGAAGGAGCCAAGCTGGCGATGAAGGCTGGGGTAGATTGCCTGGAGCACTGCTACACCCTGGACGACGAGGCCATCGAGATGTTTGGGGAGACGGGGGCATATTTGTCAGCTACGCTAAGTGTCACCCATGCACAAGAGTTCTTCCGAGAGCAAGAGTGGCCGGAGAAGAGGCTTGAGCAGATGACCAGGGATGGGGAACTCCATAGAGAGAGTCTTCTCCGTGCGGTGAGGGCGGGCGCCAAACCGGTCACCGGGACCGACATGTTGCCCACGGACGGGCCTAATCTACCGGGTTTCCCGGTGGCCGCGTTACGGGAGATAGAGTTGATGGTGCAGGCCGGGCTATCGGAGATGGAAGCCCTGATGGCCGGGACGAAGAACTCAGCGGAATTGTGCCAGGTTGCGGATCGTCTAGGCACTTTGGAGGTAGGCAAGATAGCGGACATAATTGCGGTGGAAGGGAACCCTATTGGCAACATAGAGAGTTTGAGACGGATGCGATTTGTGATGAAGGACGGAGAGGTCATTCGTAATGCTTTGGAAGCGAGTTCCTAATACTACAACCGTGCTTGGGTGGACGACACGAGGAATAGCCGCGAACACGGAGACTTGCTTCCAAGATAGAGTCTGCCAACGATGTGAGAGGCCAAAATGTGGCCCGTACGGTTGTAGTATTAGAGGTGCGCACAGACTCCTCCCGGCATAGGTGCCGGTCAATCCCGAGATCTTGCCCTGCTGGAACAACCACGCAGGGAGGTGGAAAGGAGGTGATAAAGCGGTTTCAGGCCTGATGCGAATCAGGTTCTTGGAGGGCGGTGTTCGCCACTCCTCGCAGCGGGCTACCGCACCCGGGCCGTGTTTTGTCGAGATGCCATCTCTATGAGCGATCTAAAGGAGGAAAGAATGTTGGCTAACAGGCACAAGAAGAAATGGATGGGCCTCTTTGCACTGCTGATGGTGGGCAGCTTGATCCTCTCTGCCTGCGCCACGCCGACCCCAGAGGAAAAGATCGTCACGCAAGTTGTGAAAGAGACCGTCAAGGAGACCGTCATCGTCGAGGGCACGCCCAAGGTGGTGGAGAAGGAAGTAACCAAGATTGTCGAGGTCGAGAAAGTCGTGACCCCCACCCCGGCACCTGCCCCTGCAAAACCAAAGGTTTTGACTATCGGCATGAGGCAGGAACCCAGGGGGTTCGGTCCCAACGTAGCCCAGTCGGCTGCCAGCCAGGTGGCCGAGACCCTCAATGCCAAGCTTATTCACAGGAACCCGGAGGGAGAGATGGACCTATGGTTGGCGGTCTCGCGTCCTTCGCTGGAGGATGGCACCTGGGTTATCAATCCCGATGGCACCATGGACTGTACCTGGAAGATCAGGCAGGGTGTCAAGTGGCACGATGGCCAGGAACTCACCGTGGAGGACTTTAAATTTGCCTGGCAGGTGTACAGCGACCCGGAGATCCCTATCCCGGAGCCTTACGCAGCCAACTTGGTCGAAGACATCGAGATCGTGGACCCCTACACCATGATAGTTCACTGGAAGCGGACGTATTTCGTTGCCGACGAAAGCATAGGGGGGCAAGGTTACGGGGAGCGTCCTCTGCCCAAACACATCCTCTACGACGTCTGGCAGAGCGACAAGGATGCGTTCCTCAAGCACGAACACTGGACCAAGAGCCTTACGGGCACCGGGCCTTACAAGTTTAAGGAGTGGGTGCCGGGCAGCCACATCGTACTGGAGGCCAACCCGGACTACTTTCTGGGCAAGCCAAAGATCGATACCGTCGTGTGGAAGTTCATCCCCGATACCAATACCCTGGTGGCCAACGTCATGGCCGGGGCCGTAGACATGACCGTCCTTCCGGGCATTGACCTTAACCAGGGTCTAACGATAAAGGAGATTTGGGACGAAACCGGGGATGGAGAGGTGCGCATCCTGCAGGGTTATTACTGGGATTGGATCGTGTTCAACGTGACGGACAGGGGTAAAGTCCCCTATATGGTGGACAAGAGACTCCGCCAGGCCTTGATGTACGCCATGGACAGGCAGCAGATCGTGGATGCGGTTTATCAGGGGGAAAATACCCTGGCCGACGTGGCCTGGTACGCGCCCTACAAACCCATAATGCAGGGAAACGAGGAGGCCTATGAGGTCATGAAGACCTACGAATATGACCCCGACAAGGCAAGGGCGCTCTTGGAAGAGGCGGGCTTTACAGACGAGGACGGTGACGGCGTCCGCGAATGTCATGGCTGCCTGTACGCTGAAGAAGGCACCAAGCTGAGCATGAATTACCGCACCATAGCCGGGGATAAGAACAAGGAGGATGTGGAGGCGCTGATCACCCAGTACTGGGCGGAGGTTGGGGTCGAGACCGTGATCGATAACGTGCCGCCCGCCATCATGTACGCTCCCGATCACCTCTGGGGCTTTGGTTATCCAGGTGCCTTGCAGTTCAACTTCGGTGGAAGCCCTGCGGCCAGCCCTCCAGCCCTTGACTGTGCCGACATCCCGTCGGAGGAGAACGGCTGGCGTGGTTCTAACCTCGCTGGCTGGTGCAACGAGGAGTGGGAGTCAGGAAACTTCAAAGAGCGCTTCGAGGCAGCTTTTGAGTGGGAGGAGCAACAGCATATAATCGCCGAGATCGTGGCCCTCATTAGCGAGGAAGTGCCCTTCATGCCCCTCTATTTCAAGAATGAGCCCTGTCCTATCCGCAAGGGGGTAAAGGTCCCGCCGCTGAATGGCAGCAACGAGGGCTGGATGTACCAGATCCACCTGTGGGATATCGAGGAATAGCGATCTACGGCTTAAGCCTCGGGTTTTGGGCGTCGGTTGAGGCGGCGGCCCGGTGGCACCCTCAATGTGTGAACCACCGGGCCGCCTCGAGTTAGAGTTCAGCACAAGTCTGACCATCAGGGAAGTAAAGGCCGTATCGAAGGGTGCTTGCCTGACAGGGGGGGCTGAACGCTTACCTCGGTGTGAAACTCTCAGCAGCGGGCATATAATCCCACGA
>CAYNKW010000404.1:0-3809 GCA_964397845.1 uncultured Anaerolineae bacterium
TCACCACGAGTGAGGTGGAGAACCCGGTGCTCGGCGAGATCGCCCTGGGCGTGCTCGCTGCTGAGCTCGCCTGGGATGCGGTACTGAGTTGCCTTTAATACTGCGCAAGTGGGAAGGCCGATGCTTGTTGTAGGAGGAGGGGGCCAGAAGTTGGCCAAATCGCAGTGATATTGCAAAACCTGCATTACGATAAAACGACAAGAGGACGCGAAATGAAAGACTTGTTTTCCAAATGCGGTTGCAATTGCGGCCGCTGCCCATCTTATAAAGAAAATCTGCAAACCGACGAGGACAGACAGCGATGCAGCGACGGATGGAGAAAATACCTTGGCTTCCGACCAAGCCCTGACAAGCTTCGTCTCTGCGATGGCTGCCAGGCACCAGACGATGAAAACCCGGTGCGCTATCAGAGCTGCTATGTGCGAAAATGCGCGCTGAAAAACAGCGTCGCGACCTGCGCACATTGCTCTGGCTACCCCTGTGAAGATGTACCAAAGGTTTCTCTCTCGGCCGACGCAAGGGCAAGAACCGCTGCCCGACTGGGAGCCCCGATACCAGAGGAAGACTATCTCACTTTCATAGAACCCTACGAAGGCCTGAAGCATCTGGATGAAATACGAGCCTCCCTTGCCCCGGAAGACATCGTGGAGATGACCAGGGTCTCTGTAAGACCCAGGATCGTAGACTTTCCCGATGACTTGTTCTTCTCCAAGGCAGAGCCGCCGGCGTTTGAGGCCCTTCATCGGCTTATAGCGGCGGTAGAGGCCGTGGACGGCGTCTCTTATGCCCGGCAGGCGGTGCTCAAGAAAAAGAGACGGCACTTGCTCAAGATACTGTGGGCCTTCGGACTCTTTGGCGAACTCGAGGAGGAAGGCGGTTCACACCTTGTAATTGACAGCGAGACCTATTTGGCGCAAAAGATACAGTCGAACTATTCAAGAGTGAAGGACTATTTTAAGGCTCTAGAGAGATACGGCGTGCACTGTGAACATGTCCCGTTGACGGAAGAGGGATGGTTGACGCCGACGGAAGCGTTGAGGAAAGAGGGGTGGTTCATAAAGGTGTCCTTTGACGAGGATGCCGGCGGCGTACCCGCGCTGAAAGCGCTTCAGAGCTATGCCGCCAAACTTGAAGAAAAGTACGGTGAAAGGGCGTTCAGGTATTTCTCAAAGGCAGATATGCGAGTGTTAAGGAGATGAATCAGTGAACAAAAAAGGAGCTTATCAAGTCTACCCCATCGGATACATACGCAGGTCTGAGAACGGCATCCACCTGGAGATTCTTGGACCATTCCGCCCCGCGTTAAGGCAGCTTGAGCACTTTAGTCACGTCATGGTGCTGTGGTGGGCAGACAGGCACGATAACGAAAAAAGCCGCAGCATCATGCAGACCGAGCCGCCCTACGCTCAGGGAAAGCTGACCGGCGTCTTTGCCACACGGGCGGAATATCGCCCTAATCCAATCGCGATGACGACGTGCGAGATTCTGGAGGTTGGCGAGGAAAGCGGCATCGTCCGGATTGCCAACATAGATGCTTATGACGGCACAGCGATCGTGGACCTGAAGGCATATTTCCCCGTGTGTGATCGCGTGAAAGAAGCAACCATTCCTGAGTGGCTTTCGGACTGGCCTGACTGGATGCCCGAAGAAGGAATAGGTCTATGAGTCAGAAAAGGAACGTGCTGATTTCCGCCCAGGTTCAGGCTGAGGGCTGCGTCTGGCTTCGCTATCAAGTTGTTTCAGAGTGAGAGTATATCACAACAGGAGGTGCTTAAATGGAACCAAAAATCATCAGCAAACCGGCGTTCACCGTAGTGGGCGTCAAGTACCACGGCAAGAACGAGAAGGACGAAATCCCCCAAATGTGGCAGGCCTTCGGGCCGAGAGTGTGCGAAATCAAGCACGTGGCGGCCCCGCACGTCGCCTATGGCGTCTGCGATAGCCCTGATGAAAGCGGCGAGTTCGATTACGTCGCCGGGTTTGAGGTAAGCAGCACGGCCGATATTCCCCAGGGCATGGTCAGTTGGGAGGTGCCGGAAAACACCTACGCTGTCTTTACCTGCACTCTGCCAACGCTCCATGAGACGTTCCAGCACATCGAGACCTGGCTGCCGCAGTCGGACTACCAACGCGCCCCCGGCCCAGAGTTCGAGCTGTACGACGAGAACTTTGACCCAGAAGATCCAAGCTCCGAGATGTACTTCTATGTCCCTGTCAAATAACCTGTAAGCGGTCAGCCACCCTTGCTAAGGTTGCGAATAACACTGACAACGGGATGTTTCCGGTGGACGAAGACGTTTCTGGCCTCAAATCTGCTCACAAACCTTCGCAAGGGTTCCCCCTACCCACGATGTCGGAACTGCAACTCGTAAGGAAAAGGAACAGCCTATGATCCGATTTTCAAAGGCCAGGCCGAGAGATGCCGCTGCGCTGGCCCGGATCTCGGAGCGCGCGTTTCACAGCGACATCCACTGCGGTGCACCTGGAGTAGGGGGGCCTCCTGGCTACAGATCCAAGGAATGGCAGCGCAAGATGATGCGCATGGGCCAGTATTACAAGATCCTGATGGACGGTCAGATCGTCGGCGGGTTCATCGTCTTTCCCAAGAGGCCTCGATGCTATGAACTGGGCCGCATCTTTGTCGACCCTGATTTTCAAAACCAGGGGATCGGTAGCCAGGCCTTTGAGTTCCTGTGGAAAGCGTATCCCCTGGCCAAAAAATGGACCCTGGGAACGCCGGCCTGGAACCGTCGCACGCGCCATTTCTACAAAAAGGTGGGTTTTGTCGAGGTCGGGTCAGACGGTCGTGATGGAATCCTCTTCGAAAAGCGGATCTCGACATCGTCTCCCAGGGGACGACTGGTGCCCACAAGCTCCTGATGGGCGCTGAGAGCGAAACACATTGACGCGATCACTGTAACCTGAGCTTGATATCTATGTGCCTATCAAATAGCGGTATAAGGAAATATGAGGGCATAGACTGGCTGGAGAAGTTGATTAGACTCTAGGTTTCGGCAAGTAAAAGGGAGGTAGACTTTATGAAGATGCCAGACAAAACCGCGCTAGTTACTGGGGCTGCTCTGGGCTATAAAAACGGCGGCCCCTCAATAGGCAGTGCTATCGCATTCAAGCTTGCTTCTGAAGGAGCAAAGGTCGTGGTTGTTGATGTCCTGGAAGAAATGGGACAAAGGACTGTTGACCAGATCAGAGAGAAGGGCAGCACGGGCTTGTTCGTCAAAGCTGATGTGTCAAAAACGGATGAGGTCAAGAGGGCCATAGAGATAACCAGGCAGGAATTTGGGAAGCTACATTGTCTGGTGAATTGTGCCGCCTCTTATGAGGGCGATATTTTTAGAAACGTTGTGGAAATCCTGGAGAAAGATTGGCATCACATTATTGACGTGAATTTGAATGGTTATTTCAGGTTTGCTAAATACGCCATTCCTTTGATATTGCAAAGTGGTGGTGGGACAATCGTGAATATTTCATCTGGTGCGGCTTTCAGGGTTTTGAGGAATTTCTGCGTTTATCCTGTGACGAAAGCTGCAATCAATTCTCTAACGAGAACACTAGCTATAGATTTTGCTCCACAAATTCGGACCAATGCGATCTGCCCTGGATTTGTGAGGATAGCGAATTCAGAGGGTGATCGAAGCCCGGAAAAAGTCGAGCAATGGATTGAAATAATAGCCAGGACCTATCCTCTTGAAAGAGTTTGTTCAGTCGAGGAAATCGCCAATGTTGCTTTGTTTTTGGCTAGCAGTTTGTCGGAGAAAACTTCCCAGCCAGGCGAAACCATGATAAACTTG
>CAYNKW010000405.1:0-3808 GCA_964397845.1 uncultured Anaerolineae bacterium
CGCTCGGCCGCCAGGTGCGTGCCGTAGAAGTCACGGCCGGCGGCCAGCACCGCGCTGGGGTCGAGGCGGAAGGCCTGCTCGTGGTAGCGGTAAAAGCCGGCGTCAAAGGTGACGGGGTGGCACAAAATTTCACCTGCGTTGTCCGAGAGTGCCCCCGGCATCGTCTCGATCAACATAGAGACATCCTCGGACCAACGGCCGGAGTGTCTGGTTTTGACGGCCACGGCGCACACGCGGGTGCGCACCTCCGGCGGCTCGCCGTCGCTGACCTTGAAGGCGCGGAAGGGATCCTCCTGGATGCGGCGGTAGTGAAAGACGGAGCGCTCCAGTTTGCGGGCATCGCGGGCCCGGTTGTCCTTCGGCATGGCGTGGTAGAGCAGCGCGGTGCGCAGCGCGCCCTTGAGCGACGAGCCGGGGACGTAGGGGCGGTCACCGGTGCGGATGCAGATGTGAACTTCGGGGTGGGCCAGGCCGCTCTCCATCCGCCCGTCGTACAGGGCGCGGGCGGCGGGGGAGACGTCGGCGGTGAAGCGGGCCACCCGCACGGCCACGTCTGTGTGCTCGGCGACGAAGGCGCGGGTGGCGGGCACGCTCCGTTCGACCACCTCGACAAAGCGCGCCTGGTCGTCGCGCTCCAGCGCCAGCAGGAAATCGTCCATCGTGAAGCGGTAGAGCGTGTCGCCATCAACGACGTACTCGAAAGGCTCCAGCGTCTCGCCCGTGCCGATGTGGATGGGAGTGAGCGGCGTTAGTTGGAAGCGATATTCAGCCATCACACCTTCTCCTTTGACAGATGCACCGGCAGCGGGAAGGCGTAGCCGTACTGCACCACGTTCTGCACAGCCTCCCTCTGTTGGTCTGGGACACTCTTGCCCACCCAGTGCATGTCCTGAGCCATTCTGCCGTACCACTCGCGCACGGTCTTTTCACCCTTGGGCAGGCGGGCTACAGCGCCCGGTTTCAACATCAACAAAGGCTTTTTCCACGGGCTGGGCAGCGCCAGCGTTTCGGCCAGCTTGCCGCGCTTGACCCGGGTGCGGTAGGTTACCTTCGTGGGGTCGCCTCGCCGGGGGATCCAGGCCGAGAGGGTGACAAAGCCGTTGGGACTTGCTACCTGGGGCAGTTCCGCATCTGCCTCGACCAGCCCCTCGCCTTCGATGCGGAAGGCGCCGTGCCCGGCCGACTTGCGCCGCCCGAAGCCGTTGCGCTGGACCCAGCGCCACCAGCGGTTCAGGCGCGCCGGCAGGTCGTCGTCTCCGGCCAGCACCTTGTGCCAGACGTCGAAGGTGCGGCCGGGGCCGTAGAAGGTCTCCTCGCTCACAAAGAGCCGGCCCTCAAGGGCGCTGCCGGTGACCCGGTGGACGGCGGTGTGGGTGATGGCCTGCTCGGTCGCCGTGGCCCTCAGTTCGCTGAGCCGCGCCCGGGCCTCCTCGCGCAGCTTGTCCAGTTTCTCTGACGACATGGCCGGAGCCAGCTTGCGCCATTGGGCCAGTGGCAGGTAACGGTCGTCCTCCAGCGCCTTGCGCAGCGTGCGCCCGACGACCTCGTTGGCCAGGTCGCGCAGGAGCACCGGCACAGGCAATGTACCCCCCGGAAAACCGGCCGAGACCAGCACCGGCGGTTCGCCAGCACGGTAGCGGTCCAGAAAGCCCACCAGCGCTTCCTCGCCCTCCAGGTAGCGCAGCGCCCACATCAGGTGGCCAAAGATGGTGTCCGACTGCAGCGGGGTGCGGAACGAGGTGAGCGGCCGGATGGTTAACTTGTAGATGGTCATAGGTCCAACCTCGTTTCAGGAATGATGGCGGGCCAGAGTCCGGCGGTCACGCCAGCGCGCCGCGTAGATCGTCCAGGGTCCCAGCCTGGGCCAGAATCTTCCCCTCCAGGTCGGTCAGCGTCAGATCCTCGAAGGCGACCTTGCCATAGCCCCGGCTGCCGGAGCTGCCCAGTGTGTCGGCCTGTACCAACTGCAGCGCCTCGACCATGTGCTCGTAGAGTGTCCGGTCGGTCTCGCCGCCGTCACCGGTGTCAAAGACGCGGTAGCCGATCTCGAATGCGAACTCGACGCCGGCGGGGACGCGCTCCATCTGGCGCGGGTTGGCCATGGCGGTTATGCGGTTGATGGTGTTCTCGTACTTGATCTCGGTGACCGGGTCGCCTTCCTGCAGGCGCTCCTCGACCTTTGCCTCCCACTCGCCGGTGAGGTAGGCGTCGCGCACGATCAGCCGCGCCGGGCCGAGCTCGCCCTCACCGGCGTTGGAGCCAAAGATGCGGCAGATGGGGCAGGTTTCGCCCTCGCAGCCGTAGCCGCCGGGGCGATGGACCTCGCCATAATCGCGGTTCCGGCGACCGTCCACCTCGGGCCGAGGGTCGATCATACCCAGCCGCAGTTCCAACAGTGAGCGCATCTTGCCTTTGAGTGATGATCCCGGCACATAGGGCAACCCGGTCAGGGGGTGCTTGATGACGGGGTTGTCCAGCCCGCCGATCTCGATCGTCTCGGTCGAGCCGCCGATGCGCAGCCCGGTCACGCAGCGCAGGGTGCCGCGCAGTGTCAGGTAGTCTTTGAGTTGCATTTTCTCGGTCATGCGATCCGTCCTCCTCCGGCTCCGTAGTAAAAGCCCACTGTGCTCTCGAAGAACTTCAAGAAGGCCTCAAAGTCGTCCTCGGTCTCAATAGCATCCACGCAGGTGTGGACGTAGTCGCGGAAGGCCTCCGAGACCCGTCCGCCGGTGCGCTTGCCCTGGACGTAGGAGGCCTTTGACTTGAGCATCTTGACCAGGTAGTAAAAGCGCTCGAAGGCGCCCTTCCCGCCTTGCTTGATCTTCTGCTCCAGGGCCTTGACGTCGCCGTAGAAAGCCCGCAACTGGTTGCTGGAGACCTGATTTCTGCGGTCACGGCTGGCGAAGAGCTTGCCGTAGGCCTGGGCGTGGGTGGTCATCAGGTCATCCCGGATCACAGGTTCACCGGATGAGGATGTCCTATGATACCCTCCTCTCATAAAATCCTGCTCCACTTTCATCGTTCTCGACTCCTTTCTCGATTGCGATACAAGGCATAGGTGATGGGCAGCCGCATACCGGCCATCACCTCCTTATTGGCAAGCTGCGTCAACCGGCTCAGGCTGCGCTTCGTCTCCTCGGATACGGCGTCGCTCTGGATCACATTGCGCCCCAGGTCGTAGGCTAGCCGTGCCAGGTACAGCATATCCTCGGCGCTGATCTGCCGCTCCTGCTCCCAGCGGCGGGCCATCTCGGCGTAGGTCAGCAGCCGGTGGGCAAAGGCGGTCGAGACCGGGTAGCGCTCCCCTCTGGCCTTGGCCTCTCGCCAGCGGCGCAGTTCCTTGTCCAGCAGTTCCGCCCACGTCCAAAGCTCGTCCCATGGCAGGTTGGCGTGCTCGCGCTGCCGGTCCAATTGCTTCTTCAAATCGCCCCTCAGGTTGACCCACCGGTCGGGGGCTTTGCTCCAGCGGGTGATCACGCCGAACAGGTTGAGGCGGTTGCGCCCGGCGTCCTTGGCCGCCTTCAGCAGCTCGCCTGCCCTGCGGGCCGAGGTGGCGATGGGGAACTTGGGCTTGGTGACGGCGATGGCCGCCGAGAGGGTGACGTTGGGGTTGCCCGCCACGTAGCGCCGGAACTCCCCGGCCATATAGCGGGTAAAGTCGGTAATGACGTCCCACGGCCCCACCAGGCAGAGGTCGTCGCCGCCGGAATAGACGGTGTAGATGCGGTCATAGCCCGAGCCGTCCGGGGGGTCGTTGAGTGTCTCGTCCACCCAGCCGCTGAAAAAGAGGTCGGTCATGCGGCTGAGG
>CAYNKW010000406.1:0-2197 GCA_964397845.1 uncultured Anaerolineae bacterium
CGTCAAAGGGTCGAAGGGTCATGCGCCCTCCTCGGCCACCCGGCCATCCCGCAAGCGGACGATCCGGTCGGCAAAGGCAGCTACCTCGGGGTCATGGGTCACGACCAGCAGCGTCAGGCCGCGCTCGGCGTTCAACGCCTTGAGTAGAGCCATGATCTCACCGCCGGTAGCCGTGTCCAGATTGCCGGTGGGCTCGTCGGTCAGGAGCAGAGCCGGTTCGGCCACCAGCGCCCGGGCGATGGCTACCCGTTGCTGCTCGCCGGCGCTGAGCTGCGTGGGGCGATGGCTTAGCCGGCCGCCCAACCCCATCTGTTCCAGCAGCGTCCGCGCCCGCGACAGCCGCTCCCGCTCTGGTTGGCCGCTGAACATGAGTGGCAGCGCCACGTTCTCCAATGCCGTCAGCCGGGGCAGCAGGTTGAAGCTCTGGAAGACAAAGCCGACCCGGTGGCGGCGGTGGGCGGTCAAGCTGCGCTCGTCCTGGGCAGTCAGTTCCACGCCGTCCACCCAAATCTGGCCCCCGGTGGGCCTGTCAAGGCCGCCGATCAGGTTGAGCACCGTGGACTTGCCCGATCCCGATGGCCCTACCAGGGCGACGAATTCGCCCCGCGCGACGGTCAGGTTCACCCCGCGCAGGGCGTCCACGTGAGCCTCGCCCATCTCGTAGCGGCGGTGCAAATCGGTGATGCGGATGGCCAGAGTGTTCATGGCTGCGGCGGCGGGCCAGCGTCCTCGGGGATGGGCAGGCCGTCGGGCAGACTGCGCAGGTAATCGCAGGAGACGAACTTGACGTCTTCCCACACGTATCCTTTGGCCTCAAAAGTAGGGATGTCTTTGATCCAGCGCTTCTGGCCGTTCTCCAGCGCATAGACGTGGGGACTGGCAGAGCATTTCAGCAGCACGTGCACCGGCCAACCTTTCTCGAACTTGCCCAGAAAGCTCTCTTCGACGACGTGCACGTCGCGCCAGCGATAGTCATAGTGCTCAAAGGCCTCCAGACTGCTGATCCAACGGAGCCTGTCGTCTTGCAGCACATAGATTTCGTCGCTGTTTTCGTCTTTTAGAAGCAAACCATCGCGGATGATGAGCGCCGCACTGTCGGGCAGGACACGGGCCAGGCTGACGCCGTGCCGGGTGATGGGCACGTTCACCAACACGACAAAGAGCAGCAGACCAACCGCCAATCGGAACATCGTCCGGCCCGTCTGACCGGTGGGCACCGGGGCCGGCGGTGGCAGAGGTTCGTCCGGCTGGCCGGGCTTGACTTTCTCGATTGCTGCAGCCGCTTCAGCCTCTTTGACAGGCGGTGCCGGTTCTGGTTCCGGCGGTTTTGGGGGCTCAACGACCACGCGCTTCGGGATCGGGGGTGCAGCAGGGGGCTCCGGCGGCTGGAAGCTATGCCCCTCGCGGGCCGCCTGGCGTTCCAGCAACGCATTGAGCAACAAGTCGAGGATTTGCTCAATGCGGGAAGGCATCTCGGATCTCGGCTGGTTCATCTGTCACCTCCCCTACATCACCGTAAAGAAGCCAAGTATCTCGCCGATGCTGGCAAAGATGTTGGCGTAAAAGTTGCCGCCCAGTTGCCGGAAAAGCTCAAACTCCATGCTAGGTGCACCGATAAAAGGCCGCAGCGTCCAGGCCATCTGGCTGCCCACAAAGGCGTAGACGATGACCCAGGACTGCATGACGTAGCCCCGTGCTCTTTGCCCCTCCTTGCCCCCGGCCGAGACGATCCGCATCCCCTGCCCCAGAAAGATCACACCGATGCTACCAGTGATAGCAAGGATGGCGACGTTCAGCAGCTTGAAGAACTGGTAATGGCTCGTCGTCAGCAGAAAAAAGAGCACGATGGGCGCGAAACTGAGCAGCAGCACCGCTGTCACCGTGATGGCCGTCAGGATGAGGGCAAAGTTCTGTGTCAGACTCTGGTTGGAGCCAAAGAGCACGTTGAAAAAGTAGAGTGTGGGCAAGCAGACGACCAGCGTAGCCACAAAGAGCACCGGCATTTTGACCGCCGAACTCAATGCTTGCCGCAAGCTGTGCGTCGAACCCATCACCGCCCCGTAGAGCATCAAAAAGGCGACGCTGGAGACGAGCATGGCGCGCATCTTTTCTGGCAAGCCGATGCCTTCCCGGATGTCGGTGAAGAATCCTCGCCGGTTGCGGAGAATCGTCTCAATAATGGCTAGATCGTTCATAG
>CAYNKW010000406.1:2297-3778 GCA_964397845.1 uncultured Anaerolineae bacterium
CGGCATCACGGGCGATGATACACGCCCGAAAGTCGTCAAATTTCTGCTGAGCGACCTCCAACGCCCTTTCCACGCTGGCTTCGCCCTCGAGCACCTGCCCGTGCGCCTGGACGAGCCAGAATACCGCGGCCATTAACCAGGGCTGGTCAGGATAGAACTGGTAACCAGGGGGACGGTCTGCGGCGGCGACGCTGGCCTCGTAAACGGCCGCCCGTTCAGCGCCTACCTTTTGGCGAAAGGCCTCGGACTGGGCGACGGAGCGACGGGCCGGTACCCCCGAGATCGCCCCCAACTGTCCGGTGAGGTAGGAAATCCACTGCCAGCAGGCCTGACGGGCCTGGGTGTGGGAGGAGATGAAATAACCCGAAACCGACCGGTACGCCCCGGCGGCGACATCGGGCCCGGCCGGCAAGGTAGCTACACCGACATTTAACCCCTCGGGATCGCTGCGGAGTTCCCAACTCTCCATAATGGTCCACATCGCTGCCCGCCCGCCGCTGATGAGGGCATCCCGTTCCTCCATATCGGAGAACATCGATGCCTCGAGTTCACTCAGATCGGTGCTAAAGACCGGCTTGACGCCGTACTCGGTGGACAAGCTCGCGTACCAGCGCAGCGCCTCGACGGTGGCTGGAGCGTTCAGAGCCATCGTTGGCGGGTCGACACTCACGTCAACCAACCTGGCTCCCCGTCGCTCCAATAAAAGCATCAATTCGGTGAGATCATAGGGCGTGCCGACAAAGCCATATTGTTTCTCCTCACCTGCCCCCCGAGTGAGCGCTATCGCCGCCTCTGTAAAGTCGTCGGTCGTCCAATCCACCGCCGGGTAGTTCAGGCCGGCCTCGTCGAACATATCCTGGTTGTATCTCATAACCTCAGGCGTGGCCTGGTTAGGCAAGCCCCACAGTCGCCCCTGCCAGGTGAACTGTTTCAGCAAGGAGGGGTAAAAGTCATCGGCAAAGGCAGGATCGGCTTCCAGAAAAGGCCCCAGGTTGAGGATGGCCTCCAGGTTACCTGGCTCCTGAAAATCAGGTACCCAACTAAAGCAGTCGGCGCTCTCGGCGATGTTCTTCATTGTCATACGAGTGCCAGGCTCGGGCGTCTTTAGCTCCACTGTGATGTGCGGGTATGCCTCTTGGAACTGGCCGACCAGTTCGCGGTAAGGTTGTAACGGATCGCGGCCTCCAGCGCCGCTGGTGGTAAAGACGATGGTCACCGGCTCGGCGGGAGTAGGTGTCGGGGCTTTCCCTTGGCCACCACCACAGGCGGCCAACAGCATGACTATCACCACAAAGAGAAGCAATAGTTTCTTTTTCATCAACTTGCCTCCGCAGCATTCACCGGGCGCAGGTTATGCGGTTCGCACGGACCTGGCGGAGCGACGTAACCGCCTCAGGAGCGCTGGCGCAAACACCAGGGCCGCCAGAACGGCCCCAGCGACGATGTTTCTGCCCACTATTTCATACCAGCGATCCGGCTCG
>CAYNKW010000407.1:0-3772 GCA_964397845.1 uncultured Anaerolineae bacterium
CCAGCAATGGCTATCTCTCGCAGCTACGTCAACAGGGTGACTTTTGCGGAATTGCCTATTATCTGTCCCAGACAATTTGCATTTGACGCTGGCAGTCCCTTGGCAACTGGAGGGCTGTTCTGCTGAAGCCTCACAGGAGCGTTTTCAAGATTTTGTGAGAGATCTGTCAGGTATCCGCCACTTACGTCTTGATGCTGGCACGGAACTCGGGGCTGCGGAGGGTTATTTGACAGCGGCCCATGCGGTCGGACTGCCAGTTGGGTTAGTTGTGTCAGTGGGAGCACTAACAAGTCGGCAGTTGGCGTATCTCTTGCCACTATTGCACGAACTCGTGCTACATGTTCAATATGAGGACGATCCAGAGACCGTTCAAGCTCTGGTGGATCGTGCTCGAATGGAGAATGTGAAAATCAGCGTTCAGTTGAACTGCGTCGGTTTGAGTTGGCAAGCATGGTGGCCTGTGTGTGAGGCCGCGCTGGAAGGCGGCGGACGGTTGTCCTTTCAAGCAGAGCCGGAAGGCGACCCAGACGGTCCACAGCCAGGTCTGCGTGCCCTCCACCATACAGTGCACACGTTGCGCCAGCGTTACCCTGGTGTGCCGATCCAGGTAGAGCCCCTGTTACGGGCCGAGATACTTCAGCATCCTTGCATCGTGGGCGCATGCACGGGAACACACTGTCACTCTGGTGGACACAATAGCCGACGTCCATACTTTGTGTACATCTCTCGTCACGGCGAGATATACCCAGAATTTCCAAAAGTCGGACCGGCCTTTGCAGTTGGTCATGTGATGGACGCAAGTGGTTTGGCTCCCATCCTGGGTGACTATGCGGGGCTGGAAGGCTTTCCCACGCTATTTCGATTCATCCGCTACGTCTTTCAGACTTATGTAGCACGTGGAAAAACACCTTTTGTGTGGTGGAGACGAGCATTGCAGGCCGAGAGCAAACAAAGTCGGTGGCGACAGATACAGCCATTGACCGGGAACTCCTATGCCTGCATAACGCCAGGTGTCGTGCTGCGTGAGGATGACAAAGGGTGTTGGACGGTGGTGAATTCCGACTCTACGGAAGGCGTCCACGTTTCCATTAATGACAGCATGCATAAGGTGCTGACGCTATGTGACGGACAACATAGCATTGATGCAATCGTCAGCATCTTAAAAGAGCGTCACCCGACTATTGATCGCTCAGTCACGCAACCACTCGTCGTGAGCAGCCTCGACCACCTACAGACGATGGGGATGATTCAAGTGCATCGTGGGCCACTGGGTCAACCGACACCAGTCCCGCGCGTCGAGCGCGTGATGACAGTGAAACGCCTGGCTGTTGAGGTGACCGGTGCGTGCAACTTTAGCTGCTGGCATTGCTACGCCAACGCTGGACACCGGTGGATCGGAGAGTTGGATACCCAGGCTTTATGTACAGTGCTTCGGCGCTACGCGCTGGCCGGTTGCCGCGCCTTTTTGTTTACCGGAGGTGAGCCATTGCTGCGTCCTGATCTGACAGAGTTGGTACGCTATACAGCCCAGGATCTAGGAATGCGCAATAATACACTCTCCACCAATGGTAGCCTGCTTACACCCACTTTGATCGAACAGATACGTCCCTTCCTAGCTAGTGTCACCGTTAGCTTGGATGGGCCACAACCAGTGCATGATGCCATGCGTGGACTAGGTGCCTATGAGCGCACAATGGGAGGTCTTGAGCATCTTCGAAAGGCAGATGTGTCCTTCAGGCTGCAGTTCTCCGTTACTCGTTCAAGTTGGCCATACTTGCCGTGGATCTTTGAGAGGGCGACCGAACTCGGTGCACGAGAGGTTGTGTTGGTACCGGTGCTTTTCACGGGACGTGGTGCGGTTTCCTGTGACGACTTGCTGCCGCGTGAGCAACTGGGTGCGCTGTATGAAGCCACAACTATGGCGGGCGTTGCTCACCCGGACGGGCCACGCTTCGCAACCCCACTATACACGCTGGCGGAACTGGAAGAGCAGGCTGAGGTGCTTCGTAGGACGTGGTTTCCCGCGATGCTCCCAGACGGTACCATCGTCCCCCAGAGTGGCCTGGGGAAGGAATGGACACTAGCGGTGCGAGGTGGCCTAATCCCGTTGGAGTCGCCATCTTTGGCGCGCTTCCACGACCTCGTTAATCGGGCCATCGATGCTTGCCAGGCTGAGGCTCAAAAGCACAGAGTCACCCATTTTCTGCACATGGTCTATACATTGGCCCAACGTTGGAACAGAGAAGAGGAACTGGCACAAGTATGATACTAGATTCGGCAGTGAGCAAAGTGCTCGGATCTCTATCGGCCTCTTGTCGCGTGATCGAGATCGGTTGTGGTCTGCAAGGCCGCTTCACACGCGTGTTGTCAGCCCGATTTGCAGATCTGACTGCCGTGGATCCGGCCCTCAGCGTGCGGCGCATTGCTCACTTGCGGGCAGACCCGGGGCTGTGCAACGTACGTTTCTTACCAGTGAGCATCGAAGCTATGCCATTAAAGGCAGAGAGGTTTGACCTGGCGGTCATGGCGTACGCCATCCATCACGTTGCGCCAACGGCGCGTCCCAAGTTGCTCGATGCCGTGTCGCGTATGTTGTACCCTAATGGGCAATTTCTCTTGATAGAAGACATCGATGTGCCCTGTAGCGACATCCGTCAGCGGTCCTTTCAAGACTACCACAAGGCCTTAATCGCACTGGATCGAGCAGTCGGGCGGCCACATTTTTCATTGCTGAGGCCTGACCAACTGCTTGCAACATTCGAGTCTAATGGCTGGCAGGTACGTTGTTGGAAGATTATCAACAAACCACGGCCACTGGAAACCGCACCCGAAGTACTGAGCGTCAGTTTATTGGATGTCTGGCAGCGAAGCCGGCCGAGAGCCATTGGCCATGAGTTGCCTAAAGACATTCCAGAGCTGTGCCAACAGCTTGTGATGGCAGGTGTAGCCACGCCACCCTACATACTGCTGACGGCCACAACAAACCGCAGATAAACCACTCTACAGATTTCTAGGAGGTGATCACATGGTGGAGCTTGGCACAGTGCCTATCATCCCGACGCGCGTCATATGGGAGGAAGAGGCTAACGGTGGAGCACTGCTATACAACATGGATACCGACGATATGGTATCGCTCAACCAAGTTGGTACAACGATCTGGAGGTTATGCAACGGCAAGCGATCGGTTGACGAGATCATCCACCAGTTACTAAAGCGGTACAAAGTTCCTGCAACAACCTGTCGTCAAGAAACGATTGCACTATTAGATCAACTCTCCACACAAGGTCTATTGGAATGGACAGAGGCCACTTCGACTGAAGGGTAATGATGTGTTGTGAACAAAATGCAAGTACCCCTGAAATGAGGGGTATGTATGTGCTTCAGCAGGATTTGCTTGCCAAGCAAGGAAACAGAGTAACGCACTGCTCTCCCTGGGCCAGTCCCCAGAATGCTAGAGGTTCTCAGATCAAGTGGGCGTTGGGTTGGCAACCCCCGTAACATGCATATTGGGTGAGGAGGTGATGAAGAGCGAGGAAACAAGTAGAGCGCTGCCCTTCCTGGGCCAGTCCCCCAGATTGGCAGAGACTCCCAGATTGTCACGGGGCGTTGGACTGGCACCCCCGCAAATGCCTTTTACATGTAAGGAGGTAAAGCCATGAATCCGAGAGTTCCTTACAAGGACACCGAAGTTGAGCGCGCCAAGATTGAGCACAACAAAGTGAGGTTACCCCCAAAAGTTGTACCACTTTGACCTGTGTTTATTGTGATCCTC
>CAYNKW010000408.1:0-3770 GCA_964397845.1 uncultured Anaerolineae bacterium
TGTTGCTTTTCAGGCGGCCACTCGGCTGAGCCCTTCAACGAATCTATGCCGAGTGAAGTCGAGGGACTCAGGACAGGCTCTAACGACGAAGCCCGCTTGCCGTTGAGCTCGCTCAGGGACTTGCCCCTGGACGGCTTTGAGAGTACAATTACGGGCAGGCAAACTAAAGCCGCTGTGTGCATTGTCTCCAATACCACTTGTGCTATGGTAGAGAAGCGGTTTGCGATCGGCCATCGAAAGGTTTCGCATGTACCACGCCGGCATAGACCTTGGTTCCATCACCGCCAAGGCAGTCATCATGGGAAACGGACAGATCCTGGGCTCGGCCATCACCTTCTCCGGTTACAACAGCGCCGAGACGGCCCGCAAGGTGCTGTCCGAGGCACTGGAGAAGGCAAGCCTGACCCGTGATGCGGTCGCCAGGTTGGTGGCCACCGGCTATGGCCGCATCCGCGTGCCCGGCGCCGACGAGCAGATCACCGAGATCACCTGTCACGCGCGCGGCGCATACTGGCTACACCCGGAGACGCGCACCATCATAGACGTCGGCGGGCAGGACAGCAAGGGCATCGCTCTCAACGACCGGGGCAAGGTGGTGGATTTTGTAATGAACGACAAATGCGCCGCTGGTACCGGCCGCTTTCTGGAAGTGATGGCCCACGCGCTGGAAGAAGACTTGAATCGTTTCGGCGAGTTGGGTCTGGCCGCGCCGCGCCGCGCCCAGATCAGCAACACCTGCACCGTCTTTGCCGAGTCGGAAGTCATCTCGCACATCGCCGCTGGTGTACCCAAAGACGTTATCATCGCTGGCATCCACGAGGCTATCGCTGCCCGGATCAGCGGCATGGTGCAGCGCATCGCCGTGCGCGATCAGGTCGTCATGACCGGCGGTGTGGCCCGAAACGCTGGCGTGGCCCGGATGCTGCAAGAGAAACTTGGACGCCGGATTCTCGTTCCGCCAGAGGCGCAGATCACCGGCGCTATCGGCGCTGCGCTCATTGCCCAGGAGTTGGACGGCTAAGGGCTTTGTGGTATAATGGCACCAGCGTACTTGGACTCTAACGCCTGCCCCCGGACCTAGTCAGGAGTCAAAACGTGCCTCAGGTGCTCACTGACCCCGGCATGGGACGTTGCATCGGCTGCTACTCTTGTATGCAAGCCTGTGCCCGCATGGTCTACAACGACTTTTCGCCGCACAAGAGCGCTATCCAGGTGCGCACCGTCGGCGGCATGAACGGTCGCCTGGTGGCCAACATCTGCCGCGCTTGCCCGGAGCCGGTGCCCTGCGTCGAAGCCTGCCCCACCGACGCACTGATCACCCGCGAGGGCGGCCGCGGCTTCAAGTTCTACAAGGGCAAGTGTATCGGCTGCGGGTTGTGCGTCGAAGCCTGCCCCGTCCACGTCATCGGTTGGGACGATGTTGGCCCCGTTCCGGCAGAGGGGAGATAAATGTGGCAGGGGAAAAGATCCTGATCGTGGATGATCGGAGAGAAAACATCGTCTTTCTGGCTAACGACGTCTTGCGCCCCCAGGGCTACGAGATCATTACCGCCATGGACGGCAAAAAGGGCCTACAGAAAGCACTGGAGGAAAAGCCAGATCTCATCATTACCGACATGCGGATGCCCAAGATGAACGGCGACGAGATGATCCGGGCGCTGCGGGAAACAGGGCACAAGGTGCCCGTCATTTTGAGCACCTTCCAAGGTTCGGAGCGCTCTGCCGTACAAGCCTTTCGCGCCGGCGCCACCGACTATATCATCAAGCCATTCACGGTAGACGAAATTCTGCAAGCCGTGGAACGGGCTTTGGCGCTCCGCCCCGCACCGACCGCCCCCCCGTCTCGCGTCGAAACCCAGGAAGAGACCCAAGTGTCTTCCTCTCAGGAAATACTGGAGCAGCAGCTAGTCAAACTCTCCACCCTTCACGACGTTGGTAAGACTGTCACTTCCCTGCTCGACCTGGAGACCATTCTCTCGCGCACCGTCGAAGCGGCTGTCTACCTCTCCAACGCTGAAGAAAGTTATCTGATGCTGGCAGATCCCTCCAGCGGCGAACTCTACTTGCGAGTGGCCTGGAGTCACGGCGACAAACGCGCCCGCCGCCTCCGCCTCAAGGTGAGTGACAGCCTGACCAGCCAGGTGGTGAGCACCGGCAAGCCGATCATCCTCAAGCCGCCCCCCAGCGGCAGTGCGGAACACAAACTGAAGACCGGTTACCTGATGAAATCCCTGCTGGCAGTTCCCCTCAAAAGGGTGAAAGAGGTCATCGGCGTCTTGTCGGTAGGCAACATCATCAACCGCGCCGAGTTCACCGAGGACGACAGCCGCCAGCTTTCCATCCTGGCCGAGTACGCGACCATAGCCATCAAGAACGCACGACTTTACAAACAGATGCAGGAACAGGCCCAGGTCTCGTCAAAAGGAGCGCCACGGCCGGCAGAAACAGACATTACAGATTATCATGCCGAGGCCTCTCGCCTGGCTGACCAACTCCACGCCTTGGCCGAGGAGGCCGAAAAGCTCGCCCAACGGTTCCAGCCACCGCCTCCTGACGAGGACAAACGCAATAAGGCACAATAGGAGCAATTCGCATTATCCGCAATTTATCCGCTGCATTCACCACCCCAGACCATCCCCCATCCAACACCTCCACGATCACCTGCGAATGTTCCGCGTTGCCTGGTCAACGATCACTTCTCATTTCGGCAAGCCTAAGCGCGAGGGCCTCAACCTGCTGGCGGTTCTCCAGCTTTTCCCGCCAGGCCGGCGGGATGGCTTCCACGCCAAGATAGGCCCCCGAGACAGCGCAGGCCATCGCCCCAAGCGTGTCTCGATCCCCGCCGTTCAGCACCGCACAGAACAGACACGCCTCGAACGACCCGGCATGGCGAAGAAACGAGTAGACAGCGAAGGGCATTGATTCATGCACCGCCACGCTGCGCCCCAGGCGGCCAACTGCTTCACGCGGTGGAAGGCCCTCGGTCACCAGAGTCTTGACCAGCAGCATCTTGTCCCGAATCTCTGTCGTCCGGGCAAAGTCAACGAGGCCCCCGGAGAAGCGCTCGAACGGGAATGGCTCTCGAGGGTCCAGCTTTACGGCCTGGGCAACGGCCCAGGCCAGAACGGCGGCCCCATCCACGCCAACCGGATGCGCGTGGGTCACGGCTGCCGACGTGCGAGCCTTGTCATAGAGGTCCGGCGCATCGTAGTAGAAAAGCCCGATTGGCGCGATCCGCATGGCTGCCCCGTTGCCGAACGAGCCCTGCCCGCCAAACAGGCTGCGAGCCGCCTCACTGTACGACATACCATGCCCTTCCACCAGGGAGAAAACCCTGGGCGGCCCTGACCCGTATCCCCGCCACGGCTCGCGCCCGAAATTCGCCCTGAAGGTATCCCCCAGGTGCTGTCCGTCGAGTCGGCCAACCTGGGTGATGGACTGGGCCAGGCCAATGGCCATCGCGGTGTCGTCGGTGTAGCTGAGAACACCAGCCCGCGTTATCTCTGAGCGAAGAGCCGCTTCTCCAAAGCCCCGGAAAGCCAGTTCACCGATAGCGTCGCCCAGGGCACTTCCTATCATTGCGCCCAGGAACTTGGATCTCAAATCTATCTTATTCGCCATGCTGTGCCCCCTCATTACCTTCCATAACACGTCTCAAGATCACATTTCAAGTCGCGCCAACAAAGCGTGATTTCCCTCGCGCATCTGTTGCTTTACCTCTTCCCACGCCCGTGGATCGGCACAAGGATAGATAGAATTGTTGTGCAACA
>CAYNKW010000409.1:0-3748 GCA_964397845.1 uncultured Anaerolineae bacterium
GGTAATCGTCGCTCGTGGCGTTGTTATAGTGCGCCAGGTAGTAGGAGAACGAGAGCGTGAGCAACTTTATCGTGCCGTCCGGGTTAGTGGTGAGAGTAACACCAGTGATATTCTCATAAGTCGTACTATCGGCGCAAAGAGTGCCATCCCTCTGATAGGGATGTGGAGATTCGCGCTGCCTGGCGAAAGGTGATACCGCTGAACCAGGTCCACCCTAAATGGCAAGGTGGTCCGCACTACGACAAAAGGGGGAACAGTCGTCGTTGACTGTCCCCCCTCGAACCTGGGCTACGCCAGAGCGAACATTACTGCTGCCCTATGGCACTGTCAAAGTTTCACACGTTTTCACGTTCTGACTCGGATCGTAGATCCAGCCAGCTTTTGTTACGTCGGTGACGCAGATCTGATAGGTGCCTGCCTTGGAACTGATGTCAAACGAGGCGACACCTGTGGCACCCGTAACCTGCTGCTGGTTGACCAGCTTGCCGTTGGGCTGTGTCCATTGTGCGCTTACCGTGGCTCCATCCACCGGGTTGGCGATCTGGTCTTTGATAGTGATATCGGCCGAGACCTCGTATCTTACCTTGTTCAGTTGGAGGTAGCTCATTTGGATGTCGTCAACGTGCATCGTGCTTGGCGGCGTCGTGGGTGTGACTGTGGGGGTAGGCGTCGGTGTGGGTGTCAGCGTGGGCGTCGGCGTGGGCGGCACTGGGGTCGGCGTGTTGGTCGGTGTGGGCGTGGGACCAGATCCCTCACCCATGTTCAGCTTGAGGGATGGATCACCCAGGATGTTGTACGTCTCCCAGTAGTAACGGGCCTTGTTGGGGTACTGCTGTTGCACGGCCGCCAGACCAGCGTCAGTCATGCCGGTCACGGAGGGCTGTGGCTCGTCCCCAAAGAGAGAGTCGAACATTGACCTCTCCAGCCTGTCATCCTCGTACCAATAACTAGAGTCCGATGACCCCCAGAAGACAAGAGCCCCTTTGTTATCCTGGAGTACCCAGGTCTCGCCAAAACATTCCGTCATGGCAAAGTCGCCAGTGACGCAGGCATGGCTGGCAACAAAGGGCAGCACCCCCGTGCTAGAGATGTTCCTGACGTCGCTCTGACTGAAGGATGGCCCTCCCCAACTGGTCGTGCCGCCATGGCCGGAGTACATCACCACCCAGCGACCATTGTTCACCGCCGACCGCACGTCTGAGGTGCCGGCACCGTATGTGATGCAATAGAGCTTGTCGCCGCCGTACTGGTTGCTGTTGGGAAAGTTACCTGTGTAACCCGCCGGCCCGGTGTGGTTGTTGATGACATAGTTGTGCGTCCCCTCGGCGACTTGATAGTACCCCGAGTCACAGGTGCCGATGAAGGCCGCCTTTTCCAGCCATGCCTCGCTCCCGCTCAGGTTGTTGTAGTCTACGTATTTGTCGACCATGATGTCCGTCTGGCTTGTGGAACGCACCGGGAAACGGCCGCGCCCGATGTCCGGCACCCAGTCACTTGACCCATCCATGGTGGCGTAGTATAGGTCGGTTACCGTCGAAGTAGCCTGGCCGTTCCAACCCGCTATCGTGTTGGTGTCGCCCACCAGCAGCACGTAGCTGGGCGGTGTAGACCAGTTATCGTAGGCGTCCTGAATGTAAGCTTTGATGTCGCTGCTCGAACTGCCGCCAGGAATGTCGGACAGCCTGGTCATCGTCACCTCAAACCCTTGCGAGGCCTTGAGATTCTCAAAGGAGAGCATACTGTTGTAGTAGGTATCGGCGACGATGATGAGATAGCCTGTGGCACGGTCGCCGAGGGTGTAGAGATCCTGACGACCCTGATTGTAGTTGAGGAGTTGGCCCGCCAGCCAGCTCTCAAAGGCGGGTGAGGCATACCGTTGGGCCAGCGTGGCGGTCTTGTCCATATCGCTGCCCTCCAGACGGAGGCGCAACTGGACGTTGCTATACACCCGCACCTTGCCGGCAGCCGGGTTGTAAGCCAATGGCCAGACCTCCACTGCCACCGCCCGGTGCCCGCGCACGATGTATTCTTGCGTGACGGCCACGGGTTGAGCCGGGTAGAAGGCATCGGCTTGATAAGACACCTCGTCCAGCACAAACGGCACGCTCTCCTGCGCCCCTGGTTTCTTGGGCATCGGGGGCTGCAAGGGGTAGATGGGAAAGTCAACTCCCAACTCCTCCAGGTCATACTCGGACACATCGGCGCTGAGCAATTCCAGCTCGAACTGTGCCCCGAACGGTATCTCTACGCTTCGCCGCAGAACGGGCAGGTCCGGTAAACCTATCTCCGTGCCAAAATCGAACCCATCCCCGGTCAACCGGGTGTAGGTCTCGCCTTCGGCTTCCACGTCCGTGGCGAGGCAACCGGGGATACTCGCAGACAGGTCCACAAGGGTAGCATCGGATGCGACGACGGCCAGCACTGGGCCGGCCACCGCGCCTCCTTCTCCACTCGACACGATCTCAAAGGGCGGGGGAGGTGATGGCGATGGGGAAGCCATGGACTGGATCCCGCCCAGCAAAGACATGACCAGGAGCATGATCAGACAAAACACAGCAGTCAGTCGCGCTTTCATTGTTTTTCTCCCTGTGTGATAATATGGGTCTGGGTAAGTTCAGATTTGTGAACACGCATTGTTGTCATAAATTTACCTTTTCCTCCTTTCTGGCGCCGGCAGGCCGGCGACTTTTTTTCCCCCTGGCTTCATTTCGTTCTGTGCTGACCTCGTCCCTATCCAGGTCGCGGTCAACCTGCCCTCTATCAAAGTGATAGCTGGCTAATCGTTTCTCTGTGACGAGGGCCGATGCTATGTTCAACTAGAGCTTTCAGGAAAGTCCTGAATTCAGGACAGATACTTCAAATTATCAATATAGTATAGCAAATAGTTATCACGAGATCATCACAAAATCATCACAGGAAACGCTGGCAGGCAAATACTTTTGCTCTGGTTACAGCACAACGATCGGCCGGGGGGGAGGTGTTTACGTGTCCCCTTCAAGCAATTGGCGGTATAGAAAAGCCACGGGCTTGCCCCCTCGACAAGCGCTGCTCGGATTCAGTACATGGGATGGCGAGACAGGCCACCCTCTCGGATCAGTGAAACCAGGAGTGGTGTCAGGTGTAGGAGTAGGGCCTGGCTCAGTTGTCGTACTATCAGCGCAAAGAGTGCCACCCCTCTGACAGGAGTGTGGAGATTCGCGCTGCCTGGCGATAGGTGATACCGCTGAACCAGGTCCACCCTAAACGGCAAGGTGGTCCGCACTACGACAAAAGGGGGAACAGTCGTCGTTGACTGTCCCCCCTCGAACCTGGGCTACGCCAGAGCGAACATTACTGCTGCCCTATGGCACTGTCAAAGTTTCACACGTTTTCACGTTCTGACTCGGATCGTAGATCCAGCCAGCTTTTGTTATGTCGGTGACGCAGATCTGATAGGTACCTGCCTTGGAACGGATGTCAAACGAGGCGACACCTGTGGCACCCGTAACCTGCTGCTGGTTGACCAGCTTGCCGTTGGGCTGTGTCCATTGTGCGCTTACCGTGGCTCCATCCACCGGGTTGGCGATCTGGTCTTTGATAGTGATATCGGCCGAGACCTCGTATCTTACCTTGTTCAGTTGGAGGTAGCTCATTTGGATGTCGTCAACGTGCATCGTGCTTGGCGGCGTTGTGGGTGTGACTGTGGGGGTAGGCGTCGGCGTGGGCGGCACTGGGGTCGGTGTAGGCGAGGGGGTCGGTGTGAGTGTGG
>CAYNKW010000410.1:0-3744 GCA_964397845.1 uncultured Anaerolineae bacterium
CAGGCGGCGCAGCGCCTCAGCTATGGTACGGCGATGTCGGTGGCGGATTTTACCCGGTCTCTGAGTATAGATAACTCGACTCATTATGAATAAAGTTCCTCTCTGGTTGTAGATTTTCAAGACCTCCGAGGTCTGAGTGCGCCTCCATTTTCACAAGACGGAAGAATTGTCAGACCTCTAACTCACTCAGCACCCTGACCAGTTTCACACGCCAGGTTTCTTCGTCGTCCATTGGCAGCCAGACGTGGCGGCGACCGACAATCACGTCTTTCGCGACGCTGCGTAACCGGGCCTGCAAAGCGGCCCGGTTTTGCTTTTCCAGGCCCTCGATCCGAATGACCAGCCGCGCGTCGTCGGTGAGGATGCCTTGCACGCCAGCAGCGATGCTCAGCACTTTGAGGCGAAGCTGGTAAATCAGGTTGGCGGCGGGAGGTGGCAGCGGGCCGAAGCGGTCGACCAACTCGGCTTCCAGCTCGTCTACCTGGGGCATCCTGGTAAGGCCGGCCATGCGGCGATAGAGGCGCAGGCGCAGGTCGGCGTCGCTCACGTAATTGCCCGGCAGGTAGACGGGGATGGGTAGGTTTATGTTCACTGCCTCGCGCAGCGGCATCAGATAGGCAGTGTCCTGGGGCAGCACGTGAGGATCGGCTTCGCCCTTGAGCTCGCGAACAGCCTGGGCCAGCAGGCGGGTGTACAGGTCAAAGCCCACGGCGCTGATGTGGCCGTGCTGCCGGCGGCCGAGGATGTCGCCCGCGCCACGGATCTCCAGATCGCGCATGGCGATGCCGAACCCGGCGCCCAGGTCGGTGGCCTCAAAGATGGTCTGCAATCGCTGGCGGGCGGTCTCGGTGAGGCGACCACCTGGCTTGTAGAAAAAGTAGGCGTAGGCACGGACGCCGCCCCGGCCAACGCGCCCGCGCAACTGGTACAGTTGTGCCAGCCCAAAGCGGTCGGCCTGGTCCACGATCAGGGTGTTGACGTTGGGGATATCCAACCCGCTCTCAATGATGGTGGTGCTGACCAGCACGTCAATCTTGCCGTCGGCGAAATCGAGCATTATCTGCTCCAGGTTGGCCTCGCGCATCTGGCCGTGGCCGATGGCGTAGGTGGCCTCCGGCACCAGGCGGGCCAACTTTCTTGCCGCGATGTGGATCGTCTGCACCCGGTTATGGACGAGATAGACCTGGCCGCCGCGATCCAGTTCGCGCAGCACCGCCTGGCGCACCAACGTGTCGTCCCACTCACCGACGTGGGTCTTGATGGACAGCCGCTCTTCCGGCGGGGTATTGATAGTGCTCATGTCTCGCACGCCGGTCAGCGACATGTAAAGGGTGCGGGGGATAGGGGTGGCGGTGAGGGTGAGCACGTCTACCTCGGTGCGCATCTGCTTCAACCGTTCTTTGTGGGTCACGCCGAAGCGCTGTTCCTCGTCAATGATCAGCAGGCCCAGCTCTTTGAAGACCACGTCCTGGGAAAGGAGCCGGTGAGTGCCGATGGTGATGTCCAGCGTGCCAGCGACCAGGCGGTGAAGGATATCTTGTTGTTCCCGGCGAGAGCGAAAGCGAGAGAGCATCTCGACTTCGACGGGGAAGGGGTTAAGCCGCCGCGAGAAGGTGCGATAGTGCTGCTGGGCCAGGACGGTGGTGGGCACCAGGACGGCCACTTGCTTGCCATCCATCGCCGCTTTGAAGGCGGCCCGCAGCGCCACCTCGGTCTTGCCATAGCCCACGTCGCCGCAGATGAGGCGATCCATGGGACGCGGCTTTTCCATGTCGGCTTTGACCTCTTCGATAGCACGGAACTGATCTTCGGTTTCGATGTAGGGGAAGGCGGCTTCCAGGTCGGCCTGCCAGGGATCATCGGGCGAGAAGACGTGGCCGGGAACGACCTGGCGGGCGGAGTAGAGGGCCAGCAGGTCATGGGCGATCTCTTCGACGGCGCGCTTGGTCCGCGCTTTGACGCGCGCCCAACTGGCGGTGCCCAGACGGCTGATTTTCGGTAGGCGGTCGGTCGCGCCGACGTAGCGGCCCAGGCAGTCGGCGTGGTGGATGGGAACGTAGAGTTTGTCGTTTTCGGCATAGTTCACCTGGAGATATTCCCGCTCGGCGCCGTCAATCTCCATTTTGGCCAGGCCGCGAAAGACCCCAATGCCGTGTTCGATGTGGACGACGTAATTGCCGGGCTGCATGTCGGCAAAGTAATCCTCGGCGGTGACGGCGCGGGGGCGCGGGCGGCGACGCGGCTGTGGGCGCGCCCAGCCAAACAGTTCGGCATCGGTGAGCAGGTAGAGGGCGTGTGGCTCGACTGGGCTCACAGCAGGGGGCTCAGCGTCACGTGTCTCCAGGGCGTCAGGACAGCGCAGCACCCAGCCCTCGGCCAGCGTGCCCTGGACGATGATCAGTCCGCCGGGGCCGGGTGCTTCAGCGACGTCCTCCACCGGCGGGAGGTAGGCCTCGCGCTCGCCCCACAGCTCGGCCAGCCGAGGGGCCTGCCGGCTGACGGCGACGATACGCTGGTCACCTCGGCGCATGATCCGCCAGTCTTCCATGAGCCGCTTGAGTTGACCGGCGTAGCGCGGTCCGGGGCGAAAGACGGCCCGCAGGGAGGTGGGTTCGTCGCTGGCAGTGTCGTCATTGGCTTCGCTCCACTCGTCGTAGCCCAGCACCAGCGGCAGGCGGTCGGCGATCTGATCGTGCAACTCGTCCCAGGTGAGGTAGGGCACGGTGAAATCGATCGAGACTTCGCCAGCGGCAACGAGGTCACGGCAAAGATTCACCGCCTGCGCTTCCAGGTCGCCGACGGTGGCCTCCAGGTCCACCAGATCGTCCACAGCGAGAAGCGTATCTTCGGGCAGGTGCTCCAGCAGCGAGACCGGGTGCGAGTAGAGGTAGGACAGGTAGAACTCGATCCCTTTGAACCAATCCCCGGCGGCCAAAGCTTCCCAATCACCTCGAAACTCGGCAGCAGCCGGCGTGTGAAAGTTCGCAATGTCCAGGCCCGCCAGGCGTTCTGCGGCGTGAGGACCGAGGCGGGGTAAGGCCTCGGTGGCGGGGATCAGGGTGAACTCGGTGATGCGCTCCAGCGATCGTTGGGTGGCGGGGTCAAAGGTACGCAGTGAGTCAATCTCGTCGCCAAAGAGTTCGATGCGGACGGGGTGGCGCATCTGCGGCGAAAAGACGTCCACAATGCCGCCCCGCCGGCTAAACGTGCCCGCTTCTTGAATGACGCTGGCTGGTTCGTAACCGATCCCCAGCCAGCGGGCCAGGGTCTTTTCCAGCGAGATGCACTGCCCCAGGCGGTAGGCGCGCGTGCCCAGGCGCAACTCTCGCGGCGGGAGGGTAGGCTGCATTAGTGCCCGGGCGCTGGCAACGATGAGGGGTGGCCTGGGCCCGGATAGAGCGGCGAGTACGCTGAGCCGGCCGCGGACCGTGTCTCTCGACCAGGGGATGCGTTCGTAGGGCAAGGCGTCCGGTTCCGGGAAGAGCAGCACGCACTCTGGCGTCGCCGACCAGTCGCGCAATTGCTGGAATACCTGGCGGGCCCGGTCGGTTCGGGCGACGATGGCCACCAGGGGGCGGTTCAGGTCGGCGTGGAGCGCGGCCAGCAAGTAGGGGCGGGCAGCGTTGAGGAGCTGCAGCGGAGGCGGGTGGTTTCCGTGACCGCGGCGCGGTTCATCCCGCTCACCGCCGGGCAGCGCGTCGAGGAGTTGCTGGTAAGCAGGTATCCGCTTGGCGATGGCGAGCA
>CAYNKW010000411.1:0-3736 GCA_964397845.1 uncultured Anaerolineae bacterium
CGCTATCCCTACCCCATCGCTCTGACCTATCACAACGCCGATAACGTCCGCGAAGTGATGATTGCCCACGACCAGCGACTCAGGTTGTTCGAGGTTACGCTCAAATACCTGGCCTCCACCGCCATCGCTCAATACGTGCGCCAGGCGGGCGACGACGAGAAGGTGAACCGGGTGCTGCGCGGTCTGTCGCGCCCGTCGCTGGGCCAATGGAACGGTTTCCTGCGGGAGGTTCTCGCCTATTATGACCGAACTGGCCAGCGAGATGCCCTCTTTATCTCCGAGATGTACGAGGCCTACTTTCAAAAGAGCCGGGAGCGACCCGCCCTTTGCCGCACCTACAATGCACTGCGCAACTTTCTCCGGGGGCGGAATGACAGCCACGCGACTTCTCTCTCCCTGCGCCAGTTTTTCGACCTGGTGATCAACTACCGCAACAAGACCGTCGGCCACGGTGCACTGACTCGTGCCCAGTGTGAGCCACTGATTGACCCGCTCTTTGAGGGACTGGAGGAGATGCTGGGGCAACTCGCCTTCCTGCGCGACCACCGGCTGGTCTACATCGAGGACGTGCGGCTGCGGCGGGGCAAGTACGCCCACGAGATGATAAGCTTTATGGGCAGCACTCCCCCCACGCGCATGAAGAACGCCTACGTGGCCCAAGAGCCCGCCGCCTACAAAACCGAGGAGCAACTGTATCTCTGCCGCCGCGACAAAGACGTGCCGCACCTCAGCCTCCACCCGCTGGTGATTGCCTGGCAGGGCGACGTGCTGTTCCTCAACGAGAGTGCCCTCGAACGCGACATCGAGTATCTCAGCTATCAGACCGGCCAGGTCAAACGGCCCGACCGCCTCGTCGAGGACTTTCACGAGGTCTTTTCTGGGATTCTGGCCGCCGTTGAGGCGGCTCCCCCGCCGTCGCCGCCACCTGCCACGCCCTACGGGCGAGGGTCGTTGGCCATCGAGGAGGAGCACTGGAGCGAGGCCATCGAGTGGCTGAGCAAGGTGCCGTCCGATGACCCCAACTATGACGCTGCCCAGTCCCGCCTGGCCGAGGCGCAGCAGCAGGGCGAGTGGGCAGGGCAGTACCAGCGCGCCTTGCAAGCCCTCGACGCCGAACGGTGGGACGAAGCGCTGGCCGGATTCCAGACCTTGAAAGCCGCCGCCGGTCCCGGCTATCGTGACGTGAGCAATCGCATCGCAGTCATCCGCGAGGCCCAGGCCAAGGCGCAGACGCTGGAAAAGCTCTACGCCCAGATGGAAGAAGCCCAGACAGCCCGCCAGTGGGATCGCATCCTCGACCTGCTGGGCCGCATCCAGGAACTCGACCCTGGCTATCGCGGCGTGGATACGCTCCTGGAAAAGTACCAGCACCTGGAAGACCTCTACCGGCAGGCGATGACCGCTCTCGTGGGCCGCAAGTGGGCCGCTGCGCTGACGATGCTCCATCAATTGCAGGCGCTGGAGCCGGACTACAGAGACCTGACTACGCTGCTGGACCGGGCACAAGAGGGGCTCGACGCCGAGGCTGCGCTGGCCCAACGCTACAGTCGCGCCCAGGCAGCCATCACCCTGGAGGACTGGGCTGGGGCGGCCACATTGCTGGAAGAGATCGTCGTCCAGGACGACGCCTACCGTGACACTGCCGAGTTGCTCCGCCAGGCACGGAAAAAGCTGACCGTAGCCTGCTGGAACTGCGGCAGTCCTCTGCCACCCGGTCGCAAGTTCTGTGGCAAATGCGGATCCCTCCGCGAAAAGCCGGCCGTCGTCTGCCCCAACTGTGGCCACGAGAGTCCCGTTGGTAAAAAGTTCTGCGGCAAGTGCGGCACCCGGCTGGCAGGGGGGTGATTTTCGCGTTTGCGTGCCTGGTTACGAAAGGCTCAATTTGAGGCGCAAGTCTGCTCCCAGCCGCCGGGATCTGTTACAGCGCGAAACCGGCACCGTTTACAAAGAGTGGGGTGGCCGGCTGCCGATAGCGCTGGCCTTCCCCAACACTTACTACCTGGGCATGTCCAGCCTGGCCGTTCACGCTTTGTATCGCCTGCTCAACGCCCAGTCTGACGTGGTCTGCGAACGCGTCTTTTGGAACGGCGGCGGTGCAGAGACCGGGCCGCTCCGCTCGCTGGAGTCGGGCCGCGACGTGCGCGATTTTGCTCTGCTGGGCTTCTCCGTCTCCTTCGAGATGGACTATTTCAACCTGGTAGCAATGTTGCGGCGGACTGGCCTGCCCCTCTGGGCCGAAGAGCGGGACGGGCGCCATCCGCTCTTCATTGCCGGCGGTCCCGCCGTCACCGCCAACCCGGAACCCCTGGCCCCCTTTTTTGACGCCATTGCCATTGGCGAAGGCGAGGTCATCCTCCCCCCCCTGCTCGACCTCCTGCGCGATGCCGCCCAGGAAGACCGGCCCACCCTTCTGGCCGCGATAGCCCGTCTTCCCGGCCTCTACGTCCCTGCCCTTCACCAGCCTTCCAACCTTTTGCCCTCAGTCCTTGGGCCTGAGGACCAAGGGTCCTTGGGCCAAAAGACCAAGGGCCTTCTAACCTTCCAACCGATTCGCCGCCAATGGCTCCGCAACCTCGACACCCAACCCGCGGTCACGGCCATCTTTTGCCCCGACACCGAATTCGGTGACCGGTTGCTCATCGAAATTGGCCGGGGCTGCGGACGAGGCTGTCGCTTCTGCCTGGCTGGCTACATCTACCGCCCCAGGCGCGAGATGAGCATCGAGACGGTGCTACGCGAGGTGGCGCGCGGGCTGAAATACCGCGACCGCGTGGGCCTGGTCAGCGCTGCCGTCTCGGACCACTCGCAGATTGACGAACTGGCTGCCGAGCTGCGCCGCATGGGCGCGCGGCTGTCGGCCTCGTCCATGCGGGTGGATCCCATCTCGGAGCCATTGATCAGTGCCCTGGCCGAGAGTGGCACGCGCACCCTGACGATTGCGCCGGAGGCCGGCTGCGAGCGATTGCGGCGGTTCATCAACAAGACTCAGACCGAAGACGACGTGCTGCACGCCGCCGACCTGGCCGCTCACTATGGCTTTCATCGGCTCAAGCTCTACTTTATGATCGGCCAGCCCACCGAGACAGAAGAAGACGTGGCGGCGATTGCCGGCCTCGCGTTGCGTGTCAAGGCGCGATTTCGGGGCCGCGTGATCATAGACGCCACCCCTTACGTGCCCAAGGCACACACACCTTTCCAGCGCGTGGCCATGGCGCCGGTCAAGACGGTTGAGCGCCGGCTGCGCACGCTCCGCCGGACGCTGGAGCCGCGCGGGGTCGGCGTGCGGGCCGACAGCCCCGCCTGGGCGGCCGTCCAGGGCACTCTGGCCCGGGGCGACCGGCGGCTGGCCTGCGTCCTGGCTCGCCTGCCCGGCAAGCCCTCCCTGGCCGGCTGGCGTCGTGCCCTGCGCGACGCGGGCCTGGCCGCCGAAGAATACCTCCGCCAACGCACTCCCGGCGAGCAGTTGCCCTGGGAAGTCGTAGACACCGGCGTCAGCCAGGACTACCTGGACTGGGATTGGAAGCGCGCCGAGGCTGGTGACGTCACCCCTGCCTGCCCGCCGTCGGGCTGTCTCAAATGCGGCGTCTGCGACGAGGCCTGGGCCTTCCGCTAAAAGCGATGGCTTTGGGTAGCCGCGCTTTCCATGATTCTGTTGAAAAATAGCCTTTCGCACGCTCGCTGGCCTCCTCTTGACTTGCCCCCCTTGCCACAGTATAATGAAGCCCGTTTGCGAGAG
>CAYNKW010000412.1:0-3708 GCA_964397845.1 uncultured Anaerolineae bacterium
ACGTTTCTCGGTATTACTTTGCGATTTTCTCCATCACGTCGGCGGCCAATTCCGATACCTGCCGGGCAACTTCGCGCATGGCCTTGTCCGCTTCGATGAGGTACATTTTGCAGACGTGATCCAGTTCGTTGGCGCGGTCTCTCACGGGCAGGGGGTCGAATCCTTTGAGTGCGCTCTCTATCTCGGCACAAAGTCCGATGATGTCGGCCATCCATCGAGGACCCTGAACTGCGTCCTCGGTCACTTTGTACGGTTGTTCAATGTATTGAATCTCCTCGGCAAAACTGATGAGCCGTCGTATCTCGAAACGACAACTGTCCCAGTATTGATTCAGCATGTCGCGCTCCCGGTCGCCGATGGAGGCCATGCTGCTGACGGCCAAACTGAAGGAGTCCAGGCGGGTGAGCAGATTTTGCAGGCGGTCGTGAAGGTCCTTTTGCTCACGGAGGATGTCGGCCAAGCGGAGCAGGTCGGCAGCCCAGTGACGTTTTTCCTTGGTAAAGATGCGCCCATCGGAGGCACGGCTGTAGAGTACCGGAATGCCCCAGTCGGGCTGGCCGAGGCCAAAGTCGCCCATAATGGCTTTGCGGGCTTCGGCCACGCATTGCTCCAGGGGAAGGTCGTCGGCCAGGGCGGCGTAGAACTCGCAGGCAAAGGTGTGCGCCGCCTCGTCGGGCATGGGGAATTGCATGGCCACCACCGCTGGCACGCCAAAGCGCACCAGCGCCGGGGCAACGGCCAGAAAAGGGTTGCCATCCCCCGGGATGCGGGCCGTCTCGCAGGCGTTGAGGACGGCCAAACGCACCGGGGTATCTAACAAGAAGTAACTCAGTGTCTCGGCGTCCAACAAACGCTTGCGCTCGCCCTCGTCCTCCATCACCAGGTGGCCTCGACCCCGGCTAAAGACGCCGTGGCCGATGAAGTGCAGGATGTGAAACCCCTCGCGCAGCCGGTCTTGCAGCGCGTTGCGCGTGGCTTCTTCGAGGAACACGACTTCGATCTGGCCGCCAGCGACCAGTTCCTGGAGCGCTTCCTGGATGGCGGTCTTTTCGCGGTCGGTATCCAGGGGCATCATGTCGGACGGACTGGAAACGATGACCAGGATCTTGAGAGGTGGGGAGACGGCCAACGGCAGTTGCGGCTCGGCCCACTCGATGAAGCGGACAAGGAGAGTAGTGGGGGAGAGGGCCATGAAGCGACGAGTCTGGCCGGCATCGAACAGGTATTCCCAGGGCAGACTGGCCAGGCCGGGGTCGTCTATGTGCAAGCGCAGGCGCAACGGCTTGTCATGGCCAGTCATGCCAAGGGAGCGGGCCAGCAGTGCGTTTACCGACGGCGGAAACAGGCTCTGATAAAGCCGCGTGCCCAATTCGCGCAAGAGTGCCCCGTCGGCGTCCAGGTTGTGAAGCCGCTCCATAGCGGCGTTCAACTCGGCCCAGTCGTGGGGCGCGGGCACCAGCTCTGGACGGGGCGTCTGGCCCGCCGGGGAGTTTAGCACCTCGACGTACGTTTGTCCGTTTTCGGCGGTGATGCGGAGGTCAAAGTCCAGGTACTCCATCGGGTTCTCCTGGCAGGACGGGACGGTCTTGCTCGGATTATACTCTACTCTGGCAGTGAGGGCAATTCTCGACTACGGTACGCGATTGAGAATGGCCTGGGCCACGATCAGTCCCGAGGCCGAGGCCTGCACCAGGCCGCGTGTGACACCCGCGCCATCGCCAGCGGCAAAGAGGTTTCTCACTTCGGTCTCTAGCTCGGGGGTCAGTCTGAGGCGCGACGAGTAGAACTTGACCTCCACGCCGTAGAGCAGGGTGTGGCGCGAGGCGACGCCAGGTGCGATTTTGTCCATGGCGTGGAGCATCTCTAGCAGATTGACGACGTAACGATAGGGCAACACCAGGTTGAGGTCGCCAGGTGTGGCCTCTTTGAGGGTAGGGGTGACGATGCTGCGCGCCAGGCGTTGCGCCGTGGAACGCCGCCCCTGCTCCAGGTCGCCGAGACGCTGCACAATGATACCGCCGCTGAGGAGGTTAGCCAGCCAGGCGATGGATTTGCCGTAGGCGATGGGGTCTTTGAACGGCTCGGTAAAGTTCTTGCTGACCAACAGGGCAAAGTTGGTGTTGGTCGTGCGGCGATCGGCGTAGGAGTGGCCGTTGACAGTCATCACGTTGTCCATCCACTCGGCGACAACTTCGCCGTAGGGGCAGACGCAAAATGAGCGCACCTTATCGTCAAAGGCGCGGGAGTAATAATGCAGCTTGGGCTCATAGAGCAGGTCGGTAAGCAGGCGGAGCACTTCGGCCGGCAACTCAACGCGGACGCCCAGGTCCACCGGGTTGACGGTGAGAGACAACTTGAGCTGGGCAGCGATGCCGGAGAGCCATTGCGCGCCCTCGCGTCCTGGGGCGACGACGACGAAGCGGCTCCGAAAGGTCTCCCTGCCCACGGCGACGACGCCGGTGGCGCGTCCGTTTTCGGCCAGGATGCCGGTCACCTCGGTGCGGTCGGCAATGTGGATGCCCCGGCGGGTCAGTTCGGCGCGCATGGCGTGGAGGACGTCGGCGCTGCGCTCGGTGCCCATGTGGCGGATGGGCACGTTCAGCAGGCGCATCCCGGCCAGGGCGCTACGCTTCTCCAGCTCTTCGATCTCGTCAGTGCGCGTGCCGTGCACCGGCCCGCTGGCCCCAAAGCCAACGTAGATGCCGTCCACCTGCTCGATCAGTTGGGCAGTGCGCTCCTCGCCGATGATGTCCGGCAGGCGGCCGCCTACGGACGGCGAGAGGGTGAGCTTGCCGTCGCTGAACGTGCCGGCCCCGCCCCAGCCAGAGAGCAGGGAGCAGGTCTTACAACGGATGCACCGGCCACCGGGCAGCCGGGCGGCGCAGACCCGCTCGTCAATGTCTGGGCCCTTTTCCAGGATGGCAATCGATAGCTCGCAGTGCTGGCTCAGTTCCAACGCAGCAAAGATGCCGGCCGGCCCGGCTCCGACGATGATAACGTCATAGTTGGTAGGCATGGGCGTTACCCTGTTCTCGTCATGTGAGGACAGGCCTCGTCGCGAACTCAGCCGAGCGGTTGGCCGTGGCTCAGACGGAGAGGCTGGTCGTCGGTGGGCCGAGGTAGGCGGCGGGCCATGTTGCGAGGAGAATGACGCATCCCCTACGGCATTTCTCTTGCTTTCCAAAGCTATTATATCACACCTGGGTTCTGAGAGCAAAGTTGAAGGAAGGTCGTCCACAACAGCACAAAGCACGAGCCACGTACTGTCCCCTGGCATGCTCAGAGAGAATAACCTATCGACATGACCGCTGTCTGAGCGGTGATGAGCCTGAAATATCCCTTCATCCCTATGCCCTGGCCGTTTTTGGGGAAGCCGTCAAGCTTGCTACGGGGGAATGGAAAAAACAAGTACTCATCGCTACTCACTCTCCCGTCCTCATTAGTCAATTCGATCCGGAGAATATATTGGCCATGGAGATCAATGAGTCTGGGCAGACCATCCTGAAGCGGGTCAGCGAGATGGATGAAATCGAAGATTTGCTGGAAGAGTACGCTGTGGGGTCACTCTATAATGCCGTTTCAGGTTTGGATCCCCCTTTAGAAGATTATCAGGGAGATGTGGAAATCATTACCCATCCCAAGGCCGATCTGAAGAGGCTGTATCCTGGCTTCAGAGAGGTCGATGATGGGGGGAGAATTCTTGATCTT